>JBMLOS010000121.1:0-24510 GCA_049242845.1 Prochlorococcaceae cyanobacterium
GGCCCTGGATGAACAGCACGTTCTGGAGGGTGTTGAGCCGTTCGCTGAACTGCTGACCGCCACCGGCCTGCCGTTCCGCGGAGCTGGCGGCCACCCATTCGCTGATCAGCTCGATCGGATTCGAGGGCAGGGGCAGGCCCCGGCTCCAGTAGCGCTCCCGCAGCACGAACTTGCCCTGGTTGAGGAAGGCCAGCAGCAGCAGCAGGGCTGCAGTGATCGGCAGGGCCCGGCGGGAGGAGCCGATCCATAGCCCGAAGATCGTGCTCAGCAGCATCGCCTGGCTGGCGGAGAGCAGCAGGGAGAACAGGCTCTGGCCCACGATCGCCAGCCACAGGCCCCACCAGAGGGCCGTGTTCTGGAGCCGGCCCGCCCCGTATTCGAGGGCGCCGATGAAGCCGCCGATCAGCTCCATCGCCGCCGCCAGGGTGCGCACGGGCGAGAGCAGGGCACTGCCGGCTCCTCCCGCCAGTTGCCAGTAGAGACCGGAGCTGAGGCTCAGATCGATCAGCAGGCCGGCGGCCAGGAGGCTGTGGGGCAGCAGGGCCAGGCGACGGGCATCGAGGGGCAGGGGCGGGGCTGGCCGCCGCTGGAACCAGCCGGGCTGCACCAGCCACCAGCCCAGTAGCAGGCTCAGCAGCCAGAGGGCCACGGAGAAGCCCGCCGCCAGCAGCTGCGGGCCGCCGTAGGTCTGCAGGTCGGGGGGATTGGTGAGCAGCGGCAGGCCGAAGAGCAGGGTCTGGAAGCTGACGTAGAAGGGCAGAAACGGCAGCTCCAGGCCTGCGGTGCGGTCCCAGATCACCAGCACGGTCCAGCAGGCGGCCAGGATCAGAGCCAGGGCCAGGGCCTGATCGAAGGAGCGGGCCGTCACGAAGGCCACCAGCACCAGGCTGCCGGCGCCGAACCACTGGAGCAGCGGCGCCTGGATCGCCCGGTAGGAGCGGGAGAGGTCCTCCGTGGTGGCGCGGCTGAGGGGCGGAAAGCCGCTCATCGGCACCCCTGCAGAAAGGCCGTGAGCTGGGCGGCCTGGGCGGCGGCGGTGTGGGGGGCGATGGCCAGCGGATCGAGGGGGCGCAGGCGGGCGTGCCGATCCTGCTGCAGCCAGGCCCGGTCGATGGCGTCGGCCAACGGCTCATGGCTCTCGCCGCTGCCGAACGTCACCAGCGCGGCGCCCCCGCAGCGGCCGATCAGGGGCACCACCGGACTGCGTTCATGCATCACCGCCAGCAGCGGCCGGCGGGCCAGCAGGTAGGGCACGATCTTGGAGGCGGTGTAGGCGGGATCGTCGGAGCCGATCACCAGCAGGGCGGAGGCGGCCTTCAAGGTGGCCAGGGTGAGGGAGAGGGGCAGGCGATCGGTGCGCTCCTCCACCAGATGGGCGAGGCCATGGCGCTGGGCCAGCGGACGGATCGTGGGCACACCGGTGCCGGCGGCGGCGTAGGAGGTGCCGAGGAAATGGAGCCGCAGCCGCTGCAGCAGGGCCGGTGGCGCGTGGCGGTTCAGGGCCAGGAACAGGCCCTCCAGGGCGGTGCCGAGATCGGCGCCACCGCGGCCGATCGACACCCAGTGGATCAGCCCGTCGTCGGGATCGAAGGGCAGGGCACCGGTGGGAATGGCCTCTAACCGTTCGAAATCATCAGGTGCTCCGGGAAAGGGGAGTTCCAGGGATGGCAGATCCGCTGTATCTGGATAACGACGATGGAGATCCTCCAGATAGGCACCACTTACGGCGACCAGGCCCGAGCAGGCCCGCAGCACTCGGGGCTCATGGTGGCGGTTGAGCCGATCGGCCACGGCGTACTTGAGTCGGCCGCCGGGCGGCGTTATCTCGGGATGGTCACGGTAGTAATCGTTGACCCAGGGATCCTGGATATCCAGCACAAACGGCACCCCGAAGCGCTGGCGCCAGCGGGGGCCGAGGCGAAAGCTGCCGAAGGCGGTGGTGGAGAACAGCACTCGATCAAAGCGCCGCTCCCTCAGCAGACAATCCCCGGCTGCGGCGAGGGCCCCCAGGCAGCGGGCCTCGACGCTGCCCAGGCCGGGAACGCGGCTCCAGCCACGGCTGCGGCCGCGCACGCGGTGGATCGGCACAACCGGCGGCAGACCCTCCGCTTGCCAGGGGTCGAGGGGGCCCGCCACGCAGCCGGGATCCACGGCGAGTACCTCCGCCGCCATGCCCTGGGCGGCAAAGTGGGGCAGCAGCATGCGCACCCGTTGGCTGTCGGCGGCGCTGCTGGGGGGGAAGCGGGGGGAGACGATCAGCAGTCTCAAGCGTCAATCCCAGCTGCGTGAGGCGATCAAGGCGGAGTCGTGGCGCACGAAGAAGGCATCCACCTGCCAGAGGGCCCCATCCCGCGGACGGTCGTACTGGGGAATCACGTCGTAGAGGCGGAAGCCGTGATCTTCCATGACGGTGTTGACCTCATGGAAGATCGGCACCTCGCCGATGCGTAACACCGACACCTCCAGGATCTACCACCTCGAACTGGGCCAGCCGTGCTCCAGCACCCTCCAGCGCCTGCAACTCGTGGCCCTGCAGATCCAGCTTGAGAAGATTGGGCTGCACACCAGACCAATCCAGAACCAGATCCTCCAGGCGTTCCGTTGGCACCCGGATTGTCTGCCCGGAATCCCCTTCTGCTGAGGAGAGGCCGCTGTTTGTCTCAGCCAGGACAAAGGAGGCCGCTCCTTGCCTGGACGAGAGAGCCGAGGCCAGCACCCTGGAGCCTGGATGCTGCTGCACCAGGCGGTTCAAGATCTGTTGGCATCCTGGCTGCGGCTCCAGCAACCACACCGGTACCCCGGGGAACACCGACCAGAACGTCGTGGCCCAATCCCCGTGGTAGGCCCCACCATCGATCGCTCCGGTGGGCATAAAACCTGCTTGCCGGAGAACCTCAAGCCTCGTCGTCATGTCACGCACGGCGAACAGGCGTCGCTTGAGGGCTTGGCGTTGCTGATGGGGAAGCAGCCGTGAAAGGAGGTCTTTCATCAGTCCTGATACCAGGATGAAGCCACTACGCGAAGGAGGATTTGTTGCTCATAGTCCCAGTTCAGCTTTTTCTTGCCAAGTTCAAACGCAGTTGCCCGGGCCACACACAGGGAATCCTGATCGATCAGGATGGAGTCAATGGCTCTTGCCATGGAGAGTGAATCTTCAGGTTGAAACATCCGTACCGCTTCCCTGGCTTCCTGTGCATACTCTTGATGAGCAGGGATATCGCTGATCACAGCGGGTACTCCCGCCAATGCATAGGTGAATAGTTTGTTGGTGAGGGCGATGCGTCGATTGTGGGTGATTCCAGTCTCGGCAACAAGTCCAACGTCGTAGGTGGCAGCCAAGCGTTCCATTTGGTCCGGTGGTGCTGGTGGCAAGAGGTGTAATCGATCGGCTACCCCTTCTGAATATGCCAACGATTCCAAGACCCGTCGGAAATCGGCACTGATAAACCCACGCAGGTAGAGTTGAGGTTTACTCTTGGCTAGGGCGATGGCACGAATTGCGCATTCCAATCCACGATCGGGTCCGATCGTCTGCGAGAACCAATAGACCGATGGGCTAGGTTTCGTTGTGCCCCGGGGCGTAGTAGCCGCTGGTGCATGCGACAGCGGAAACACATTGCGCACCACCGCAGGCAACGGGATGCCGTAGGTCTCGGCATAGGCCTGGGCGATCCCGGAGGAGGCCGCCGTGGTGTAGGTGCAACCTGGGAGGTAGCGCCTTTCGATGAGGCGCAAAACCTGCCGCAACTGTTCGTAGGCGCGATCCTTGGGAAATTCACCAAGGTGGAAATCTTCTGCATCGAAGGCGTAGCGGCCGTGATGGTCACGCGCCGCCATTGCAGCTGCCGGCAGGGCGGCGGGGTAGTGGGCGATGTAGAGATCGGCGGGAACACCACGAGCCGCCCGGATCAAGTCAGGGCCGGCAGGGTGCCAGGCCCTGATCGCTACAGCTGGACTGTGCACTCTGAGCCGAAATAGCAACCGCGCAAGACGTTGGCGCAGCTTCTGCCACAGCTTTGTGGGTTGTGAGGCCAGCGCGCCGAAGGGCACCCGCCGTTGCTGCGCCCAAAGGCGGCTCTCGAAGCGCTGATCTTCGGCTTGGTGCGGTGGAAACGACCAGCCGCTGATCAACGCCACCTGATGGCCGGCCTGCGCGAGCGCATCCGCTTCCTTCACTAGGCGAGGGTTGCTGGTGAGGTGGCCGGGACTGATCAGGCAGATACGCACGGCTGACTCCTGAACCTCGGGCTTGTAACGGACTTACCTGTCAAAACGGTGACGGATTCTCAAGGCAATTCGTTCGACCCCAAACCAGCTGAAACAAGCCAGTACACAGGTGTAGACCCAGGAAGATAATGCGAAGATGCCAACAGAGCTCTCCTCAAAAAGATGTGAGCCATACATTATCTGCTGGATTGGATAATGATAAATATAGATGCCGTATGAAAAGTCACCGATGCCGTCGAAGCGATTAAATGGCATCAGGCAAGAGCCTGATATCGCCAGGTAAGGCACCGCAACAGGAAGGAAGGCGCGGGTGATCGGGGAGGGTGTAAACAGGATCATAGCAAATGCCGTAAAGCACCCGGTCCAAGTCCACCAGGATATTGGAGCTTTGTCGGCGAACACGAAGAGCAGGATCCCGCCTGCAAAGAAGGATGATACATATAATAGTTTTCCAATATAAAACAACGGAGGGAATAGGCTTGTTCCTGTGTGGCTTCTTAGCGCTACGGGTGTTAGGCTCATTCCGAGCGCTAGAAGGATGAAGCCGAAGGCAAGGGCGGGTCCAAGCCTTTGTCGCAAAGTGCCGGCTGCGCCAAGAACCAAGACAAGGAGGTAGCACAAGAACTCTGGAAATAGTGACCACAAGGATCCATTGATCACCCCATCGGCGGGATGACCAGAAAACATTCCTCCGATTCCTGGTTGCCTGATTCGCAGTAACGCATTAGAGGTGATATAGCCGAGTGCCTGGTCCCAGTTGACGGAGTTAAAGCTGTCCTCTTGAAGTAAGACCCATAGGGGATATAAGACGAGGCCGCATAGGCCAAGGCAAACCCAGAATGCGGGAAAGATACGCAGGAAACGGTGCCACAAGAAGATCTTCCAGTTGGGATTTCGTGACCAACTGCGAGCAAGTAAAAATCCGCTTACAGCGAAGAAAAATGCAACACCTAAATCGCCAGTCGTCAAGCCTGTCGGCACTTTCAGCGGATCAAGGCCATAGTTGCCAACTTCAAATGCATGAGAGAAAACGACAACCGTGGCAAAGATATGCCTGGCCGCGTTAAGACCGTTTGGCTGTAGTTCAAAGGTCGATCGAAGTGTTGGCAAGTTGTCAGGTCTCAGGCTTTTTCCCATAGCTTTTCCTGCTGGTCATTGATTTATGACTAATTCACTGATCCGCCGCCGGTAGTCCCCCCACTGCCACTCAGCGGCGGTGGCCAGGGCGGCAGGCCGCCATTGATTCAGCACCGATGGATCCTTCAGAGCCTGATCGATCACGGTGGCGATCGCCTGGGTGCTGCCGGCTTCAATCAGCCACCCGTTTTCCCCAGGTCGCACCAGATCGGCTGCCCCAGCCCGGCTGGTGGTGATCACCGGGAGCCCCTGCGAAAAGGCCTCATTTACCACCAGGCCGAAGCCATCGCAGAGGGTGGGAAACAGCAGAGCGTGGGCCTGCTGCATGTGCACCAATAGCTCCGGCCTGGGGATGCTGCCATGGAACACTATGTTTGCCGGGGCGGTGGCCAGCAGCGAAGGCGGCAGCCCCTGGGCTCCATACACATCAATCACCAGATTCGAAGGGCTTACTTCCAGCGCTCTGACGGCCTCCAGCAACAGATGGGCGCCTTTGCGGATCGAGAACGTGCCGGCCCAGAGCAGGCGCAGCGGCCGGATCGGCGGACCCTCACTGGCGGTGGTGATCGGGGGCGGGGCGCCATAGGGCACCACCTCCACACGGCGGGGTGACCAGCCCGCCTCCTGCCAGCTCCGGGCGGTGAAACTGGAATTAGCAATCACCAGATCCGCCAGCTCCCACTCCTGGCGGCGGCGCTCGGTGCGCTCGGCCTGCAGTGCCAGGGTGTGCTTGCGGTAAGGGGTGATCAGTTCAGGGAACCGGGCGAATTCTGGCGCCAGCAGCCGCTCCACGAAATCGTGCTCGGGGGAGGGAAGGTCGTAGACGGTTCGGATTCCCTGGCGCTGGGCTGCCTGAAAGATCTTGAGCGCCCCGTATTCGTAGCCATAGATCAGATCGAGGCCCTCCAGCTGGCGCGCCACCCAGGCCTCAAAGCCATCCCGCCCCCAGTGGAACACTCGATCTCCCAGTACCGGATTTCCGAGCAGCCGCACCTGCCCCATGCGAAACACCTCCCGGTGTGGGTAGCTGCACACCCGTTCCGCCGGCACCTCCGTGATGGCCCGGCGGCGTAGGTCGCGGCGGAGATCGATGCCAGCGAGTGCCGCGAACTGGCAGGCCAGCCTTTGCCAGCGGAGTTCGGGCTGATCCACCAGGGTGCAGTACACGGCCGACAGGGCGCTCTGCTCCTCAAGGGCCCTTGCCACCTGCTGGGTGAAGGGAGCAGGGATCAGATGGGCGACGCCAGCCCTCATGGCTCCACAGCCCGCAACTGGCCTGATCCCTGGATCATCTGCTTGTAGGCATCGAGGTACCCATCGGCAATCGCACGCTCGGAGTAGTGCCGCTCCACCCTTTGGCGAGCCTCCCAGCGCTGCAGCTCCCCCAGCCGATCCACGGCTGCCACCAGTCCATCGAGATCGTCCACCACAAACCCGCTCGCGCCGTGCTCCACCACCTCGGGCACCGCACCACGGGAGAAGCCCAGCACGGGGGTGCCGCAGGCCATCGCTTCGGCCATCACGATGCCGAAGGGTTCCTCCCAGAGAATCGGCATCAGCAGGGCCCTGGCCGATCCCAGCAGCTGGGCCTTTTGCTGGTCGTCCACCGGGCCGATGTAGGTGATCGCGTCATCGAGCTGGGGCGCGATCTGGGTCTCGAACCAGTTCTGGTGTTCATCGGGCACGTTGCCGGCGATTATCAGGGGCAGCCCTGTGCGGCGAGCCACCTCAATCGCCAGGTGGGGCCCCTTGATTGCCTCCACCCGCCCCAGGAACACCAAGGGGGCGGCCGGGCCTGGATCCTCCACATAGGGATAGGCCTGCAACGGAACCCCGTTGGGCACCAGATGCCAACGGCCAATGTCGGCGACGGGCTCGATCATCCAGCGGCTGATGGCCGAAAACTGGAGGCTGCCCCGCGAGAGGGCATGGCCGAAGCGGATCGAGCGGCGACTGATGGCCCGCTGGTAGCTCATCAGCTTGGGGATCGGCAGCGGCAACAGCGGTAACAGGTAGGCGACGCGGGAGAAGGAATGAACCAGATCGAAGCGGCCACGGGCCACGTCCCGCAGCAGCGTGGCGCCATTGCGCAGGGTGTCCGCCCGGGAGCGGCTGGAGCGCCCTGGCCAGGGGATCAGCTCGGCCTCCGTCGCGGAGTCGGGATGGGCGAACAGGGTCACCTCGTGCCCCCGCCGGCTCAGTTCATGGGCGAGCAGGTCGATGATGCGCTCGATGCCGCCATAGAGGCGTGGAGGCACCGGAAGCTCAGGGTCGGCGGTAAGGGCGATGCGCATCAGGCCCTGCCTGCAAGTTTCTGCAACCGCTTGGCTGCTTTCCATCCCACCAGCCGTTGCACAGCCTGTAGACGGGGGCCGGCGGGCATCGTCAGATCGCTGCCCCCCAGCTCGGCGATGCGTCGCTGCATCAAATCGCGTAGATCGGGATAGTCGGGATACACGGCGTAGACGAAGTTCTGCAGCACATTGGCGCAGCTGAGGCGGGCCTGTGGATCGTTACGGCGCTGGAGCAGATGGCCGGTGCCGCGCAGCAGGGAATGCAAGGCGGATTCCCATGCACGGCGCCCATTCCCCCCCGAGAGGCTACCCGGAAGACCCGAGCGGTAGTAGAGAGTGGCCTCCGGAACGAAGAGAACCTCGCTGGCGTGGCACAGCAGGCGGGCGAAGAACTCGAAATCGTCGATCAGGCTCAGGGTTTCGTCCCATCCTCCAGCCTGGTTGAGCATGGCGCGCGGGATCAGAAACATCCCGGGCTGCATCATGGGCTGGGCGTCGTACCAGGCCTCCACCAGCCAGTCAGTGGCTTTCATGTCACGCCAGACACTCTGGGAACTGAGCTGGAAGGTTGAAAGATCCTCGCCATAGAAACGGCCCCAGCGGCTCGTAGCCACGGCGTCGGATCGTTCACCAAGGCGGCGCACCTGGGCTTCGATCGTTCTGGGTGAAAGCAGATCATCGGCATCGAGGAACTTCATGAGTTCGCCCTGGGCCTCAGACAAGGCGCGGTTTCGGCTCCTTGAGGCGCTCCCGAATGCAGCGGGGATGACGCGGAGCGTTGCCGATTCATAGCGCTTGCACACCCTGATGGAACCATCTGTGGACCCGTCATCCACGACGATGATTTCGATCTTTGGCCAGCTCTGGCTAAGAACCGACTCGATCGCCTGACCCACGTAGGGCGCCGCGTTGTGGCAAGGGATGCAGACGGAAACTAGGGGGCTTGCCATCGCTCAATTGGTGGCGATGCGTCGCCATGCCTCGCCGAAATACCACGGCTTACTGTCGGCCACATAGTGCTGCAATACCCCATCACCAGTCAGAGCCTGCTGCCGGGTGGGATAGGTGATGTAGTTGCTTCTGGGCATCACCGAGGGCATTGTGCGGGCCGCGAGCATTGCCACCAGCGCCTGCTCCAGGTAGTAGCTGGTGCCTTCGCGCTCCACCAGGGTTCTGCACCAATGCTCCAACTCCTGCCAGTCGATCCACTCACTGGCTAGCCCACAGATGCCTACATTCAGCATTGGCGGGATCGAGGCGCCCGCCAGCTCCTCCATCAGCGCGCGTGAATAGCCGTACGACTCCACGCAATCAACCATCAGACAAGGGCCTTCCGGCTGATCCCACCAGGCGAGCAGTTCATCAGGGCGCCGAAAGAACAGCATGTCGGAATCGAGCACCAGCTTGCTGCCGCTGCTGGCCAGGTGAATGTCGATCAGCTTGCGGATGTTGATGTAGTCGCCCCACCGCTGCCGCAGCACCGGAAACCGGTCCATGGGCAGGTGCTGATCCAGCTCCAGCGCCACCTCTTGCTTCCAGCGGGTCTTCCCAGCCGGGAACAGCCGGCGCAGCCGCTGCTCCTGTTCGGGCTTGAGGCTGCCGTCATCCACCAGATGCAGCACCAGTTCCCGCTGGCAATGGCGCGCCAGACTCCAGGCACAGAAGGCGGTCTGATACCAGAAATGTTCCCCGGTGAGATACCAGACCTCCAGGGGGCGCCCGGCCTTAGGGGGCACAGCCGGCAGCGGTGGAAGCTGGCGGGCGGCCTGCTCCATCTCCGCCGCCCAGGCGCCGCAGCGCAGGTAGGCCCTCGGCCCCCAGCGGCGCAGACGCTTCAACTCATCCTTGGGGCGGCGATAGAGGGCGGTCTTGGCGGCGCTGAGTAGGGGGCGGACGTTCCTCATACAGCCCGGGCGAGTGCGGCGCGCCCCTCGAACTGACCGATCGCTCCCTGCCAGCGGATGCGTTCGGCCGGGCCACGCCAGGCCCTGAACGTGAACCAGGCCTTCAGGGCCCGCAGGGGAACGGTCCAGGCTGCGATGGCGTTCCAGGGTCGGACGCCATGGAGATCGAGCACCTGCACGAAGTCGCGGAAACTGGCCCGGGCCAGGCGCTGCTGGTACGCCTCGGTGAGCCGGCCAGCAGGGATGTGATGGCTCAACCGCAACTGGGGCAGATAGGCCAGTTCCCAACCGTGGGCCAACAGGGTGAGGTTGATGTCGTTGTCTTCTCCTGAACGCAGGGACTGCCCTGTGCGCCCGAAGGCCTGGCGGCGGGGATCGTGCTCGAGCTGATCGGCCCAGAGCCGGATCGCCTCGCTGCGAATCACCAGGCCGGCACCGATCGGAGCCGCAGGCGGGTAGTGGGGCGGCTGATTACGCCAGCTCATCGCCAGCGGCTGGTCGCCATGGTGGCTGCAACCGAGGGGAACCAGCCCCTCCACGAACCACACCGGCGGCGGCGTGGCGTAGCAGGGAAGCGACGGCCCTCCGGCGGCTCCCAGCCGGGGGTTGGAGCGAAAGGCCTCCAGGGCCGCTTCCAGATAGCCGGGATCGAGCACATTGTCGTCATCGACCCACACCAGAAGCTCGCCTTTCGCTTCATTCAGGCCACGCAGGCGGGCGTGGGTGAGGCCCAGTCGAGGCTCTTTCACCAGCCTGGCCTGGGGATGCCAGCCCAGCACCACGGGGCTGAGGGATGGTGTGCTGGCGTTGTCGATGAGCAGCAGTTCCCACTGATCGAGAGGCAGCGATTGCTGGCGCAGGGCGGCCAGTACCTTGGCCAGCAACTCCCGCCGGGGGTTGTGGCTGGGGATCAGCACACTCAGCTCGCTCATCGGCGCAGGCGGGCCCTGGCGATTGCGCGCTCGTAGCTGGCCAGTTGCAGCGGCAGGATGCGTTGAGGTGCCAGATGCTCCAGCACACGCTGGCGGCCCGCGGCGCCGAGTTGGCCCACCCGCTCGGGATGGTCCACCAGGGAGAGCACGGCAGCGGCTATGGCGCTGGGGGAATGCGGGGGGACTAGGAGTCCGCTCACTCCGGGTTGAATCACCTCAGCCATGCCTCCGGCGGAGGAGCCGATCACTGCCCGGCCTGAGGCCATCGCTTCCCAGCAGGCAAATGGAAAGTTCTCCCATCGGCTGGGCAGAATAATCACATCACAGCGGTCCATCGCCTCGGGCAATTGACCACGCTCCACGGAGCCTTCGAATGTGATCTGATCCAACACTGAGCGGCAGCGGTGGCGGATCCAGCTCTCCATGTCACTCTTGCGAAACGGCCAGGAGGGGCCGAGGAAACGGAAGTGCAACTGCGGCGCTTTCTTCAGTATTTCTGGAATCGCCTGGGCCAGTAGTTCCACCACCCCTTTACGGGCCTCCAAGCGGCCTAGGAAGCCAATCGTGCGAAGTTGTTTTGGAATCGGCAGCTCCAGCAGGTCTGTATCAGGTCGGAAGGGGTATGGAAATACTGCGACTCGCTCTGGGGTTAGATGCCAGTCGGCCGAGAGGCGATCAGCGATCGCCTGGCTAGGGGCATCAATGCCGTCGGCTTTGAGGGCGAGCTGCCTCTCAGGATCCTCTTCGCTGTTGTAAGGCTGTGGCTTCAGCCCCTCCCAGCGCCCCCGGCGCAGGGCTCCCAGTCGGAAACGCAGGCGATCCGGCAGGGTGGGCGCCTCTCGGCCGAGCTGACTCACCAGATAGCTAGGGGTATGCAGTTTGCTGATTAGAGCGAGTTCTGGGTAAGCGGTCGCGATCTGGGCTCCTTCTGCTCCGATTTCTGGGCTTTCGATCAAATCAAAGGGGCTCTCTGCGTGGCGGGTCGCAAAGACGGGCACCACGGAATCTCGGAAGGCTCTCCGACTAGTGGCTGGGATGCGATGCACTCGAATCCCATAGGCGCTGGCGGGCTCATGGCCGTGGTTTCCAGCTGAGAACACCTCCACGCCAACTCCCGCAGCTGCCAGCATGCGAGCAGCCTCCCAGGCGTAAGTGCCGATTCCTCCGATGGCTACAGCGGGAGGGAATTCGAAGGAGATCAGACCAACTCGCCAGCTAGACATAGATGCAAAAAGGTAACTTGAGCTCGTTCGGCTGTATTCAGTAGATGGTCAGGCCGGGTCTATACCGGAGCCGGCGCAATGCCTCGAACTCTCGTTGGCTGGTTGGTCTCACCCTTTGACCCGCTCCCGCTCCCCCTGCAGGTTCCACAGCCCCGCATAGCTACCGGCCCGGGCCAGCAACTCCAGGTGGGTGCCCCGCTCCACGATCCGGCCCTGCTGCAGCACCACGATCTCGTCCACGTTCACCACCGTGCTCAGCCGGTGGGCGATCACCAGCTTCGTGATCGAGCGGTCCAGCTCCTCAAGCGCCTGCTGCACCAGCCGCTCGGTTTCCGAATCCAGGGCGCTGGTGGCTTCATCGAGGATCAGCAGCTCCGGCCGTCGCAGGATCGCCCGCGCCAGGGCGATGCGCTGGCGCTGGCCGCCGCTGAGCCGGAAGCCCCGCTCCCCCACCACCGTGTCGTAGCCCTCGGGCAGCTCCTCGATGAAGCCTGCCGCATGGGCCACCGCCGCCGCCGCCCGGATCTGCTCACGGCTGGCGCCCGGGCAGCCGAAACCGATGTTGCCCGCCAGGGAGAGATTGAAGAGAAACGTGTCCTGGCTCACCACGCCGATGCGCTGCTGCCAGCTGGCCAGCTCCAGGGATCGCAGATCCAGCCCATCGATCAGGATCCGCCCGCGGCTGGGCTCGTACAGCCCCACCAGCAGATCGGCGATCGAGCTCTTGCCCGCCCCGCTGGGTCCCACAAGGGCCACGGTGCTGCCCTTCTCGATCACTAGATCGAGGCCGTTCAGGGCCGCCGGCCCCTCGCCGCCGTAGTGGAGCTGCACCGCTTCAAACCGGATCTGCCGCTCCAGGCCCGCAAACGGCACGCCGCCTTCCCGCATGAAGGCCTTGCCACTTGGTACCAACAGCCCGTTGAGCCGTCCCAGCCGGCCCGCGTTCTCGGAGAGGCCGGTGAAGATACGGGCGATCGTGCTCAGGCGGATGTTCAGCCGCTGCAGGGCCAGCACGAAGGTCACCAGGCTCGGCAGCACCCCCGAGCTCTTGTTGCCGAACACCAGCAGGCTGGCGGCGCCGATCACGGCGATCGCCAGGATCGGCAGCAGGTTGCTCAGCGGTCCGATCACCTCCACCAGCCGGCTCTGGCGCCGCAGGGAGCGCTCCAGATCGCCCATGCGCGCGCGCACGGCCCGATCCGCTGCCTGCAGCTGGCCGCTGCTGTGCAGCAGCCGCAGCCCCTGGATGTCTTCCGTGATCCGGGCCGCGATCTCCAGCTGGGCCGCGCTCACCTGGTGGGCTGAACGGCGGATGCGCGGCAGCAACTGGCGCTGGATCAGGGTGATCAGTGCTGCCAGAGCAAGCGCCATCAATAGCAGCCAGGGGGAGAGCAGCACCAGCACCGCCAGATACACGGCGATCAGCAGGGCGTTCACCAGCAACTGGCCGCTCTGTTCGATCGCGATCCGCACCCCATCCGGCCCGATGGCGGCCACATCGCTGAGGTCGCCCACCCGGTAACCGCTGGCGCAGGGGTAGTTCAGCTGCAGGATCTGGCTGTGGACCCGGGCCGTCACCAGGGCCCGGCAGCGGGCCGCGAAATAGCCCACGCTCACCGCGTTCAGGTAGCGGGCGCCGCTCTGCAGGGTCTGCAGCAGCACCGCCACCGCCAGCAGGGCCAGGAACAGCGAGGTGCGAGGGATCGAGCCCATCAGCTCCACCAGGCCGGGTACCCGGCTCACCAGCGGGTTGGTGGCCCAGTTGAAGGCGCCGTCGCTGGAGAGCACCTGCACCGCCAGGAACACCACCGCCAGCGACGCCCCCTCGCTGAACGCCTCCAGCAGGGAGGTGGCCAGGTTGAGGGCCAGCAGCCGCCATTGCTGCCGGGCTGTCTGGCGGATCAGCCGCGAGGCCGGCGCCGGATCGCAGAACGGCGCCAGCACGGCACCCAGGGGGCGGGGGGTCACGGAGGTGGAGGCAGCAGCCAAACAGAACTCAGGCTGAGATGCCGTGGCGTCGCTGGTGCCAGGCCCAGGCGTGCGCCAGGATCGTCGCCAGCTCCGGGAACCTCGGCATCCAGCCAAGCTCGATCTGGGCCTTGGTGGCCCACGCCACCAGCTGGGGGGGGTCCCCCGGGCGGCGCGGGGCCACATGGGCCAGCAGCCCCCGGCTGGTTACAGCCTTGGCGGCCTCGATCACCTGCTGCACCGAGTAGCCCGTGCCGTTGCCGAGGTTGTACACCAGCGGCTCGACCGTGAAGCCACCCGCCATCAGCTTGTCGAGCCCCAGCACGTGGGCGTCGGCCAGATCGCTCACGTGGATGTAATCGCGGATGCAGGTGCCATCGGGCGTGGGGTAATCGTCGCCGTAGATCTGCAGATAGGGCAGCCGGCCGGCCATCACATCCAGCACCAGCGGGATCAGATGGGTCTCGGGCGTGTGGTCTTCCCCCAGATCAGCGGCCGGATCAGCCCCGGCGGCGTTGAAGTAGCGGAAAATCACGCTCGGCAGCCCGTAGGCGGCGGCAAAGTCGAGCAGGAGCTGCTCCACCATCGCCTTGCTGCGGCCATAGGGATTGATCTGCCGCTGGGGGTGGTCTTCCGTGATCGGCACCTGCTCGGGTACCCCGTAGGTGGCGCAGGTGCTGGAGAACACGATCGGGATCGGCTGGCCGGCGCGGGCATGGGCCGGATCGATCAGGGCCTCCAGCAGTGTCAGCGAATCCCCCAGGTTGTTGCGGTAATACCGGGCCGGATCACTCACCGATTCGCCCACATAGGCGTAGGCGGCGAAGTGCAGCACCGCATCGATCGGCTTCCCCTCGGCTGGGCTGCCCACCAGGGCCGGGTGGCGCCCCGCCAGCACGGCATCCAGCAGCGGGCGATCCCCCACCTGCCCCTCCACCAGCGGCACCGCCAGGGTCGTGGCGATGTCGCGGTGGCCATACACCAGATTGTCGAGCACCACCGGCTGGTGGCCCGCCCGCTGCAGGGCCCGCACCGCATGGCTGCCGATGTAGCCGGCACCGCCGGTCACCAGCACGGTCAGGGATCGGGTCTGGGGCATGCTCACGGGTCACACCAGCAGGTCCAGCTGGCCGGGCAGGGGGTTGGTGCCGGGGTGAACCTGCATCAGGTAGTCGAGGGCCTGGAGCCGGCTCAGGCCCCGCTCCCGCATCAGCCAGGCCAGGCACACCAGCGGAGAGCGCTCCATCGAGGCCACGCAGTGCACGAACACCGCACCCGCCTCCCGTTGGAGCCGCGCCAACTCCGCCAGGGCAGCATCCAGTTCCTCCGCCGTGGGGTTTCGCCCTGCCCGATGGTCTGGCAGCACCTGGCGTGCCCAGAGGAACTGCTGCCCGAGTTCCGTGGGCATCGGAAGCTCGGGGGCATCGCAGAGGCTGAGCACTGCCCCTACACCCTCGCTCTGCATCCGCTGCAGATCCACCAGCCGCCGCGGTGCCGGCCCCAGAGCCAGCTCACCCTGCAGAACCCAGTCGATCCGGAAGGAGGGGCGCCGTTCGCTCCGGCTGGATCCCGGCAACATCAGTTGTTGTTGTTGGTATTGCGGACAAGCTGAAGCAGAGTCAGCACATTCGCCAGGCCGGTGAGGGGTGTGCCCACTGCAGTGATCGCGTCACTCAGCTTGGCGTAGTTGGTGCGGCCCACCACGATCGTGTCGCGATCCCGCAAGGGGGGATTGCGGTTCAGCGAGGCGCCGGCTCCGAGGTCCAGCGGAAAGGCCTGGCGGGTCACGCTGCCGTTGCGGTTGATCCTCACCAGCTGCACACGCCCGGTGTTGGCTCGCCACGATTTGGGGCCTCCCGCGGCCAGAACGGCCTGTACCAGGGGGGTGTTGGCCTGAAGGGGGATGGGCCCAGGCCGTTCCACCTCGCCCACCACGTTCACAGTGATCTGCCTCGGGGCAAGGGTGGTGGAGGCGAGTTCACTCGCCTCGATCACCGGTTCAGCAGCCCGGCTCACGCGGATTGTGTCACCGTCGAAAAGCAGAGGATTCTGCACCTGATCGCCATCCTGCACAAGGGCAAGCAGGTTCACCCGGGTGCGCCGGTAAGCGGGTGTGTCGCCTGGGAGGCGCCGCCGCAGAAGCACGTCCCTCAGGTCGGCTTCCGAAGTGAGACCACCGGCCTTCTGGATCGCATCCACCAGAGTCGGCAGACCACTGATGGTTACCTGTGCTTCGGTGTTGGAGGTTTCAGTGCTGGTGAGGGTATAGATCCCGGGGCGCTCCACTTCGCCCACCAGGGCCACCCGCAGCGGCCGTGGCCGAACAAGGGTCAGCTGCAGCTCAGGTCGCAGTAACTGCCGCCGGAAGAGAAGTTCCAGCCACTGCGTGGCCTGGGAGAGAGTGAGGCCAGTGAGCCTGACACTGCCAAGAAGGGGCAGAGAGACGGTGCCGTCGCTGAGCACCTCCAGCGGGCCGGAAAGGGGATCCTTCGCATCGCCGGCGAGGAACCTGAGCTGCAGCCCATCCCCCGGTCCGAGGATATAGGTGTCCTGTTGGAGGAAGGCCTGATCCCCAGATGGAGTGCCTGCGGCAAGCACAGGCAGGATCGATGCCATCTGGAGGCACCCAAACAACAACAGGATGATGTGGGCTCTCAAGCCGCCAGATCGAACCATCACGCCGGTTGCCCTCAGCACACAGGCACCACGCTTCATTACTGCGGGGCGAACCGGACCGTGCTGAAAGTCACCCCACCCGAGGTGGTGTTGTTCCCGGAATTCTTGCCGGCGTTGCCGCGGGACGGGTTAGGACCATTTCCCTGGTTGCCTCCCCGGGGATTTCCAGTGGCACGTCCGTTGGAGGACTGCTGCGCCAGGGGCGTTGTCCATGACCCCAAGGGCCAGGGGCGCCAGGAGGGCTCCCGCAAGCAGAACCGGCATCAGGGCAGCACGAGCCATGGCTGTGGAGGGCTGAAGTTCTGGTGGAAACAGCCTAGAAGAGACCAGTCCGGAACGTATCTCCCCAGCTCACGGTCAGAACACCGACCGTGCCGAACGGTGAGACATTGAACACATCCGCGGCCAGGAGGTTCACGGTGAAGGGCAGGTTGCGCGATGGGGTGTAGGAGAGGTTCACATTGGCGCCACGGCCGCTCCAGCCAAGAGAAAGCCCAACATTGCTGGTGATCTCCAGGCCCAGGGCGGCGAAGAAGCTTTCTTCCGGTCCGTTGAAATTCTCATCCAATGGGGCGAAGTCTCTCCCTCCGTAACCGGCGCTGATCTGCAGCACCTGGTTGAAATATGGGTTGGGGGTGCGCAGTGGGGTGGCAAGGGTGAGAACTCCGAATCCAGCGCTCGGTTGCTTGGATTCATTGCCATAGGCAAACAGTCCTTCGAGCCCACCCCCCAGAACCACCTGCAGCCGAGGCTCGTTCACCAGCATCCGGCTGGCCAGAACACTGAAACTGCCGTTTGCGTTGAAGTTGCGGGTGCTGCCGATGTTCCAGTCAACCTCCACGGCGAGCCAGCGGTAGGCATCCCCCAGGCCGAAACCAAGGTTTAAGGAGCCATCCCAGGCGCCATCGCGCTGCTTGCCGGGTGTGCCGGCGCTGGCGCTCACGAAGTAGTCGCCCCAATTGGCCACATAGCCGCTGGGCAGGCCACCGTTGAGGTTGGGAGCTGGGAAGGGCTCCAGCAGGGGAATTCCCACCAGGGGTGGGGATCCAGGCGAGGTCTTCTCCGTGTCCTTGCCATTGTTCACTGGGTTGCCAGTTGTTTCGGGGCCTGCTGGGGCGGTATTGGGATCGCTGGTTGCCGTAAGTGGTTCGAAATCCAGCTCCCACACGAGAGAACTCGCCTGCGGAGCTTCGCTTCCATCGTCAGACGGGCTGGAGGACAGAGGTGTTGTTTCCAGCTCCCACCGAAGCCCGTTCTGGGTCGGTGCCTCGCTGGCCAGCACACCTCCGCAGGTCCCCAGGATGGCGATACCTGTGCCACACACTCCTGCCGCCAGGGTGAGCAACTTGTTTGTGGCAACTGTGGCCAGGGCCGGAAGGCTGGTGAAGAAAGTGGAGGGGGTCCGGACCTGCTGGGGATCAGCCAGGAGACAACAACCGCCTTTGTGGCTGGGCCAATGTTTGTTTGGAAGACACACCATCCCTGGAAGGTCGGTCGGACGTGAGCCTCGCTCGAACGTCTCGATCCCTTGGCCAGCGAGAAGGCCAGTGCGCGCGATTGTCCCACGAGAACCCAGCCTTGCCAATGGCTCTCGGCTAACGAGCCCACTCACGGCTGTTCCACCAGCGCATCAATCCGGCGGGCCAGCTCCACGTCCAGATGGGAGAGCCCGCCGGTGTCGTGGGTGGTGAGGGCGATCGTCACCAGGTTCCACACATTGCTCCACTCCGGGTGGTGCCCCATCGCCTCGGCGGCCAGGGCCACGCGGCTCATGAAGCCGAAGGCCTCCGAGAAGTCGGCGAAGCGCAGCTCCCGCTGCAGCTTGCCGTTCACCAGGCTCCACGCAGGCAGGGCGGCCGCCAGGCCGTTGATCTGCTCAGGGGTCAGGGGCGTGGCGGCCATGGGGAGGAGTCAGCTGCCCCCATTCCATCAAGCTCTGCGCTCGATTGCCGGGCCCGCCCCTACTCCCCGATCAGGTGGAGGCTGAGCTGGCGCCGGTGGGGCCGGGCGCGGTGCTCCCACAGGTACACCGCCTGCCAGACCCCGAGCAGCAGGCGGCTCTCCTGGAAGGAGAGGCTGAGGCTGGTGGCGGTGAGGGCCGTGCGGATGTGGGCCGGCATGTCGTCGGGGCCTTCATCGTCGTGGCGGTAGGGGCGCAGGGCCCCCTGGCCGCTGAGGGGGCGCACCCCCTCCCGGGGCACCAGGGCCCGCAGGTAGGTGGTGAGATCGTCGAGCACGCGGGGATCGGCGTTCTCGTTCACCGTGAGGCTGCAGCTGGTGTGGAGGGACACCAGGGTGGCCACACCCTGGGCCAGGCCGCTGGCGGCGATCTCCCGGTTCAGGGCGGGGGTGAGGTCCGTGAAGCCCTCCCCCGATGTGGCCACCTGCAGGCGGAGGAGACTCTGGCGAAGCACGGAACAGCGGCACCCTGAAGCTGCATAGCATCGGTCGTGTGTTCCGGCGTCCGATGCGCAATCCGATTCCGTACGCCCTTGCTCCCCTCAGCCTCACCCTGCTGGCCCTGGCGGGGCCTGGGCTGCTGCAACCCCCGCCGGCCCGGGCCCAGCGGGTCGTGCCCAAGATCGGCTCGGTTTGCCCCCTCGGCTACGTGGACACCCTCAAGGGCCAGTGCAGCACCCTGGGGCTGATGAACTACACCGTGCAGCCCACCAACGGGGAAGCCTGCCCGGAGGGCTGGATGAACGTGGGGGGTGGCTACTGCCGCAGGAAATGACCAGCACCGCCCCGCAGCCAAGCTGTTCGCAGCCCACCCGTTCGCAGTCCAGCTCCTTGCAGCCCAGCGACACCGCAGACCTCACGATCCTCTACGACGGGGCCTGCCCGCTCTGCCTGCGGGAGGTGCGTCTGCTGCAGCGCCGCGACGGCGGCCGTGGCCGGCTCGCCTTCGTGGACATCGACGCCCCGAATTACGACCCGGCCCGGCACGGGGGCATCGGCTACCGCGAGGCCATGGGCCGGATCCATGCCTTTAGCACCGGCGGCGAGGTGGTGCGCGATGTGGAGGTGTTTCGCCGGGCCTACGCCCTGGTGGGGCTGGGCTGGCTCTATGCCCCCACCCGCTGGCCCCTGCTGCGGGCCCTCACGGACAGGGCATACCGCCTCTGGGCCGGCTTCCGCCTGCAGCTCACCGGCCGGCCTTCGCTGGATGAGCTTTGCTCCCTGCGGGAGGGCCGCTGCGCGCGTTGATTCCTGGTGCCGCTCAGGCCAGGGCTTCGAGCAGCCTCCGCTGCTGCACCGGCGGCACGAAGGAATGGGCCGCCATCGCGCCGCTCACCACCACCGGTGGCACGCCGATGCCGGGAAACACGCCGGCACCGCAGAGGCGCAGGCCCGGCAGGGGGGTGGAGCCTCCCGGGAAGGGGCCCTGATCCGCCCCCAGGGCCGGGCCGTAGGTCCCCCGATACAGGCGCAGATAGCGGCTGTGGGTGCGGGGGGTGCCCTGCAGGGTGATCCGGGCCCGCTCCTGCCAGTCCGGCAGGATCCGCCGCAGCGGAGCCTCGAACACCTGGCAGCGCTCCCGCCGCAGCGCGCGGTAGGCGGCGCTGCCGGGCTCCAGATCCCGCCAGATTTCCCAGGGTTCGTTCGCCGGGGTGTAGCCGTGCAGCACCTGGTGGCCGGGCGGGGCCAGGCCCGGATCGAGCACCGAGGGCATCGAGAGCACCACCATGTTGCGCTCGGCGGTCACGCCACGCTCCCAGTCGCCCACCCAGATGTGGTGGATCGGCAGCGACTCCGGAACGGCTCCCTCCAGTGCCAGGTGGAGGTGGAGGAAGCTGCCGGCGGCGGGCGTGTCCGTCACACGCCGCCGCCAGGGTGCAGGCAGGGCCTCCTCGGGCAGCAGCGCCAGGGTGTCCCAGGGGCTGGCGTTGGAGATCACCCCCAGGCGGGCGAGCACCTCCTCGCCGCTGGCCAGCCGCACCCCGGCGGCGCGGCCCTGCCGCACCAGGATCGCCTCCACGGCACTGCTGCAGCGCAGCTCCCCGCCGTGGCGCCGCAGGCCGCGCACCAGCGCCTCCACCACGGCCGCACTGCCGCCGCGGGGATAGTCGAGCCGGGCCTCCGGTTCGAACCATTCGCCGAACAGCAGCGCCATGGCGGCGGCGCTGGTGTGATCCATCGGCAGGCCCGAGATCAGGAAGCAGAGCATCTCCACCCAGTGCAGCAGGAAGGGATCGCGCAGCCGCGGCCGCACCAGCCCGCCGAAGGCTCCGCCCAGCCGGGCCAGCCGGGGTGCGTGCCGCAGCAGGCCCGCCAGCCGGGCCGGACCAAGCACCGCGGCGCTGGCGGCTCCCTCCCGCAGAGCCAGCAGCGGCAAGGCCGTGCTGGCCCGGCAGTAGGGCTCGAGCCACTGCAGGAACCGCGTCCATTCGTCGGCTGCCGCGCTGCCCCGCAGCTGCCGCACCAACTCACGGAAGGGCTCGTTGCCCACCCGCAGCTGCAGATCGCCCTCGGGCAGGAGCAGCCCCCAGGTGTCGTAGGGGATCACGTCCGGTTTTTCCCCCAGCAGCTGCAGCACCTGGGCCAGGGGGCCGGGGCTGGGCCAGCGATCGAGGCCGCTCCAGAGCGAGGGGCCCGATTCGAAGTGGAACGGTCCGCGCCGGAAGCCGTGGGCGGCGCCGCCGGGCTGGTCGTGGGCTTCGAGCACCAGCACCGAGAGGCCGTGCCAGGCCGCCACGGCGCCGGCGCACAGGCCCCCCAGGCCGCTGCCGATCACCACCAGATCCGGTGCACCCTCGCGGGGACGGCCATCGCGCGCTGCGGAACCCATCGGTGGGGAAGAAGGCGGCCCGATCCTCATCGATCTGCCTGCCCCGGCGTGGCTGCACACCCTGGCCATCGACCTGGCGAGCCAGCCTGGCGAGGCGGCCGCCCCGCGGCGACAGTGTCAGCAGAGCGCGCGGGGGGTACAGGCCATCGATCCAGGAACAAGGCTGCTCAGCGCCCTCGGGGGCCTGGGACTGTTCCTGCTCGGTCTCTCGGTGCTCACCGAGAGCCTGCGGGGACTGGCCGACGCGGCGATGCGCCGTGCCCTGCTCCGCTTCACCCGCACGCCCCTGAGCGGTGCCCTCACCGGAGCCGCCGCCACGGCGCTGCTGCAGTCGTCCACGGCCACGATCCTCACCACGGTGGGCTTCGTGGGGGCCGGACTGCTCCGCTTCCCCGACTCGCTCGGGATCATCTTCGGTGCGAACCTCGGCAGCACCGGACTGGGCTGGGTGGTGGCGCTGCTCGGGATCCGCTGGTCCCTGGGCAGGGCCCTGCTGCCCCTGATCCTGGTGGGCACCCTGCTGCGCATGTTCGGGCGGGGGCGCTGGGCCGGGGCCGGCTTCGCCCTGGCCGGCTTCGCGGTGCTCTTCCTCGGCCTCGACGGCCTGCGCGGCGCCCTCGCCGGCGTGGGGCTGCTGCTCGATCCGGCCCGCTTCGATGGCGCCACCCTGGGGGGACGCCTGCAGCTGGCGCTGCTGGGGCTGGTCACCACCGTGATCACCCAGAGTTCCGCCGCCGGGGTGGCCACCGCCCTGCTGGCCCTCTCCGCCGGCCGCCTCGAGCTGGTCCAGGCCGGTGCCCTCGTGGTGGGCATGGATGTGGGCTCCTCCGTGAGTGCCCTGGTGGCCTCCATCGGCCAGAGCCTCAGCGCCCGCCGCACCGGCATGGCCCACTTTGGCTTCAACCTGCTCAGCGGTGTGCTCGGGCTGAGCCTGCTGCCCGCGGTGGTGCGCCTCTGGCAGCACCACTGGCCCGAGCGGCTGGCGGCGGACCCGGAATTCGCGCTCACCAGCTTCCACAGCGGTTTCAACCTGCTGGGGGTGCTGATCGCCCTGCCGCTCACGGGGGTCTTCGCCCGCTGGATCCGCCTGCTGGTGCCGGCGGGCCCCCGCTCCTGGGCCGAACCGCTCGACCAGCCTCCCCCCGGCGACGGCGCCCAGGCGATCGCCCAGGCCTGCCGGGCCGTGGAGCAGGAGCTGCTGGAGCTGTTGCTGTGGCTGCGCGCCTGCCTGCAGCGGCAGGGCACGGCCGGCGGCGGCTCCGCTCCACCCCGCCGGCAGCTCCTCAACCTGCAGGCCGATCTCGATCGCACCGAGACCTACCTCGATCAGCTCCACCTGGGCCATCTGGAGCGCTCCAGCGGACAGCGGCTGATTCACCTGCTCCACGGCCTCGATCACCTGCAGCGCCTGCACGAGCGCTGCGACGAGGAGCCCGAGCGGCTGGCGGCCCTGGGGCGCTCACCCCTGCTGCAGGAGGAGCGCCGGCTGTTCTCCTCCCTCCTTGAGGCCGCCCTCGACAGCGCCGGTCAGGGCGACTGGGCCGCCCTCGCCGGCAGCAGTGCCGATCTGGTTCTGCTGCTGGCGGAACGGGAGCACGACAGCCGCCAGCGGCTGCTGCAGGAGGTGGCGCTCGGCCACCTGGCGGTGGAGGAGGGCACGCGGCAGCTGGAGGCGATGCGCTGGCTGGAGCGGGTGTGCCTGCACATCCAGCGGATCGGCCATCACCTCGGTCGGGCCACAGCGGTACTTCCGATTGCTGACTTTCCGGCCGCGGATGATCCTGCCGTCGAGATGCGGCCATCCTGAGGAAGCCACGCCTTCCCAGCCGTGATCAGCGCCCCCGCCGCCCCCGTTTCCCTGCCGGAGCAGCACCATGAACTGGAGCCGATGGACGCCTGGTGGAGGGCCGCCAACTACCTGGCGGTGGGGATGATCTACCTCCGTTCCAACCCGCTGCTGCGCCGCCCCCTGCAGCCGGCGGACATCAAGAACCGTCTGCTGGGGCACTGGGGGTCGAGTCCGGGCCAGGCCTTCCTCTGGACCCATGCCAACCGGGTGATCCGTCACCACGGCCTGGACATGATCTACCTCTCCGGGCCCGGTCACGGTGCCCCTGGGGTGCTGGGCCCCACCTACCTGGACGGCTCCTACAGCGAGATTTATCCCGACAAGTCGCAGGACGAGGAGGGGATGGGCCGCTTCTTCAAGCAGTTCTCCTTTCCCGGCCACATCGGCAGCCACTGCACCCCCGAGACCCCGGGTTCGATCCACGAGGGGGGGGAGCTCGGCTATGTGCTTTCGCATGCCTGCGGTGCGGTGTTCGACAACCCCGACCTGATCGCCCTGGCCTGCGTGGGGGACGGCGAAGCCGAGACCGGACCGCTGGCCACCTCCTGGCACATCAACAAGTTCCTCAATCCGATCCGCGACGGTGCCGTGCTGCCGGTGCTGCACCTGAACGGCTACAAGATCGCCAACCCCACCCTGCTGGCGCGGATCCCCCACGGGGAACTGGAGAGCCTGCTGCGGGGCTACGGCTGGTCACCCCTGTTCGTGGAGGGGCACGACCCGATGGCCATGCACCGGGCGATGGCGGAGGCGATGGATCAGGCCGTCGCTGCGATCCTGGCGATCCGCCAGGAATCCCGCGGCAGCGGGGAGGCCTTCCGTCCGGCCTGGCCGATGATCGTGCTTCGCTCGCCCAAGGGCTGGACGGGCCCGGCGGCCCTGGGCGAGAAGAAGCTGGAGGGCTTCTGGCGGGCCCACCAGGTGCCCCTGCCCAACCCCGGTCACGACCCGGCCCAGCTGGAGCAGCTGGAGGCCTGGATGAAGAGCTACCGGCCCTGGGAGCTGTTCGACGACAACGGCACCCTGCGGCCCGAGCTGCAGGCCCTTTCGCCGCTGGGTCCGCGGCGGATGGGCTCCAACCCCCATGCCAACGGCGGCCTGCTGCGCCGGAGCCTGCACCTCCCGGATCTTTCGCGCTACGCCGTGCCGGTGGAGGCCCCGGGCGGCAGCGAGGCGGAGAACACCTATCCGCTCGGGGAGCTGCTGCGGGATGCCATCACCGCCAATCCCACCAGCCTGCGGGTGTTCGGACCCGATGAAACCGCTTCGAACCGCCTGCAGGCGATCTACGAGGTGAGCGGCAAGGTGTGGATGGAGGAGATCCTGCCGGAGGATGCGAACGGCACCGAGATCAGCCGTGACGGCCGGGTGGTGGAGATGCTGAGCGAGCACACCCTGGTGGGAATGATGGAGGGCTATCTGCTCACGGGTCGCTATGGCTTCTTCCACACCTATGAGGCCTTCGCCCATGTGATCGCCTCGATGTTCAACCAGCACGCCAAGTGGCTGGA
>JBMLOS010000122.1:0-8965 GCA_049242845.1 Prochlorococcaceae cyanobacterium
CCATGTGTGAACTGCTCGCCCTCAACGCCAACACCCCCACCGACATGGGCTTCTCCTTCCGAGGGCTCAGCCGCCGCGGCGGTGCCACCGGCGAGCATGCCGACGGCTGGGGGCTGGCGAGTTTCACACCCGATGGCCAGTCCCTCACCCTGCTGCGGGAGGAGGCACCGGCGGCCTTCTCCGCCCTGGCCGATCAGCTGGCGGAGCGTTCTCCCAAGGCTCATGTGAGCATCGCCCACATCCGCAAGGCAACCCAGGGGCTGGTGGCCCTGGAGAATTGCCATCCCTTCTCCCGCCGCTGGAGAGGGCAGACCTGGGTCTTCGCCCATAACGGCCACCTCAGGGGAGACATCCCTGGGGGGGATCGCTATCGGCCCCTCGGCTGCACCGACAGTGAAGCCGCCTTCTGCTGGATCCTCGAGCAACTGGATCAAACCGGAGTGGATCCCCACGACCCGGCGGCCCTGTTCGTTCAGCTGCACCGCTGCGCTGCCGCCCTGGCGGAGAGAGGCACGTTCAATGCCCTGATCAGCAACGGCCAGTGGCTGTTCGCCACGGCCACCAGCCGTCTGCACTGGCTCACACGCCGGGCCCCGTTCCAGCGCGCCACCCTCGCGGATCCGCCGCTGCAGGTGGACTTCTCCACGCTCACCACGGTGAAGGACGTGGTGACGATCCTCAGCACCGAGCCGCTCACCACCGACGAACACTGGCAACCCTTCCGGGCCGGGGAATCGCTGCTCTTCTGCTCCGGTGAAGTGATGCACCGCGACCGTCATGCGGTGCAACCGCCACCCCTGGCGGACATCGCCTTTCCCGCCCACGTCCCCGGACCAGGATGGCTTCCCAACGCGGCGACTGCGTGAGCTCTGGGGTACCCGATTCGGTGAATCTGCGGGACGCCTCCCGCTTCTGGCTGCAGCTGGGTCTGGTGAGCTTCGGTGGGCCGGCCGGGCAGATCGCCCTCCTGCACAGGGAGCTGGTGGAGCAGCGGCGCTGGCTGTCCGAGCGGCGCTACCTGCATGCGCTCAACTACTGCATGCTTCTGCCCAGACCGGAGGCCATGCAGCTGGCCACCTATCTGGGCTGGTTGATGCACGGCGTGCCCGGCGGCCTGATCGCCGGAGGGCTCTTCGTGCTGCCCTCGGTGTTCGTGCTCACGGCGCTCTCCTGGCTCTATGCCCTGTGGGGGCAGCTGCCGCTGCTCACGTCCGTGTTTGCGGTGCTCAAACCCGCGGTACTGGCGATTGTGGTGATGGCGGCCTGGCGGATCGGTCGTCGCACGCTGCACACCCCCCTGCTGGTGGGCCTGGCGGTCGCAGGCTTCCTGGGCCTGACCCTGCTCAAGCTTCCTTACCCACTGCTGGTGATCAGCGCCGGCCTGCTCGGCCTGCTCACCGCCCGTTGGCGGCCTTCGCTGCTCCTGGCCAGCAGGCCCCATGGAGGCCCGTCGGCCCCGGGGGAAGCGGGGGAAGCGGAGCCGGCGGCCGCCCTGCACGACGACGACTCCGCCACCCCGGACCATGCCCGGTTCTCGCGCCGACGCCTGGCCGCGACCCTGCTGGTGTGGGGCCTGGCGCTGCTGCTGCCGCTGGCAGCTCTGGTGCACGCCGGTGGCTGGAACGGCACGCTGGCGTTGATGGCCCGGTTCTTCACGAAGGTGGCACTGCTCAGCTTCGGTGGGGCCTATGCGGTGCTCCCCTATGTGGCCCAGGGCGCGGTGGAGCAATTCGGCTGGCTGTCGGCGAGCCAGATGCTCGATGGCCTTGCCCTGGGCGAAACCACCCCGGGCCCCTTGATCATGGTGGTGGCCTTCGTGGGCTTCATGGGCGGCTGGAATCAGGGCCTCGGCGATGGCGCCGGCAGCTTTCCCGTGGCCCTTGCCGCCACCCTCGTGACGGTGTGGTTCACCTTTCTGCCCTCCTTCGGCTTCATCCTGGCCGGTGCTCCCCTGGTGGAAGCCAGCCGCGGCGACCTGCGCTTCGGCGCACCGCTGAGTGCCATCACCGCCGTGGTGGTGGGCGTGATCGCCAGCCTGGCGATCTTCTTCGCGGGCCCCGTGCTCTGGCCGGCCGGCACATTCAACCCCTGGGCCCTTCTGGTGATGGCGGCAGCGCTGTTCGTTCAGCTGTGCCTGCGCTGGAGCGTGCTGCAGGTGATCGGCGCCGCGGCTGCGCTCGGGGCGTCAGCGGCTCTGCTCACGATGCTGATGCCGTGAACACGGGTTCGATCGAGCGTTGTGGCCTTGATCCGTGGAGTGCTGCAGGAAGGCTGCCTGCTCCCGCCTCCGGGTGCAGCTGGGCCCGGTGAGCGTGGGCAGGCCGGCAGAGCAGATCACCGGCCCGATCTCCGCAGCCGCCATCCCCCACCGAGGCTCTTCAACCCAGAGGGAGTCGCGGGCCAGGCGAGCCAACAACTCACGCCTTTCCAGAAGCGCGAGATCACGCTTCTGTTGTAGCGTGCTCACGTTGCAGATTTTCCTCCATGGCCCGCTCGCTCGCCTGCTCTGCTCAGGCACCGGTTCTGCAGCGCCGCTGGCCCCTCCGCTGGGAGGAGCAGAAGGCCCTGCTGGAGCGTCAGCACGCACGCCTCGAGGGCGCGCTCCTGGAGCTCCTGGACATCCATCGTTCCCTTCCCTCCCACGCGAATGACATCCAGGCCCAGGCCCTCGACCACGCCTGTCGCCGCCTGCTCTGGGATCTGCGCCTGCACCTGCGCCTGGAGGAGCGCTGGCTGGCGGCACGGGGTTGTCTCTGCACCGGCCATCGCGCCGCCCACGCGGAAGCGCTCCGCACGACCGTCGGGGAATACCTGCAGTGCAGAGGCGAACATCAGGCGCGTTGCCGCTGGCTCCTGAATCTTCGCGCCTGGTTCCTCGCCCATCTGGCCGGGCCTGATGCCACGGCCTACGCCCTTGCTCACAGAACCCCGTGATGCACATCCCACTCCGGCCGGCATCACCTCCCTCGCAGGATTTACCTCCCAACACCAGGAGAAGCGGCTCACGCCGTATTTCCCCCACGAACCCTGAAACCAGAGTGCACATCCCCTGGAGGCACAAGAGCAGAGAGGCAAAACAATGGCCCAGATGATGCAGGAAGACCACAATCGGGGTCAATCCAATCGCAGAGATTCGCTGAGTCGCCACATGAGTTGCCACAACAAACTCTCCGCCACCAAGGCGGGAAAGGCATCAGAGCCATCATGTGCGCCCCTACGGATAGAAAGGCCGGGATTCACGCAGAAAGCGGCTCTCAGCCGAGTGATTTATTCGAGCATGTTCTGCGCCCAAGACCCCAGGGCCTGTGCGTAGAGCCAGCATCATCGAACTCCTAACGTCGATCCATCCCCTTCCATCGCCAAGGCAAGGCAAGGCGGCGAAGCAACGGTGTCGCCCAGCACCACTCTCCTCCGGCGGATCCGCAGGAAACAGAAAACCCCCATCAGCTTTTCGATCATGCAGCGCATGGATTTCACAAGCACGCTCTATCGGGATGCCTACAGCCGCATCAATGGTTTGGTGATTGTGGGGGAGGGGCTGGCAGATCGCCATTTCCGGCGCCTTGCGGAACTGATTCCCGCCGATCGCGAGGAGTTGCGCCGCCTTGCCGCGATGGAGGGGCGCCATGCCGCTGACTTTGTCGGCTGCGGCAGGAATCTTGGGGTGCGTCCGGATATCCCCCTGGCACACCATCTGCTGGAGCCCCTCCAAAAGCAGTTCGCCACTGCGGATCAGGCCGCAGATCTGGTGAGCTGTCTGGTGATCCAGTGCCTGTTGATTGAGTGCATTGCGGTTGCTGCCTATCGGCTCTATCTGCCGGTGGCAGATCCCTATGCTCGATCGATCACCACCACCGTCATCCGTGATGAGGCGGAACACCTCAACTACGGCGAGGAATGGCTGCAGGCCCGCTTTCCCGAGGTGGCAGCAACGGTGCAGGACTGTGCGGAGCAGGCCCTGCCAGCAGTACTAAACATCGTGCGGGAGCTGCGGGCAGATCTCCGCACGATCGGAATCGACCCTGTGGATCTGGTGGCGGAGTTCACCGTGGGCTTCCAGGCTGCTCTGGAGGCGATCGGATGGACCGCGGCAGAGGCACGCATGCAGCTCAGGTGCCTCACGGCCAGTGCATTCACGCTGGGAGCAGCGTCTTGAACAGGTCGAGAAAGCCAGCGAGAGAAAGATCGTGAAGTGCCGGCAGGACCATCCGAGGTGGAGCTCCAGGTGGCTCCAAGCAGCCACATTTAGGAGCAACACAAGGCACAACTAAGTCCAACTCGGCCGGCTGCGTGGCGCAAGCCAACCTCACGGATCTGGCGATAGCGATAGAGCCGTGCGAGAAGGATCTCGCTCGATTCTGCATGTCCATGCTCGAAAGAGAAAGGAAGAATGCCACTCCTCGGCATGCATGTGGAGCCGCCCACGATTGAGGCCCCACTCCCAGGTGTTGTTCGGCCAGGGTTTCGTGGACATGATGGAGATCGAAGAGGGCGACGAACAGAACTTCGACTTCGCGCCTTGCAACCGGACCTATCGCTGCCCATCCGTGGAGCCGTCCTGCGGGGTTGACTCAAACGGTTCGAAGCCCCGATGGGTGCAGATCGCATGGAGGCCGATGGTGCCGATGACGCCCTCCCCTTCGCCGATCAGACAGGTGGAATCGCCCTTGAGACCCTGCACCAGGAAGCGCTCGCTTTGGAGCTGGCGTATCTCAGCCTGCGGCGGTAGGAGCTGCCTGAACCTGCGGCAAATGCACGCTCTACTCCCGGCCCGTCCCTCTACGTGGATCGACCCTGCGGCTCATGGCCAGGATCGATGCCCTCTACCTGGAGGATCCCTGCAGAGGCAGCCGTCGCATGGTCAATGACCTGGCCCGAGAAGGGATGCCGATCAGTCGCGACAGGGCGCGAAACCTCATGCGCCGCATGGGCTTACAGGCCATCTACCAGCAACCCCGCTCAACCGTGCCAGGTGCTCCATCCGGGCGGTTCCCTTGCCTGTTGGATCTCAAGCAGATCACAGCAGCAGATCAGGTGTGGGCAAGCGAGATCACCTAGATCCCACTGCAGAAGTCTTCCTCTATCTGGTGGCGATCATGGATCTGTTCTCCAGACATGTGCTCAGCTGGAAGCTGTCGAACAGCCTTGACACGGAGTTCTGTCTGGATGCCCTGGAGATGCCCCCCAGTGGTGGCCGTCAGCCGAAGATCTTCCACTCCGACCAAGGATATCAGTTCACCTCCGGCGACTTCGTGGCTCGGCTCCAGGCAGAGAAGATCAAGATCAGCTGGTCCAAACGAAAGCGCTGCTACGACAACATCCTCGTGGAACAGCTATGGAGGACAGTCAAGTACGAGGATGCCTATCTGCGTGCATACATCGATGTCTGGGATGCGGAGATGAACCTGGCCCGCTTCCTGTGGAGGTACTGCCAGGTAAGACCCCACAGCGCCTTGGGAGGCAAAACTCCCACAAGGTTTACGCTGAGACCGATCCCAGATCTTTCCGCCCGGAGTCAACGATTTCAGGGGTTGTGTCAGTCCAGTAAAAGGCGCCCACCTCATTGCCGGAAGAGGCTCAGCACAGCAGGGATGTCCAATGAGATATGCACGACTGCGATCCAGGACGAGTCTGGCTAAGTTGACAGGGACTGTCTGAACGGCGGCCAAGACCTCGATCATCCAGGCACTTAACGAGTTAGACAACTCCGAATACATTATCGATAGTCCGTTTACCTGCGATCCTCGTTACTCACGGCCAACAATGTCAATCTTCGTCTCCATAGCATCCTACTGCGACCCAGAGCTGCTGCCCACGATCTTAGATGCTTACGACAAGGCAAAACACCCAGAAAAACTCCGTTTTGGCATCCTAGATCAATCTAGCAACGACAATTATGATCGTCTTCCATCGTGGCGAGACCAAATTAGATATGTGTGGATGAAGGCCAGGGATGCCCGTGGAGTCGGCTTCGCGCGCTCCGTCATTCAAGGAATGGTCGAAGACGAAGACTATCTATTGCAAATTGATTCACACATGAGGTTTGATTCGAACTGGGACGAGATCCTAATAGAGCAAATGAACCAGTTACCTTGGAAATCAATTCTTACTGCATCTCCAATGCCATGGGAGCCCGCTACCGGCCCACGGCGGCTTCCTGAGGGAAAGACTATTAAGTTAATGCCCCACAAGGAATACCCACTCCGAAATGCTGCCAACATAGTTAGTTGGGATCCTGAATTTGGATTTGTAAATGGCGATCGTCTTGCAGCCGGATTCCTCTTCAGCCGAGGCTGCCTATACGATCATCTTCCATATGATCACAGCTTATACTTCAACGGAGAAGAATACACCTATGCACAGCGTGCACTAGCCGCGGGCTGGATCATCTATCATCCAAAGCTTATTCCAGTCTATCATCTATACAAATCAGCTGAAAAGACATCTGATCAGGTCCACTGGGGCAGAACGGTAGATCGATACTGGGATCCCTCCACGCTTAGGGCCAAAGGAGAACGGAGAATTGAGGCAATCATGAAAGGTGCAAGCGGTATTTATTCGATTCCTATACCCAGTCCCCTGAGTAAGACGTCCTGCCCGCTTATACACACTCCCTCCTTTCCTTCAATTGACGAGAAGGCTGAGTCTAATTCGAAAGAGCTCTCCTTGCTGTTTCATGACCTTCTTACAATTGTCTATGGTGCGTACTCGTCCCTTCCGGCTGGTCGTCATTCCGCATTTGTACAAAGAGTTAACTTTGGCCAAAAGAGCTATGTACTTAAGGCCTCAAACTTCGATCCCAGCAGAGAGCGATCTACAAATCCCAGCCTTTTGCCTTCATCAGTCTCCTGGAATGGCAGCGGATACGCATGTCCGTCTGTATTTTTTGATCTTGTTGCGCCACACGGACATTACATCTTGTACGAGTATCTTGACATTCTCGACCTTACAAAGAAGTCGTATAGCGATACTCTTGAAGAGTCTATAATCCTACGAGGAATTGGGGAGTTCAACGCGTGCAACATGGAGTCCAGCACTTCATTGCAAATTCTCCACAAGAGCTTTGGCTTGTCGCTTACACATAAGCGGCTTCAACGTCGTTTCCCTAAGATTCAAAGTACCATTCTCGCTCAAAGCCTTTCCAGAGCTCAGAGTATAAATCGCATGCTTCTATCCAGAGTCGCGGCTCATGACTCCAACTACTATTCAATATCGCATGACGACTTGCATCGCGGCAACATGTCAATCGGCCAATCTGGGCGAGTCTTGAATAAAGCTGTCTTTATTGACTTCTCATGCCTATGCTGGGCACCCATTGGGACAGACCTTCAGTTCTTTATTTATTACTTTTTACGGTCTAGTCTTGACCGCAAAAAGCTAGTCGAAGTAATTGATCAGTACATGGCTGGCTTCGCCGTTGGCAATCCCACTTCTGATCTTAATCAGAAGCTTGTCTTAGAAGGCGCCATGTGGTCATACATTCATAAGTGGCTTAACATTCATCGAAGACCCCTTTCTCCTCGCGACTGGACGATTTTCAATCAATGTCTTGATGTTGCCGAACTATTCTTTAAAATGGAAACCAATGAGTTTCTTGCTCGTCTTCCAAGCGTTCTTGCAAGCGGCGGTTGATCCAGATTTCCTTTTCGTGCTCGGTACAACATAAAAAAGCCGTCCCTCCACAGAGAGACGGCGTAGATGATAGAAAAACGAACTAGCTCATGCCGCCCGGATCGCTATAGAGGTTGTTGACGCTTCCCTCGTCCACAGTGGAGGAATAGGCAAGAGGGTCATCCTGCACGACAGCCTGATCATCGATGCCATCATTTGTGGCACCAACATCAGAATAAGTGGCATCAATATCGCTGACGACTCCGGCAGCAGTGCCACTGTCAAAGTGGGTATCGAAATTAGAATCGACTTGGATGATCTCGTGCTGGTACTCAGCAAGATGCTCATCGGTAACAGGCAGCTCTGCTACCAGTTGATCCACCAATGCAGAGATGTCTTGCACCTCAGCCTGCACGCTGGCATCATCGGGGATCACGGTGGATCCATCGCTGGTGCTATCGGGCGGCTGAATGTGATCAGGAACAAGGAGCTCCGGTTGCGCAAGAGCTGCGTCAAGAGCAGCACTGAATGACACATCACCCGTTGCTTCGGTTCCTTCAATGGAATCCGCACCTGTCAGGTCAGATGCAGGAGCCTCCAAAGGACCAACCGCAAGGGTGACATCCTCCGACATGACAGTGGTTTGGATAAAGGCCATGTCATCGGCGACACCGGTAGTTCCATCTTCATAATAAACATTCAGCTGACCAAACACCTCAACAGCGCCATTCGCGGCAGTGAAGGCTTGGCTATCGGCTGTGTAGGTCAGATCAAACCCAGCAATCCCGTAGTAGTCAAGACTCTGGAACTCTCCCTGATCAACAAGTGCGTTGCTGTTGGCATCCTGCCAGACTCCGAAGGAAGCCCAGTGTTCATCAACATCGTTAAAATGTCCATCTTGATTTGCGTCGAAGGTTTCAGAAAGAGCCTGCATATCTGTACTGGATCCTTCTGCCCAGAGCGTGAGAACGATGTTTTCAGGTACTGCCAGGAGACCATTACCTTCGGATTTACCGAGAGTTCCATCGTAGTCATAAACGAGCAGGCCGTCGTTTTGCTCAACCCAGGGGGTGTCATCCAATCCCGAGCCAAAATCAAACTTAACCCCAGCTTCAGTGTCGAGGTAGGAAACACCTCCATCTGCATCTAAGTCGATGGAAATTGGCGCAAAAGATGAGTGACCACCTCGCCCAGGATTGCCTTTCGAGTCGGTGGCATTTTCGGCATTGTTGTTGGAACCAGAATTGCCGGGCGGATCCTGATCGCCATTACCGAAGCCATTATTGGCTCCGCCACCGTCATCGCTGCCGTCCTCTCCGGGTGGAGTCGAGCCGTCATCGCTGCCGTCCTCTCC
>JBMLOS010000123.1:0-54242 GCA_049242845.1 Prochlorococcaceae cyanobacterium
TCTTCAGCCCCAGCCATTCGGGCGGGTTGTGGCTGGCGGTGATCACCAGGGCCCCGAGGGCCTGGCGTTCCACCACCGCCCAGCTGGAGGCCGGCGTGGGGGTGGGGGAGTCGGAAAGCAGGGGCTCCAGCCCGGCACCGCGCACGGCGCTGCAGATCGCTTCGGCCAGCTCCGGGGCAAGGAAGCGGCGGTCGTAGCCGATCACCACCTCGCGGCTGTTCAGGTCGGGGGGCGCGGAACTGGCCAGTTCCCGTGCCGCCGCCGCCGCCACCGGCAGCAGGCGCTCCACGGTGATGTCCACACCGAGCACCCCTCGCCAGCCATCGGTGCCGAACACGATCGGACTGGCCTCCAGGGGCAGGGGGGCAGAGGCCATGGGGGCGGTGGCGGGGCGGCGGTCGAACCGGTCGTAGCAGCCGGAGCCCTCGGCGGCGGGAAGGCAGGTGCCGGCCGGTGGGCAGGCCACTGCCTTCCTAGCCTGCGGCGATGGCCCAGCGTTCCGGCTCCGCGCCCCCCTCCGCCCCCCTCGCGGCCCCCCTCACCGACCGCCTGCTCCGGGGCTGGCTGCGCTGCCGCCGCCGCAGCTGGCTCGACCGGCATGGACCGGCGGAGGAACGGCTCTGGACCGCCCACCGCGCCCTGGCCCTGCAGGATCAGCTGCGCAGCTTCCAGACCCTGGTGCCCAGCCGGCCGGGCCACGGCGAGGCGGCCTGTGCCCGCGGCGACGAGGGGGTGGTGGGCCTGCGGCTGCGCGGAAACGTGCCCGGCGGAGCCCTCGGCACCCTGGCGGTGGAGGCCCACCCGAGCCTGCTGCAGCGGGTGGAGGGCGACAGCCGCTGGGGGGCCTTCCGCTACCGGCCGGTGCTGGCGCGCCAGGGGCGACGGGTGACGCGGGAGCACCGCCTGGTGCTGGCCCTCTGGGGCCGCCTGCTGGCGGAGCACCAGCAGGCGGCCGTGCCCCACGGGCTGGTGGTGGCAGGCGAGGGGCGGCGCCTGGAGATGGAGCGGCTGGCCCTCAGCAGCGGCCTGCAGCGCCAGCTCGACGACACCCTGCTGCGGCTGGCCCAGGAGCTTCGCCAGAGCCAGCCCCCTCCGCTGGTGAACGACCGCAAGAAATGCACCCTCTGCAGCTGGCGCGGCCTCTGCGACCGCGAAGCCGCCCGGGAGGGGCACCTCAGCGAGGTGAGCGGCATCGGCGGCAAGCGGCGCGAGCTGCTGCTGGGGCTCGGCATCGAGCGGCTGGCCGATCTGGCGGCCGCCGACCCGGAGCAGCTGGCCGATCAGCTGGAGGACCACGGCGAACAGCACCGGGAGGTGGCGGCCTCCCTGGTGGCCCAGGCGCGGGTGCAGGCCAGCGGCGAGCCGGAACGGCTCGATCCGGGCGAGGCCCTGCCGGAGCTGCGCCGCGCCGCCGGGGTGCTCCTCTACGACATCGAATCCGATCCCGACGCCCGCGACGACTTCCTGCACGGCTTCGTGGTGCTCTCCCGGGGCTCAGACGGCTCCTGGCCGGAGGCCGACGGCAGCGCCTCTGGCCCGTACCGGGCCGTACTGGCTCTGCAGGAACACGGCGAGCCGAAGCTGTGGCGGCGCCTGCAGCGGCTGCTCGCCCGCTACCCCGACTGGCCCCTGCTGCACTACGGCGAAACCGAGGCCCTCTCCCTGGTGCGCCTGGCCCAGCGCCAGGGGGCCACGGAAGGCGAGGTGCTGCGGCTGCGGGCGCGCCTGGTGGACGTGCATGCCCGGCTGCGGCGCCACTGGCGCCTGCCGGTGAACAGCTACGGCCTCAAGGCCGTGGCCGCCTGGCGCGGCTTCCGCTGGAGCCAGAGCGGGGTGGACGGGGCCCGCTGCCTGCTGTGGTGGCGCCAGTGGCGGCAATGGCGCCAAGACCGCGAGCGGGGTCGCCACTGCCACCGCCAGCTGCAGCGGATCTTCCGCTACAACCGCGACGACAACCTCGCCACCTTGGCCGTGGCCCGCTGGCTGCTGAACCAGGACGACGCGCAGCTGCACGACGAGCCAGGCGCCTGAGGCGCCGGCCGGGTGAGCGCTCAGGAGCGGGCGGCGGAGCCCGCCCCCACCGGCGGCGCCACGAAGGCCTCCGGGATGGAGAGGGCCAGGGGGACGGCCGCCACTCCCTCCTCCGCCGGCAGCAGTTCCGGCAGCTCGAGGCAGGCGCGCCGCACCAGCGCCAGGCCGATGTGGCCGCTGTGTCCCGGCAGGGCCAGCACCGAGGTGATCAGGCCGGCCCGGGTGCCGTCCGGGGCCTGGAGCCGCCCACCGGCAGCGGGCGGGGCACCCGCGGCGGCGGGGCGATACCAGCGCCGCAGCTGCTGCTTGACGCCGTCGTAGGTGGCGAGCTTGGCCAGGGTCTCCTGGCCCACGTAGCAGCCCTTCGAGAGGCTCACCCGGTTCGCCAGGCCCAGCTCGAAGGGATTGGTGTCGTCGTTGAGCTCGGCGGGGGCGGCCGGCAGCCCCCGCTGGATGCGCCAGCGCTCCGCCTCCTCCGGAAGGAACGCCGGCTGGGCGAGGGAAGCGGGCAGACCTGCCGTACCACCGGGAGGCAGGGGCTCGGGTCCCAGCACCAGCAGCCGCTCCTCCCCCAGCAGCCAGGCCTGCCCGGGCGCCGCCTCCAGCTCCTGCCAGGTGCCGCCCTCCGGCTCGGGGCCTGCCTCGGCCGCAGCGGCCGGAGCGGTGGTGCTCAGCCAGCCGCTCTGCAGCACCCCCAGGCTCACCCGGTCCGCCGGGAAGAGCACCCGGTCGAAGGCGGCACGCACCGCCTCCGGATCCCCCGCCGTGATCGCCAGCCAGGCTCCGCCGGCATCCACCAACACCTCCGCCAGGGCCCGCATGCGGCCCGTGGGCGTGATGCAGCAGGTGCGCGCCCAGGTGCCGGGCGCGGCCTGGGCGAGGGCCTGGCTGGTCTGGCCGTGCAGGAAGGTCCGGGTGTCCGGGCCCTCGAGCCGCAGCAGCCCCACCGGCTGCTGCAGGAGGCCCGGCACGGTCGGGAACTCCCCCCAGATCGTGGCGCCGCTCATGACGCCACCCCGGCGGCGGCGCAGGCGGCCACCTCCTCCAGCAGAAAGAGGCTGCGCAGCTCGAGCCCCTCGGCGGTCATCGCTTCGAGGCCGCCCTCCTGGCGGTCCACGATCGCCACCACACGGTCCACCAGGTAGCCGGCCTCACGCAACTGACGCACCGCCTTGAGGGAGGAGCCGCCGGTGGTGACCACGTCTTCCAGCACGGTGATGCGGGCCCCGGCGGGCGGCAGGGGGCCCTCCAGCCAGGCGCCGGTGCCGTGCCCCTTGGCTTCCTTGCGCACGATCAGGGCATCGAGCAGGCGGCCGCCCTGGGCAGCCCGCAGGGCCACCGCACTCACCAGCGGATCGGCACCGAGGGTGAGACCGGCCACCGCCGCCGCCTCGGGCTCCACCTCCTCGAGCAGCAGCGCGCCGAGCAGCGCCAGGCCCACCCCGGCGAGGCTCACGGGCTTGCAGTTCACGTAGTGGTGGCTGGTGCGTCCGGAAGCCAGGGTGAAATTGCCGTGGCGGTAGGCGCGCTCAGCCAGCAGCGGCAGCAGGGCCTGGCGCTGCTCCGCCGCCGAACCACCGAGCGCAGCCAGGGCACGGGCATCGGCCGGAGCGGGAACGGGGCGGGGCGGGGCGGGCATCGGTTGCGCAGGTGGCTGACGAGGGCTGGTGGGAGAGCCCGAACCTGCCTAGTTTGCGTGCAGCACTGGCAGCACCGGCGGAAGCCGGCAGATTCATGGAACGCAGGGAACGGCCGCGGTGGGCGGTGGGCGCAGGAGCGGCCCTGCTCTCGGCCCTTTCCGCGGGCCTCGGCGGCATCGCCCCGGCGGCCGCCGGGCCCGTGGTGTGCACCACCACCCTGGAGGCCCCGCTGGCGGGCAGCGGCCCGGGGGGCATGAACGCCGCCGGCCCGGTGGAGGTGACCCGCTGCGCCGTGGTGCAGCCCACTGCGGATCTGGTGCAGGAGCGCTTCTTCACCTACACCCCCACCTTCGCGCGCAGCATCGACGTCACCCACCAGATCACCAGCCTGCTCGGGATCTCCATGGGCGGACCCGACGGCACCAAGGTGATGGGCCTGGGCTTCCCGGATCAGACGATCGTGTGGGATGCCACGGCGCTCAACAACACCTACACCGAGCTGCTGAACCAGCAGAGCAGCCCCCTCTACTGGCGCACCGACGACATCCCGAACGGTTATTCCTCCAGCCTCGGCACCGGGGGCGGCGCCACGATGCCGGTGGCCCGCGAGGTGGATCCGGTATGGTCACCGCCGCCGATCCGTGGCCTCTGGTGAACCCGGAAGCCCGGTGGGGCGTGGGGGTCTAGCAATCTGGTGAATGCAGCGGACTCATAATCCGCCTAAGGCGAGTTCGATCCTCGCGACCCCCATCGAGTCACAGCAAGAAGGATGATGAGGGGGAAGTCCCTGCGGGGCAGTGCCCCCGCCCAGGCATGCGCGGCAGTGAAGGGGCACCGCAAAGCCCACGCAGATCCTGAGGAGGCCAGGCTGATCCACCGGGTGGTCGTCCACGGGCGCTAGGCCCCCGGCGGTCTGGAGAGAGGGAATCCGCCCGAGAGCCACAGGTGGCAGGGGACAGGGCCCGATCAAGCGGTAGCGACCCATTCCTGCCTGGGTTGGCCTGAGCCACACCCGAGATGGGGGCCTCAATCTGGAAGCCCTATTTTGGGGGCTCTTCCAGGACGACTCCCTCCTTGGCGCCGGACATCCTGATCATCCTGCTGTTGATCGTGGCCAACGGCCTGTTCTCGGGAGCGGAAATTGCGATCATCTCCGCCCGGCGCCATCGCCTGGAGCAACTCTCCCAGAAGGGAAACCGTTCGGCTGTGGTGGCGCTCCGGCTGGCAGATTCGCCGAATCAGTTCCTGTCCACCGTACAAATCGGGATCACCCTGATTGGCATCCTGAGCGGTGCTGTTGGTGGAGCCACCGTGGCCAGACAGCTTGATTCCCTGCTGGAGCGCCTACCCCTCCTGGCGCCCTACAGCGAGGGGCTGAGCATTGCCCTGGTTGTGGCTGTGATCACGTTCCTTTCGGTGGTGGTCGGCGAGTTGGTGCCCAAAAGACTGGCCCTGGCCCATCCCGAGCAACTGGCCTGTGCCATGGCCCCCAGCATGCGTTGGCTGTCGCGGGCGAGTGGGCCTGTGGTGCATCTGCTGAGCCATTCAACCGAAGTGCTTCTCAGGCTGTTGGGGGCCCCCACGAGCAGCGAACCCGACATCACCGAGGACGAAATCAAGGCGATGATCCGTCAAGGGGCTGACTCCGGGGTGTTTGAGGAGGTGGAGCACGACATGGTGCAGCGTGTGCTGCGCCTCGGCGATCGCACGATCAAGACTCTGATGACCCCCCGCACGGAGATCTGCTGGCTCGATCTGGAGGAATCGCTGGAAACATCCTTGCAGGACATTCTCGACAGCACCCATTCGCGCTTTCCTGTGGGCAGAGGCAGCCTCGACGACTGTGTGGGGGTTGTTCGGGTTCGAAATCTGCTTTCCGCCAAGATCACAGGCCAGCCGATCGATCTGGAAGAGCTGTTGCAGCCTCCTCTTTTTGTGGCCGAGAGCACCCGGGCGCTTTCGGTGCTCGAACACTTCAAACGCAGTGGCATTCACATTGCTCTGGTCACCGATGAGTTCGGTGGGGTCGAGGGACTCGTCACCCTCAATGACCTGATGGAGGGCATCGTCGGGGATCTTCCCTCCGTGGACGATGAGAACGGCCCCTTGGTGGTGACCCGCGAGGACGGATCTCTGCTGGTGGATGGGGGTCTTGACCTCGACGCGTTTGCGGAGCTCATCGACCAGGACATCTTCGGCCTCGATCAGGAGGGTCGCTATCACACCCTTGCAGGCTTCGTGATGCACGTGCTGGAGCGCATCCCCAGGGAAGCCGACCATTTCGAATGGAAGGGATACCGATTCGAGGTGGTGGACATGGATGGCAATCGCGTCGACAAACTCATGGTCTCGCAGATCGCCCAGCCCCAGCCCGCCAACCCCGGAGCTGAATCCGAGAGCTGATTCCAAGGGATGTTCATCCCGGGGCGATCAGAGGAGTGATGCCATGCCCCGCCGATGGCGGCTTCGTTCCGGATCATCGACAAGGAGGAGGCTCAGCGCATCTGCTGGCCGGTTTCCTTCGCCGCAGGGATCAGCGGCCCCTTCGGAACGCAGGACGGGGCGGCACCGGCATAATCATGAACCTGGCCCGCCCTTCCTTGCCAAGCCACCCGCCGCAGATCCATCGGTGGACGAACCCACGGCCCGCCATCGCCTGACCGATCTGCTGGCCCTCGTGGAGCACCAGCTCCTGCCGGGACTGGTGCTCCGAAGTGTGGATCCCCACGATCCGGTGCGGGTGGCGCGCCTGCCGGAGCCCTGGTGTCTGATCGGCTGCGGCAACTACGCCGCCGTGCTGCTGCACCCGGAGCATGCCGGGATGGTGGTGAAGATCTACGCACCGGGCCGGCCGGGGATCGAGCAGGAGGCGGAGGTGTACCGGCGGATCGGGGAACATCCCGCCTTCTCGCGCTGCTTTCACGCGGGCGAGAGCTATCTGGTGCTGCGGCGCCTGCGGGGCATCACCCTGTACGACTGTCTGCGCACCGGGGTGCTCATCCCACCCCAGGCGATCCAGGACATCGACGCGGCCCTCGCCTATGCGGTGAGCCGCGGACTCCATGGCCACGATGTGCACGGCCGCAACGTGATGCTGCATCAGGGGCGGGGCCTGATCGTGGACATCTCGGACTTCCTCAACCCGGATCCCTGCCGGGCCTGGCGCGACCTGCGCTGGGCCTATCACCGCCTGTATCGCCCCCTGATCGCCCCGCTGCGCCTGCGGGCCCCGGCCGCCATGCTGGATGGGGTGCGTAAGGGCTACCGCCTGTTCCGGCGTGTGGTGCGGCGCGAGCGCAGCCGCTGAACCGGGGAGACCCGAGCCGAGCCTCCCCGGGCAGCCGCTGGGAGGGGGAAGCAGCCAGGCTCCAGCGGTGGAGCCACCCGAGTGCCCACCTCCAGCGTGGATGAATACTCTGCCATTGAGGCTCAGGACATCCTTCGGGCATGGTCTTTGATGTGAACCCCGCTCACCCTGCCACGGTGCTGCTGGTGGAGGATCGCGCCCTGCTGGAACGGGTGTCCGTGCGATCCCTCAACCGGTATGGATTTGCGGTGATTTCTTCCTCCAGTGCAGAGGAGGCACTGGCCACGATCCGGAACGACACCGCCATCGACATCGTGCTGATGGACATCGACCTGGGCCTTGGCATGAACGGGCTGGAAGCCGCCCGGAGGATCCGGAGCCTTTCCGATGTGCCCATCCTCTTCCACAGCTCCCGGGAAGACAGGGAGAGCCTCCACTTCACCCTGCTGGGCCCCGCCGTGGACCTGGCCCTCTCCACCCATCACGCCTTCGAGCTCTACAAGCTCACCCGCGAGTACGAGAAGAACCGGCTGGTCCATGGGGAGCAGGCCCTGGCGGTGTGCGCCCTGTGCGATACGAATCTGAGGTACACCTGGATCAATGATCCCCATCCGGATTTCTCCGTTGAGGGGTACCTCGGCAAGACCGACCTGGAGATCAGTGCCAATCCAGGCATGCTGGAGCTTTACGCCCTCAAGCAGGAAGCACTCACCACCGGCAGGACAACAGAGAAAGACATCCTTTTCCCCCTACAGAACACCCATCTCCTTTATCACGTGTCTGCCGCACCGATGCACGACCTCCTCGGCGAGCTCCTTGGCGGGAAGACCATCTCCTTCGCGATCTAACCGTTCTGGGTGCGCAGATTGTCCCGGGCCAGGGGATAACGCGCGAGGCCCGCTCAGCGCTGCAGCAGGGCCCCGAGCGGCACCGCCAGCAGCGCCACCGCCAGGGCCGCCAGGGCCATCGCCACCGAGGCAGCCGCTCCGGTGAGATCCCCTTCCCGCAGGGCCTGGGCCGTGCCCTGGCCGCTGGAGATCGTGCCCAGGGCCAGGCCCCGGGCCAGGGGGGCGCGGATGCGCAGCCGGGTGAGCAGGTCCGGCCCCACCACCGTGCCCAGCAGGGCCGAGGCCACCACGATCCCCGCCACCACGGGGGGATCGGCCCCCACGTCTGTGGCCAGGGCGATCGCCACCGGCGCCGTGGCGCTCTTCAGCCCCAGCGCTCCCTGCAGCGGCTCGTCCAGGCCCAGCAGGCGGGCCATGCCCACCGCGGAGAGCATCGCCACGGCGGTGCCGCCCAGCACGGCGCCCGCCACCCGGGCGCCGTGGTCGATCAGCACCTGCCGGTGGCGGTGGAGGGGAACCGCCAGGGCCACGGTGGCGGGTCCGAGCCACCAGGCGATGGCATCGCTCGCCGGCCGGTAGCCCTCCAGCCCGAGGCCGCTCCCCAGGATCACCAGCATCACCACGGGCGTGCTCAGCAGCACCGGCACCGTGAGCGGGGAGGGGAAACGCCGCCCGATCCAGCGGCTGAGGGCATAGGCCGCCAGGGTCACGCCCAGGCCGAACAGCAGGGAGATCACGGCGGGGGAAGCGGCTGCGGAGTGATCCGCTGCGGAGTGAGCGGCTGCGGTGGTGCCGTGCCCCAGGCCGCGATCCAGCCCGCGGCGGCGATGCCCGCCGTGGTGCTCACCGCGATCACCAGCAGCAGAGCCAGGCCATGGGCGCGCAGCAGGCCCCCGTAGGCCAGCAGCCCCACGGCGATCGGCACGAATAAGAAGGCCAGATGGCGGTTGAACAGCCCTGCCGCCCCGGCGACCCAGGCCTCGCGCACGAGCCCCGTGGCCAGCAGAACGCTCAGCAGCAGCATGCCCACCAGGTTGGAGGGCAGGGGCAGCGGCAGATGGCGCGCCAGCAGCTGGGCCAGTTGGTCGATGCCCACCAGGGCGGCCGCCTGGAGCGCCAGGCTGGCCGTGCCTGCCAGAAGCCTCTCCGCCCCGGCGTTCCTGGCAACCGCACGTCCCGGAGGGCTGGGCATGGTTTGGCTGGGCGGGGACGCCCCACAGACCACCAGTCTGCCGCCGGGGGAAAAACGGCGCCGGTACGATCCAAGCCACCAGCGGATGGGTGGATGTCGAGCGGCGCCGGGCATCCCGATCCGCCCCTGCCGGTGGAGCTGATCCGGCGGTACCTGCGGCTGTTTTCCTTCTACGACCGCGATGGCGACGGCCGCCACACCCTGCAGGGCGACTTCGATCCCGTGGCCCAGCAGATCGCCGGGCGCTGGCAGGGCCGCCGCTCCCCCTTCCCGGATCTGTTGCAGCTGCTGCTCGACACCTACCGCCACGAGAACGAGCGCCGCGACCTCGACCATGACGGCCAGGTGGACCGGCAGGAGTTCGTGGCCTCCCACGGGCGGGTGTTCCAGGCCTTCCGCCGCGACCCGGAGGCCGCGAGGCGGTTCATGGCCCAGGCCGCCGGCGGCTTCTTCGACGTTCTCGACCTCGATGGCGACGGCCTGCTCCGCCTGGACGACCTGGCCGCCTTCGCCGCCGCCTACGGCCACTCCACCGATGGGATCGCCGCCAACCTGAACGCCATGCTCGCCGCCCTCCAGCTGCCGCCGGGCCAGCTGCCGCGCCCGGCGTTCCTGACCCTGGTGGAGCAGTACTGGTTCGATCCCTCTCCCGAGGCCCCCGGCCGCCTCCTCTTCGATGGGCTGGGGCTCACGGCCCGCCCGGAGCTCAACCCACCGGACTGATCGCCACCACCTGGTCGCGGCCCTGCTGCTTGGCGGCATACATGGCCGCATCGGCCCGGGCGATCAGCGCATCGATCGATTCGTGCTCCTCGGCCAGGGCCACGCCCACGCTCAGGGTGATCTGAACCTCGCCCTCGGGGAGCGGCACCGGTTCGCTGGCCAGCCGCCGCACCTTCTCGGCGATGGCGATCGCATCCTCGAGGCCCTGCAGACCGGGCAGCACCACCAGCAGTTCATCACCGCCGATACGGGCCGCCAGATCGGAGCCCCGCAGGCAGGAGCGCACCCGGTAGGCCATGGCCTGCAGCACGGCATCGCCACCCTGGTGGCCGTAGGTGTCGTTCACGCTCTTGAAGCGATCGAGATCGCAGAACAGCACGGCCATCTGCCGTCCCCGCCGCTGTTCGGGGCCGCTGAGCTGCTGGATCTGGCGGAACACCTCCTCCCGGTTGAGCAGGGTGGTGAGGCTGTCGGTGCTGGCCCGGCGTTCGAGTTCCCGCTCGGCCGCCATTTCGTTGTCGATCAGGCGGCAGGTGCACACCTCGCCCGCCGGCTCGCCGGCGGTATCGAGGAAGGGGCTCCAGCGGCTCGCGAGCCTGGGCAGGCGGCCCTGGCGGTCGCGCACCTGAGGGCGGCTGGTCTGGGGCGATGCCGGGCGCCAGGCATCGCGGGGGATTGGGTCGGCGCCGATCGCGGCGAGCATCTCCCCCTTCGGCCGGCCGATCCAGTCGCCGGGGTCCCAGCCCAGCATCGTGCGGAGCGAGGGGGAGATCCACCGCACCGTGCCGTCGCCGCCGAAGTGAACCACCACATCACTGGCGTTCTCGGCCAGCAGCCGGAACTGCTCCTCCGAGGCGGCCAGAAGCCGCATGGATTCGGCGCGTTCGGTCACATCCCGGAAGATGACGCTGAGCTCGTCGCCCACCTTCACCACACGGATGTCGAACTGGCGTGGGCCTCCCTGCCGCTCGTGCTGGTTGTATTCGAAATCATCGAGAACCAGGGGCTCGCCGGTGGCCAGCACCTGCAGGTACCGATCGAAGAGTCCGTTCTCGACATGTCCCGGCCAGAACTGCCGCAGGGTGGCCCCCACGAACTCCTCCGGGGACATGCCGTTGTAGGCGGAGGCGGCAGGGTTGGCCCGCAGGATGCGCAGATCCGTGATCCGCCCCGCCTCGTCCCGCACCGGCCCGAGCAGCACATGGGGATCCAACAGGGAATCAAGGGTGGTGCTCAGCAGGTGCTGTTCCGCCGCCAGCCGCTCCTGGGTGTTCACCAGTTCGGTGACGTCGTAGTTCACCCCAAGGATGCGCACCACCCGGCCTTCTCCATCGAGGAACCCGCGCGACGCGGCCTGGATGTAGCGCACCGAGCCATCGGGCCAGAGCACCCGGAAACGGATGGCGTAGTCCCGCTCTCCGCGCACGGCCGCCTGCAGTTCGCCCTCCGCGAACGAGCGGTCATCGGGATGCACCGTCTGCGCCCAGGCTTCCACCGCACCGGAGAACTGATCAGGCTGCACCCCATAGAGGCGGTACATCACCGGATCCCAGGTGAGCACATCTTCCACTGGATCCCAGTCCCACACGCCCACCACACCGGCGGCGGCGGCGGCCTCGATGGAATCGCTCTTGGCCACGATCTCGGTCACGTCGGCCAGCTCCACCAGCACGTGCGTGAGCGCCCAGGCCTCATCCCGCAGGTTGCTGATCCGCAGATCTCCCCAGCCGGCGGGCCGTTTGTCCTGAGCCAGCCGCAGCCGCAGGCGCAGGCGGTACTGGTCGCGCTCGCCGCGCAGCAGGGCAGCCAGGGCGGCGCGATCGAGCGTTTCCGCAGGCGAGGGCCCCGGGCCTGCCGAACCCGGCTGCTGCCGGAGCAGACCCTCGAGCGCCTGCCCCAGGGTGGTGGCCTGCAGGGCCTCGGCATCGGCGCCCAGTTCGGTGCGGAGTTCCTGGTTGGTGAGCAGGAAGCGGCCCGTGCCCGGCGCACAGAGGGCCAGACCCAGGTGGGTCTGCTCCAGGGTGCGGCGCAGCAGCGCTTCGGAGCGGGCCCGGGCCTCCTCGGCCGCCACCTGGCTGGAGATGTCGATCACCTGGCCGATGAAATACTCCACCCCCCCGTCCGCGCGTCGCACGCAGGAGAGGGTCAGATCCGTCCAGAGCGGGGAGCCATCGGCGTGCAGGTAGCGCTTGCGGATCCGGAAGCTGGCCCGTCGGTTCGCGAGCATCTCTTCCACCAGAACCCGCTCCTGCGCCGCATCGTCCGGGTGGGTGATCTCGGTCCAGGAGAGAGTCCGCAGGGTGTCGGCGTCGCGGCCGAGCATGGTGCAGAGGGCGGGATTGCAGCGCAGCAGCCTTCCGCGCGCATCCGCCATGCCGATGCCGGCGGCGGCGTTGTCGATCGTGAGGCGCAGGGTCTCCTCCGCCTGGCGACGCGCCTCCAGCTCACGGCAGCGCTGGGCCGAGAGGCGCAGCGCCAGCAGCGCCACACCGGTGAGGGCCAGCAGACGGGTGCCGAAATCGAGCGAGGGGAAGACGCCGTGCCTGCTGGCCGCAACGACCGTCAGCACCCAGGCCTCGCCGAGCAGCGGCCACATCTGGCGGGGGGTGGCGACATTCGCGGCCAGCACCACCAGCACGAAGTAGTAGGGCAGCAGCGGAACGCTGGGCGGCAGCAGCAGATCCACCAGAAACAGGGCCGCCATCGCCAGGGCCAGGATCCCGAGCAGGCGCCTGCTCGCGGCGGACGAGGTGCGGGGCGGACGACTCTGGTGCATGGCCCCGGGTGATACGCGCAGAGTGGTCCCTCCCCAGTGTGCAGAAGGCGGCTGGAGAAGCCACGGCACCGCTCAGAGGGGCGTGGCGTCGCGGACGCTCTCGAACAGGTCAATGTCCCAGGCCACGAGGTCGCGGCGGATCGCGTCCGCGCGGGAGCGGGGCAGCCGCAGGGCCAGATCCTCACCGGTGAGCACCCCGCAGAGCTCGCCGCCGTCCTCCCGCAGGAATGCGAGGGCGTGCCAGGTGAGGATCGCGGCCCCCACGGCGGTGGGATAGGAGATGTAGGTGGCGCCGGCGTAGGGGCTGTTCAGCAGGCCGCGATAGCGCAGGTAACTCACCCCCACCGTTTCGATCGTGCTCTGCCGATCGTTGCGCACGTGCTCGGTGTAGCGGATCTCGGCGGAGGCGGCGAAATGGGCACGCCGGATCACCCCCTCGCGCAGGTAATCCTCAATCCGGCGCGGTTTGTTCATGCCCGGCAGGATCGCCCGCACCATCGCCTCCACCGTGAGTTCGCTCTGCTGCGGCAGGGTGCGCTTGGAGAGCAGATTCAGCTGGAACAGGGCTTTCACCAGCTCCACCTCGGATCCGCCCGTGTAGATGCCGATCGAGCCGATCTCCGGGAAGGAGCGGTGCAGCGAAAGCAGCTCCTCCTGATAGAGGGGGTACTGGCGCGTCGGGGCCACCTCGTGGGGAAAGCTGTGGTCCCGCGCGGCACTGAAGGGCTCCAGCACCTGCAGGCGCCCCTCCCGCAGCAGCCGGGGCCGGGCCGCCAGTTCCTCCAGCGCCACCAGCGGCGACCAGGAGAACACGACCTCGTCGGAGTCGATGTCCTCCAGCAGGTAGAGGTCCACGCTCTCGATCTGCAGATCCCGGCGGCGGGCGGAGCGCAGTTCATGCAGCCGCAGGCCGATCAGGAAGTTGGTGACGCCGGGGGAGATGCCCAGGTTGATCAGGGCGGCACGGCCCGCGCCGCGGAAGGCCTCCTCGAAGCGGTACTGGGAGAAGGTGAGAGTGCGCTCGGTCTCGGCGTCGTACATGTCCGAGGCCAGATCCATGGTGTGGGCCCCGAGGCGCAGGCCGAGCTCCAGGATCGGCTCGTTGAACACCGGATGGGCCGCATTCACCAGCAGATCGGCGGCCTGCAGCCGCTCCCGCTGGGGCGAATCGAGGGCGAACACCTCGGCGAAATCCGCCACCCCCACGAAATCGATCCGATCGAACAGGCGCTCGGCGTGGAAGAGGGCATCGCGGGCCAGATCCGGGTTCAGCACCACCACCACGCAGCGCAGATCCACCCCATCCCGCTCGGCCAGCTCCGCCAGGCAGATCAGCAGCGAGGAGCCCACCGCCCCAAGCCCGAAGAACACGATCCGCAGCGTGGGGGAAGAGTCCATGGGTCAGCCGGCCTGCTGCCATTGGCGCAGCAGATCCTCCAGCACCTCGGGGGAGGGGGCCGGCAGGTGGCGCACCCGATCGGCGGCGGGGCTGCCCCCGCCCAGGCCGGCCGCATCGCGGAAGCCGTGGCTGCTCAGCACGCGGCGGCCCTCCTCGCTGCGCAGGAAATCCACCAGGCGGCTGCCGTCCTCCTCGCGGCCCTGCCCCTCGCCCCGCAGCACCGCGGCGGCAAGCACCGTTTCCATCGTGGGATCGGGCACCAGCAGGCGGTATCCCCCGGGCCAGCGCCGGCTGGCCTCCCCCTGCCGCGCCAGGGCCGGGGCCTCGTAGACCATCGCCAGATCGCCCTCATTGGGGCCACCGCTGATGAACTCCTGCAGCAGGATGTCGGTGGAGCGCGCCGGCCGGTACACCGCCCGCTTCAGCAGGGCCACCGCGGCAGCGCCTGGCTCGGCACGGCTCCAGAGGGCCAGGGTGAGCTGGCCGGAATTGGAGCGCAGCGGATCGGTGAGCCGCAGATCGAAGCTGCCCCACGCCGGCGGAGCGCCGAGGGCGGCCCAGCGTCCGGCGGCCAGGGCCTGCCGCAGCCGACCCCAGGAGAAGCGGCCATCGGGGAACAGCCGCCCCGCCCGCTCCGGCCAGGCCACCGCCACCAGCAGGGTGCGGGCGATCGGCAGGGGGGCGCCGCGGAAGGGCTCGCCCTCCCCGCGGGCCTGCACCGCCCGGGCATAGATCTCCAGCTGGTCGCGGTTCGAGGGGATCAGCACCCGTGGCCGTTCCGGCCCCGCATCGAGGCTGGCGTTCACCATGTCCTGGGCGCCCATCACCCGCCAGCGCAGGTCGATGCCGCCGTGGCGCTGCTCGAACAGCGGTTCGATCTGCCGCAGCGGCTCCTCCAGCTCCGAGCCCACCACCACCAGCAGGGGGCGCCGCAGGCCCGGCAGGGGGGCCGTGGCCAGCGCCAGCCCCAGGGCAGCGATGCCGAGGGAGAGGAGGCGACGGCGGCTCAGCAGACTCACCGACCGATCCGGAACTGCATGCAGTCTGCAGGGATCCAGGCGGATCAGAATGGGGCACCGCCGCGGGATCCGATGCGCCGCCCAGTGATGCGCCTGCCCCTGGCCGTGCTGCTGCTGGCCCCCCTGGCGGGATGCAACCGGCTGGGCGGGCCCCAGCTCGAGATCCCCATGCTGGTGGGCAGCGCCCTCGGCCGGTTCTGCCAGCAGGCCGCCGAGGCGATTGCCCGCCAGCCGCCCCGCCTCGATGACGGCACCCGGGTGCTGCTGCGCTGCCGCGCCGCCGGCAGCGGCGATGTGGTGAACGAGATCGAACGCCACGCCCGGGCCGTGCTCCAGGGCGGCGCGCCCGCCGACGACCCGGCGATCCCGGTGCTGCTGTCGGTGGATGGGGAGATCTATCTGGAACTGCTGCGCCACCGGCTGCAGGCCCTCGCCCCCAGCCGCGAGCTGATCCCGGCCCCCGCCGATGTCCCGGCGCTGGCCAGCAGCCCGATGGTGTTCATGACCACCCCCGCCCTGGCGAAGGGTCTGCAGGGCAAGGCTCCCTTCCAGTCCCTGGCCCGCAGCCGCGATCACCGCCAGCTCGATCCGGCGGCGCCGCCCCAGGCGATCCGCTTCGTCCACACGGCGCCCACCCGCTCCAATTCCGGCCTGCAGACCCTGGTGGCGATGTACGCGGAGGTGGCGGGCAAGCCGCCGGAGGCCCTCACCCTGGCCGACGTGCAGCGCCACGCCCCCGCTGTGGCGGCGATCGAGCGGCATGTGACCCGCTACGGCAGCTCCACCGATGAACTGGCCCGGGCCATGCAGCGCAACGGCCCCTTCTGGGCCACGGTGGCCTCGGTGTACGAGTCGTCGGTGGTGGGGGTGAACAGCCAGCGCAGCGGCTCCCAGGAACTGCTGCAGGCGGTGTATCCCTCCTCCACCTATGCGAGCACGATGCGGGCCATCCTGCCGAAGGCCCCCTGGGTGTCCGCCCAGGAGAAGGCGGCGGCGGAGCTGCTGATCCAGCGGCTCCAGAGCCCCGAGATCCAGCGGCTGGCAGCGGATCAGGGTCTGCGGCCCGCCAATCCCGCCGTGCCCGCCAGCCGGGTGGTGCCGGCCTACGGCGTCGATCCCCGGGCGGTCTACGACTCCCTGCGGGCGCCGCAGCCGGCGGTGGTGGAGGCGATGATCCGCACCTGGCGCGATCTGGTGAAGAAGCCCTCGCGCGTGGCGCTGGTGGTGGACAGCTCCGGCTCGATGAGCGGCGACAAACTCCCCTCCGCCCAGCGGAGCCTGCAGGCCTACCTGCGCCAGATCGGCCCGCGGGACACCGTGGGGCTGATCGACTTCGACAACCGCCTGCAGGAGCCGGTGGTGATCCGCGGCGGTCCGGAGGGGGCCGCCCAGGGCCAGGCCTTCGTGGAGGGCCTCGTGGCCGACGGCGGCACCCGGCTGCACGATGCGGTGTTCGGGGCGCGGGAGTGGCTGCGCCGCACCCGCCAGCCGGGCGAGATCCTGGCGGTGGTGGTGCTCACCGATGGCCAGGATCAGGGCTCGAACCTCAGCCTCGAGGGCCTCAAGGCCGAGCTCAAGCGCAGCGGCTTCAGCGGGGATGAGCGCATCGGCGTGTTCACGATCGGCTACGGCAACACCGGCGACTACGACGCCGATGTGCTGCGCCAGATCGCCGAGAGCAACGGCGGGGAATTCACCCAGGGCACGCCCGAGAGCATCCTCCGCCGGATGGAGGATCTGCAGATGGCCTTCTGATGCCGACACCCGCGTGAGCCGCTCCAACCCCCTGGCCAATCCCCTGGATGATCCCCTGGCCGTGGCCCTCGCCGCGGTGGGGCTGGTGCTGCTGGTGCGGCTCGCCCTGCTGCCGCTGCCGGCGGCGCTGGCGGTGGCCGCGGGGGCGGGCTGGGGCCTGGCCCAGCTGCGGGAGGGGCGGCGCCACCGCGGCAGCCAGCTGCTGGAGGCACGCCTGCGCACCCGCATTGAGGGTGCCCTCGCCCGCAGCCAGGAGCTGGCGGGGCAGGCGAACCTGGTGGCCGGCGAAGCGATGGTGCGCTTCCAGGACAGCGACCAGCTCGAGGCGCTGGGGCTGGTGCAGCTCTGCTGCGAGCGCCTGCGGGGCCTGCCGGAGCGGATCACCCAGCGGCGCCCGCTGCTCGAATCGGGCGGTGGCGTGCTGCTCAGCAGCGAGGAACTGGGCCGCCGACTGGCGAAGGAGGAGGCGGCACTGCGGCGGGAGGAGGAGGGTCCGCTGCGGGTGGAGCGGCAGCGGCTGGTGGAGCAGCTGCGGCGCAATCTGGAGGACTCCGAGCGGGGCATGGACGAGCGGGAGGCCCGCCTGGTGGCCCTCTCCACCCGCCTCGAGCAGATTGATGGGGGCCTGCGCCACCTGCGCTCCCAGGTGGATCGCCACTGGCCCTCCAGCAGGGCGAGCGAAGCGGCGATGGCCGAAGCCCTCGCCCCGCTCGACACCGCCCTGGATCAGGTGGAACGCCTGCTCGACGAGGGCGCCCGCTGAGGGCCGGCCCAGGAACCGTCGACCCCACCATTGACGCGGCCGCGGCAGCCGCTCACCGTGGCGGCCATGGTTCCCCCGCTCGTCTGCTGCGGCCGCACGCCAGCGTTCCGGCTCGGCCTCACCGCCACGGCCACAGCCCAGGGCCTGGCCCTGGCCCTGGCCGCCGCCCCTGAAGGCCTGGCCCGGCCCGTGCCCCTGGTGGTGCAGCCCGTGGGCTCCCGCCCCCAGGCGCCGCTCTCCACCCCCAACCGCCGGCCGGACTGGCGGCCCTACGGCCCCCTGCGGATCGACTGGTCGGCCTGGAAGCCGCTCGGGGGCAGCCTGGTGGCGCCCACCCTCAATGCCAGCGGCCGCACGATCCACCTCTCGGTGAACTGTGCGGTGGGCAAGATCAACGTGGCCGGGGCGAACGGTGCCTGGCGCGGCTGGCAGGCGCCGCAGGTGGCCTTCGAGCGGCAGCTCGTGAAGGACGCCTGCGCCGCCAGGGCCGGGAGGGGCTGAACCCCGGCCCACTTTTCAGCCCCACAGCACAGCCCCGCTGTTCAGCCCCGCAGGCGGCCGTCCTCGAGGGTGAGCACCCGGTCGGCCACATCGAGGATGCGGTGGTCGTGGGTGACCATCAGGATCGTGGAGTGCTGCTCGCGGGCGAGGCGCTGCATGAGGGTCACCACCCCCCGGCCGCTGGCGCTGTCGAGGGCGGCGGTGGGTTCATCGGCCAGCACCAGCGAGGGGCGCCCCACCAGGGCACGGGCCACGGCCACCCGCTGCTTCTCCCCACCCGAGAGGTCGTCGGGGTAGGAGTGGCGCAGCTCCGCCAGGCCCACCGCCTCGAGCAGGGCATCGGCCCGCGCATCCATCGCCGCCGCCTCGGGCTGGTTGTCCATCTCCAGCGCCATGCGCACGTTCTGGCGGGCCGTGAGGCTGCGGTGCAGGTTGTGGGCCTGGAAGATGTAGCCGTGCTCCCGGCGGGCGAGGGTGAGCTCGGTCTCGCCGGCGCCCGCCAGCTCCCGGCCCAGGATCCGCAGGCTGCCGCCCTGGGCGGAACGCAGGCCGCCGATCAGGTTGAGCAGGGTGGTCTTGCCCGAGCCGGAGGGACCGGTGAGCAGCACGATCTCCCCCGCTGCCACCTCCAGGTGGATGTGGTGCAGCACCTGGCGCCGCAGCGCTCCGTCGCCGTAGTGGTGGTCGAGGTGGCGGATCAGGATCGCCGGCTCCGCCATCAGAACAGCTCCGCCGGATCCGCCGCCTGCAGGCGGCGGGTGGCGATTGCCCCCGAGGCCAGGCACATCAACAGGGTGAGCACGAACACGAACACCGCCCGCGAGGCGGTCATCGCGATCGGCAGGGCCGTGGCCCGGGCCGCCAGGGCATAGATGCCCACCGGCAGCAGCGCCCCCGGCAGGAAGCCGAGGGAGGCCAGCAGCAGCGCCTCCTCGAACACCACCAGCAGCAGATAGCGCTGCCGGTAGCCCATGGCCTTGAAGGTGGCGTACTCCTGCAGGTGGGCGTTCACGTCCGTGGAGAGCACCTGGTACACGATCACCACCCCCACCACGAAGGCCATCACCGTGCCCAGGCCGAAGATCACGCCGATCGGGCTGGCGCTGCGCCAGAAGCTCTCCTCGAAGGCCACGTACTCCCGATCGGTGAGCACGCGCACGTCGGCCGGCAGGTGGCGCCGCAGCCGCGCGGCCACCACGGCAGGGTCCTGCCCCGGAGCCACCTCGATCAGGCCGAGGCTGAGGCTGCCGGCATCCCGCTGGGGAAAGAGCCGCAGGAAGGTCTGGTCGCTGGTGAGCAGGGTGGCGTCCGCACCGAAGGAAGCCCCGAGGCGGAACAGGCCCGCCAGCGTGAGGGTGCGGCCCTCCGCCTCGGTGGTCACGGTCTCGCCCCGGTCGAGCCGGGCGATCACATCGGCGTAGCGGCCGCGGGCCCCCCGATCGAACAGCACCCGGTCGGGCAGGGTGAGCCGGCGGAGCTGGGCGGTGACCTCCGGCAGCGACAGCACCGGCGCATCGGGATCGAAGCCCAGCACCTGCACGGTGGCATTGCGCCGGGTCTGGGGATTGCGCCAGGTGAGCACCTGCAGGTAGAGCCCGCGGCTGCCGGCCACGCCCGGCACATCGAGGGCCTGGTGCAGCCGCCGCCGCGGGATGGTGGAGAGGTTCTGCAGGTTGAGCGCCCGGGGGCTGAGCAGCACCACATCGGCCGTGAGGGCGCGGTTGAGGCGGGTGTTGCTGTCGTAGAGCGCCCGCTGGAAACCCAGCTGGGTGAACATCAGCACATCGGCGAAGGCGATTCCCGCCAGGGCCACCGCCAGCCGCCCCCGGTCGCGGCTCAGCTGGAGCCAGCCCAGGGGGGTGCGGCGCGCCAGCGAGCGCCGCAGCCAGCGCCAGCCGCGCAGCGGATTCATGGGCCGATCACCGCGGTCACCTGCAGGTTGGTGAGGCCGGCGGCGCGGGCGCTGCTCTCGGGGGTGAGCGGCACGGTCACCTCCACCACGCGGTTGTCGAGGTTCGCGGTGGGGTCGGTGTTCACCACGCTCTGGCGCCGCACCATCGCGCCGATCCGGGCCACCGTGCCGCTGAGCGGAGCCTGCAGGGCGGCGCTGGTGAGGCGCACCGGCTGAGCAAGCCGCACCCGGGGCAGATCGCTCTGGTACACCTCCACCACGGCCTGCATGCGGGCGGTCTGGCCCAGCACCAGCAGACCCCCGCCGCTGGCCACCTCGCCGGGCCGGCCCAGCACGCGGAGCACGCGCCCGTCGATCGGCGAGCGCACCAGGCTCTCCTCCAGCGACACCCGGGCCACCTCCACCGCGGCGAGGGCCTGCTGGCGCTGGCGTTCGGCCACCGCCACCTCCAGGCTGGACGCCCGTGGCAGGGCCCGGCTGCGGGTGCGCTCCCGCTGCAGCCGCGCCACGGCCTGCTGCCGCTGGGCCTCGAGGTTCTCGCGGCTGAGCCGCTTGGCATCCCGCAGGGAGGCGGACACCGCACCGCTGGCGTAGAGGCTGCCGTAGCGCTCGTCCTCGGCGGTGGCGAAGCGCACCTCCGCTTCGAGGCGGCGCACCTCGGCCTCCAGGCTGCTCTCCTGGCTGGTGTGGTCGGCGCGGGCGCTCTGCACCTGGGCCTCGGCCAGGCGCAGGCGGGCCTCCGCCTCCTGCAGTTCCGCGCGGCGGCGGGGTTCGTCGTCCAGCAGCACCACCACCTGGCCCCGGCGCACCGCATCCCCCTCCTCCACCCGCAGGCTGCGGATCCGCACCTGCCCGCTGGGCGCCGCTGCCACGGGCGCCGCCAGGGTGATCACCTCCCCCACCGGCTCCAGCCGGCCCAGGGCCGTGACCGTGTCCAGCGCCGGCTGCGCCTCGGCCCGCTCGTGCTCCTCCCGCCGCTGCTGCCTCTGCTGCTCACACTGCACCAACGGCAGCGCCAGCAGGGCGAGGGCCAGGCCCACCAGCAGCGCGGCGCGGCGGATCCGGCGGGGCGGGGCCAGCGGACGGGCCGCCGGGCGGGGAGCCGGGCGAGTCATGGCGGGCGCCCTAGGGGGGCGGATCGAGCGGGGAGCGCAACGGCCCGGCCAGCCACTCCAGCAGTTCCTCCAGCGGCATCGGCAGGGCGAGGGCGCGGCCCTGCTGCAGATCGGCGCCCACCGCCTTGGCCAGCTCCCGCTGGTCGGCGTGCTCCACCCCGCCGAGCACCGCCAGCCCCCCCAGGGCGTGGACCAGACCCACGGCGGGGCGCAGCAACCGGTCGCGGGCCTCGGCGGAGGCCACCAGCAGGGCTGGAGCCAGCTTGATCAGGCTGGGGCCGAGCTGCTGGAGTTCCTGCAGGCTGGAGTAGCCGCTGCCGTAGTTGTCCACGCAGAGGCGCGCCCCCTGGGCCACCAGGGTCTGCAGGGTCTCCCGGGCCCGGAGGTGCTCCGGCAGCAGCACCGACTCGGTGACCTCCACCACGATCCCGGCCATGCCGGAGGGGGTGGGCGAGAGGTCGAGCACCTCGATCAGCCGGGAATCCTCCAGCTGCCGCAGGGTCATGTTGATGCAGAGCGGCAGGGCCTGCCGGCCGGCGGCGATCAGGCGCTGCATGTCCAGCCGCAGCAGCCGCAGGGTGAGGGGGCCGATCCGGCGGATCAGGCCGCTCTCCTCCGCGAAGCCGATGAAGGATTCCGCCGCCACGGGCACGCCCTCGCGCCGCCAGCGCAGCAGGGCCTCCAGCCCCCAGACCCGGTCGCCTGCGGCGGTGAGGATCGGCTGGTAGTGCAGCTCGAACTCCTCCGCATCGATCGAGCGGCTGAGGCTCTGCCAGAGGCTGCGCCGCTGCTCGGCGGCCAGGTTCATCTCCGGCTGGAAGTAACGGAAGCCGTTGCCGCCGCCCTCCTTGGCGCCGTACATCGCCGTGTCGGCGGCGTGGAGCAGTTCCTCCAGGCCGGTGGCATCGCGGGGATGGAGCGCCAGACCCACGCTGGCGCCCACGGACAGCTCCACCCCGGCCCCGGGAATCGGCCGCAGCAGCTCCCGCATGGCCCGCTCGAGAATCCGATCGAGTTCGTGCAGATCGTCGTAGCCGATGAGGATCACACCGAATTCATCGCCCCCGAGGCGGCCCACGTAGTCCTTGCCGCGGCGGATCACACTGCTGAGCCGTTCGGCCACGGTGCGGAGCACCCGATCGCCGGCCTCGTGGCCGTAGCGGTCGTTCACCTCCTTGAAGCGATCGAGGTCCACCCAGGCCAGGGCGAGGGGGGTCTCCTCCCGGGCGGCGCGGGCCAGTTCCCGCTCCAGGGCCTCGCAGAAGCTGGCCCGGTTGAGCAGACCGGTGGCCGCATCGATCCGGGCCTGGCTCTCCAGCCGCAGGGTCGTCTCCCGCAGGGAGGTGACGTCCTGCACGATCAGCACCGCCACCGCCTCGCCGGCCCCCTGCGGCAGGGCGCGGATCTCGGCGGTGACCCAGGCGGCCCCGCCCGCGCCGCCGCGCAGCAGCAGGGTGAGCCCCACCGGCAGATCCGGGGCCGCCAGCGCCTCCCGGATGCCCTCCGCCAGGGCCTGCAGGTGGCTCTCGGCCGCGAGCAGGCGGGTGGGAATGCCGGCCAGGGTCTGGGGATCGAGGCCCACGAGGGCCGCGAGGCACTCATTGGCGAGCAGCAGCCGCTGCTGGCGATCCAGGATCGCCACACCGAAGAAGCCGGTGTGGAACACCGACTCGAACACCGCCGAGGTCCTGCGGGCCTGCTCCTCCAGGGCCTGCAGCTCGGTGACATCCACCAGGGTGCCCACCACGAAGCCGGCGGCAGGCGGCTCCGGCGACACCGCATTGGCCCGCTCCCGCACCCAGAGCACCGTGCCGTCCCGCCGCCGGAGCCGATACCGCATCGACCAGCCCAGGGCGGCACCGGCCGCGCGCACCTGCTCCACCCGCGCACGGTCCTCGGGCTCGACGGCCTCCTCCAGCAGCTCAGGCCGGGCGCAGAGCTCCTCGCTGCTCCAGCCGGTGAGGGTCTCCACCCGGCGGCTCACGTAGAGCAGCCGCTCCAGCGAGACATCCCGCTTCCAGATCACCTCCTCGAGCGCGTCGGTGACGCGGGTGAAGTCGTTCAGGGCCTCCTCGGAGACGCGGCGCAGCCGCACCAGTTCGCTCACCTCCGTGAGCGTCACGATCGCCCCCTGGCAGTGGCCGGGGCGGTTCTGGTACGGGAGCACCTGCACCAGGTAGGAGAGCTCACCTCCGTTCGCCTCGAAGGAGCGGCCGGGCTCCCCGGCAACCACATCCCCGAGGGCCTCCCGCAGGCCGGGCAGCGGCACGGTGGTGGGCACCGCCAGCAGGGGCCGGCCCAGGTCGGACTCCACCAGGGCGAACACGCGCACCGCCAGCGGCGTGAACCGGGTGACCCGCAGCTCCCGGTCCACGATCACCATGCCCTGGCTGAGGCAGAGCTGGATGTTCTCCAGATCGCTGTTCAGCTGCTGCAGTTCCTCCGTGCGGGAGCGCAGCTGCTGGTTGAGGCTGGCCAGGGCCTCGTTCGAAGCCTGCAGCTCCTCGTTCGAGGCCTCCAGCTCCTCGTTGGACGACTGCAGCTCCTCGCTGGAGGCCTGCAGTTCCTCGCTGGAGGCCTCCAGTTCCTCGTTGGCCCCCTCCAGTTCCACCAGGGAACGGCGCAGGGAGTCCTGGCTGGCCAGGAGATCGCGCTCCAGCCGCTCGATCTCCCGATCGAAGGCACCATCGCGCTCGAGGCTGAGGGACACCTCCGCCGCACCCGGCGGGGGCACCTCGCGCAGGAAGGCCAGGATCAGAAGGGTGCGTTCCCCCAGGCGCAGGGGCCGCACCTCGAGGCGCACCGCCTGCTCGAGACCCTCGAGCCGGATCGGGGCGCTGCTGAGGGGCTCGTCATCGGCCCGGGCCGCCAGCAGCAGCGCCCGCGCCGGCGCCTGCAGCGCCGGGATCAGGAAGGCATGGGCGGAGGCGCTCATGCGCCCCTCCGGCAGGCGGCAGAAGCGGGTCACATCCCCAAGCACCTCCACCAGGTCGTGGTTCTCATCGAGCACCAGGCAGGGGGGGCCGAGCAACCGCAGCAGCCCCTCCAGCAGGGCCATGTGCTGCTCGGGCACGCTGTCGCGCAGGATCGCGATGCGCGAGCTGCCGAGGGATCCGAAGGCGAGCGGCCGGCGGAGCGCGGGGCTGCCCAGGGGCGGCAGCAGCCGCGCCAAACTCTCGGCCTCGCTGGAGCGCAGGTAGAGGCGGTGTTCGGGCTGGGCCGCCAGGAATCCGGCCGTGCGGTTGCTGAGGGATTCGGAGCTGCCCAGCAGGAGCAGTCCCCCCGGCTGCAGCGCGAAGCGGAAGAGGCTCAGCACCTGATCACGCAGAGGAGTCGTGAAGTAGATGAGCGTGTTGCGGCAGGAGATCAGATCCAGCCGGGGGAAGGGAGGGTCCTCGGCCACGTTTGTGGCGGGCGAACACCACGCACTCCCGCAGAACCTCGCTGATCTCGATCTCGCCGTCGTCGCGGGTGTGCACGAAGCGCTGCTGCAGCGCCTCCGGGATCTCGCGCGCCGCCGAGGCGGGATAGACCGCCCGGCGGGCGATCGCCAGGCTGATCTCGTCGAGGTCGGTGCCGAAGATCTTCAGCCGGGTCGAGAGGTCGGGGGGGTGGTCCAGCAGACCGCTCACCACCATCGCGATCGAATACACCTCCTCTCCGGTGGCGCAGCCCGGCACCCACACCCGCAGGGGCTGGCGGGGCGGGAGCCCCTGCAGACGCTTCTGCAGCGCGGCGCCGAGCGCCTCGAAGACCTCCGGATCCCGGAAGAAGGCGGTGACGGTGACCAGCAGGTTCTGGGAAAGGGCATGGGCCTCCTCGGGCTCACTGGCCAGGAGGGCGAGGTAATCGCCGATCTCCCTCACCTGGCGGATCGCCATCCGGCGCCGCACCTGCCGCCGCAGGGTGGACTCCTTGTAGAGCGAGAAATCGATCCCGATCGCCTGGCGAAGCTGGCTGCTCACCGACTGGAGCATCACCGGCTCGGGCTCGGGCAGGGTCTGGCCGCTCCAGTCGGAGGCATGGCCCAGGCTGGCCAGGGCCGCCAGCCGCTGGCCGATCTGCTGGGCCGGCAGCACCAGCTCCGCGCCCCCCAGGCCGATCGCGGCCCGGGGCATGCCGTCGAAGCGGGCGCTCTCGGGCGACTGCACCAGCGTGAGTCCGCCGGCGGCCCGCACGGCCCGCAGCCCCCGCGAGCCATCGGAGCCGGTGCCCGAGAGCACCACGGCCACGCCCCGCTCGCCCCAGTGCTGCGCCACCGAATCGAACAGCAGATCCACGCTCGGGCTCGGCCCGAAGCGGGGCGTGGGCTCGCTCACCCGCAGCCGGTCGCCCTCCACGCTCACGTCCCGGTTGGGGGGCGCCACCACGATCAGCCCCGGCTCCAGGCGGCGGCCGTCCACGGCGGCGACCACCCGCAGGCTGGTCACGTGCGAGAGCAGCGGAACGATCAGGCTGCGGTGCTCGGCGGCGAGGTGCTGGGCCACCACATAGGCCACCGCGCCCTCGTCCACCAGGCAGCTGAGCAGGTCCTGGAGGGCATCGAGGCCGCCGGCGGAGGAGCCGATCGCCACCAGGTGCTGGATCTGGCCGTGCGCGGACCCCGGATCCGGGCCCGGCTGCGCCGGGTCCGGCGGGGAGAGATCCGCATCAGAGGGGTCGGGTGGGTGGTTCACCGTGCTCGTTCCGGCGGGTGGACCCGCATCGCCTGCCCCCCTTGGCCGCAACGTAGCCAGGGCTTCCCGGGGCTGCCGCCCCGGGATCAGAGCAGCGTCCCGTCCGCCCCGGCAGGCCGGTGCTCGGCCGCCCAGGAGGCGAGCATCTCGAAATCCTCGAAGGCGAATCCCGGGCCCACGCTGCAGTAGCTCAGGCTCCAGGCCCCGAGGCTGCGGGCCGCCTGCCACCAGTCGGCCGGGATCAGGTGCAGCGGCTGCTGCAGGGGCTCCTCCAGGGCCAGGGGGCCGAGGCGCAGCGTCTCGGCCGTGCCGCCTTCCGGGGGGAGCCGCCAGAGCTGCAGCGGATCGCCACCGCCGTGGTGCCACACCTCATCGGCCCGGCGCACCCGGTGCCAGCGGCTGGTCTCGCCGGCCTGCAGGAGGAAGGCGATCACCGTGAGGCCGTCGCGCCGCTCGCCATCGCCGTCGCGGCGCACGCCCACAGCGGAGCGGTGCAGCTCGCGGTACCAGCCGCCCTCCGGGTGGGGCTCCAGAGCGAGCTCGCGGATCAGCTGCCCGGGGGCGACGGTCATGGGCGGAGCGGAGTGGCCCTGCCTAGCTTGCCGGCAGTCGAGCAAGGCGGCGGTGCGGCATTCGGGAGCAACGGCGCTGCGACACGCCGCCGCGGTGGTGCTGCTGGGCTGGGGCGTGGCCGCCACCCCGGCCGCCGCGGCAGATCCCGCCCCCGAGGCCCGGCTCACCGCCGCCCTGGCCCGGCTCGATGCCCTGGCCGCGGACATCCAGAAGCGCAGCGGGGTGCCCGGCCTCGCCCTGGCCGTGGTGCAGGGGGATCGGGTGGTGCACGTGGCGGCCTATGGCCTGCGGCAGGTGGGCCGGCCCGAAACGGTGAACCCCGACACCGTGTTCCAGCTGGCCTCGCTCTCGAAGCCGATCGCCACGACCGTGCTGGCCGGCCTCGTGGGCCAGGGGCGCCTCACGTGGGACACCCCTGTGCGCCAGCACCTGCCGGAGCTGCTGATCGGGCCGGCGGGGGTGGCCGATGCCGTGACCCTGCGCGACCTGCTCAGCCACCGCAGCGGCCTGCCGGACCATGCCGGCGACGACCTCGAGGACCTTGGCTTCGATCGGGAGACGGTGCTGGAGCGGCTGCGCTTCCTGCCGATCGAGAACCGCTTCCGCGCCAGCTACGCCTACACCAACTTCGGCTTCACCGGCGCCGCCGAGGCCGCCGCCCGGCAGGCAGGCCAACCCTGGGAGGTGCTGGCGGACCAGCAGCTCTTCCGGCCCCTGGGCATGGAGCGCACCAGCGCCAGCCACGCCGCCTGGCTGGCGCAGCCCAACCGGGCCCGGCTGCACGTGCGCCGTGGGGACGGCTGGGCCGCTCTCTTTGAGCGGGATCCGGATGCCCAGTCGCCGGCAGGGGGCACCAGCGCCTCGGTGCGGGACGTGGCCCGCTGGATGGTGCTGCAGCTCAACGCTGGCCGGGTGGACGGACGGCAGCTGGTGGCGGCCGACGCCCTCGCCGAAACCCATCGCCCCCAGATGGTGAGCAGGCCCCCGGCCGATCCCTCCCGCGACCGCGCCGGCTTCTACGGCCTCGGCTGGGGCGTGAGCTACGACGACCGGGGCCAGGTGCAGCTCAGCCACTCCGGGGCCTTCGCCCTGGGCGCCGCCACGGCCGTGACCCTGCGCCCGGCGGAGGGGCTGGGGATCGCGGTGCTCACCAACGGCGCGCCCGTGGGGGCTCCAGAGGCCCTGATCGCCAGCTTCCTGGATCTGGTGCGCCAGGGCCGCATCGAGCGCGACTACCTCACCCTCTTCGGCGGCGTCTTCGCCCAGCTGCTGGCCCCCACCTACACCCCGCCCGTGGTGCCGGAGCGGCCCCTGCCGCCCCTGCCGGCCGCGGCCGTGGTGGGTCGCTACGGCAACAACTACATCGGCACCGCGGTGGTGCGCCAGGGCGAGACGGGGCTGGTGCTCGAACTCGGCCCCCAGGGCACGCCCCATGCCCTCACACCGGTGAGCGGCGCCACCTTCCAGTACCAGCCCCCCGGGGAGAACGCCGGCGGGCCCAGCGCGGTGGAGTTCCAGCTCGGCCCGGACGGCCGGGCCACCGGGATGCGGATCGACAACCTCGACGACGCCGGCCAGGGGCGGCTGCGCCGGCTGGAGTCCTGAACCGCCTTGGAGCGGCTCGCGCTGCGCAGGCTGACGGAGAGCCAGCCAGCCGCGGCCTAGCCTCCGGCTGAAGCGGCCCCTCCCGATGCGGTTCCTGGCGCTCGCCATCCTCCTGTTCCTGCTCGCCTTCTTCGCGGCGGGGGAATTCGCCCTGATCCGCCTGCGCCCCAGCCGGGTGCAGCAGCTGGTGGAGGCCGGCGAACCGGGCGCCCGGGCGGTGGCGCGGCTGCAGCAGAGGCTGCGGCGGGTGCTGGTGGCCACCCAGCTGGGCACGGCCCTCTCCCTGGTGGCGATCGGCTGGACCGGCCGCAAGCTGGTGGAGGGGTTCGGCCTGGCGGCCACCGATCCCGGCCTGCGGCCCTGGCTGCTGGCGGGGGTGTTCCTGCTGCTCGTGCTGCTGGCCACCCTGCTGGGGGGCCTGGTGCCCAAGGCCTGGGTGCTGCACCAGCCCGAGAGCTCGGCCCTGCGGCTGGCGCCCCTGCTGGAATCGGTGAGCCGGGTGCTCGCCCCCCTGCTGCTGCTGATCGAACGCCTGGGGGGGCTGGTGCTGCGCCTGTTCGGGCTGCCGCGCAACTGGGACGAACTGGTGCCGGTGCTCTCGGCCGCCGAGCTCGAGACCCTGATCGAGAGCGGCAGCGTCACCGGCCTCGAGCCCGATGAGCAGAACATCCTCGAGGGGGTGTTCTCCCTGCGGGACACCCTGGTGCGGGAGGTGATGGTGCCCCGCTCCGGCATGGAGACCCTGCCGGTGGGCGTGACCTTCGCCGCGATGATGGAGGCGGTGCACGGCACCCACCACGCCCGCTTCCCGGTGATCGGCCACTCGCTCGACGACGTGCGCGGGCTGCTCGACCTGCGGCGCCTGGCCGAACCGATGGCCCGCGGGCTGCTCCAGCCCGACACGCCCCTGGATCCCTACGTGCTGCCGGTGCAGCGGGTGCAGGAGAGCGCCTCGCTGGCCGATCTGCTGCCCCTGATCCGCAGCGGCCATCCCCTGCTGGTGGTGGTGGACGAGCACGGCGGCACCGAGGGCCTCGTGACCGTGGCCGACCTCACCGGCGAGATCGTGGGGGAGGAGGAGGATGCCAGCGGCGACGCCGGCGACCTGCAGCAGCTGCAGGAGGACGCCTGGTCGGTGGCGGGGGATCTGGAGATCTTCGAGCTCAACCGCCAGCTGGGGCTGCGGTTGCCGGAGGCGGAGGGCCACCACACCCTGGCCGGCTTCCTGCTCGAGAGGTTGCAGCACATCCCCGCGCCGGGGGAGACCCTCGGCTGGAAGGGCTACCAGTTCACGGTGGTGACCATGGACGGGCCGCGGATCGAGCGGGTGCGGATCAACCGCCGCCCCAGCTGAACCCGGCCGCGCTGAGCCCGGCCGCGCTGCGATGATCCCGTTGCGAAGATCCCGCTGTCGTGCGGCCTGCCGTCATGAAGCCCGTCAAGGTTGGTGTGATCGGCATCGGCAACATGGGCTGGCACCATGCCCGGGTGCTCAGCCTGCTCCGGGACGCGGAGCTGGTGGGGGTGGCCGATCCCGACGAGGCCCGCGGCCAGCTGGCGGTGGAGCAGTTCAACTGCAACTGGTTCGCCGATTACCGCACGATGCTGGAGCACGTGGAGGCGGTCTGCATCGCCGTGCCCACGCTGCTGCACCACCGGGTGGGCATGCACTGCCTCGAGGCCGGGCTGCACGTGCTGATCGAGAAGCCGATCGCCGCCAGCCAGGAGGAGGCCGCCGACCTGATCCGGGCCGCCTCGGCCGCGGGCCGGCTGCTGCAGGTGGGCCACATCGAGCGCTTCAACCCCGCCTTCCGCGAGCTGGTGAAGGTGGTAGCCAACGAGGAGGTGGTGGTGCTGGAGGCGCGGCGCCACAGCCCCAACGCCGACCGGGCCAACGATGTGTCGGTGGTGCTCGACCTGATGATCCACGACATCGACCTGGTGCTGGAGCTGGCCGGGGCGCCGGTGGTGCGGCTGGCGGCGGCGGGGGGCCGCAGCGCCGAGGGCCCGATCGACTACGTGAACGCCACCCTGGGTTTTGCCAACGGCGTGGTGGCCAGCCTCACGGCCAGCAAGATGGCCCACCGCAAGATCCGCAGCCTCAGCGCCCACTGCCGCAGCAGCCTGATGGAAACGGACTTCCTCAACCACAATCTCCGCATCCACCGCCGCTCCCACGGCTCGGTGAGCGCCGAGCACGGCGAGCTGGTGTACCGCAACGACGGCTTCATCGAGGAGGTGAGCACCACCTCGATCGAGCCGCTCTACGCCGAGCTGGAGCACTTCCTCCAGTGCGTGCGCGGCGAGGAGACCCCGGCCGTGGATGGGCTGCAGGCCTCCCGGGCGCTGCAGCTGGCGGATCTGATCGAGCAGTGCGTCGAGCAGCCGAGCCTCTGCATGGCCCTCGACGCCCCGATCTGATCTCAGCCTTCTGAGCTCGCTGCCGTGCTCTGGGAGGCGCCGGCCTCGGTGAGTTCCCGCAGGGCCTGGAGCTGCCAGCGGCGGCAGGCGGCCGGGGAGGAGCGGTAGAAACGGTCCCAGGCATCGGCCTTGTGGAGGCCGTAGTCGGCGGCGGGCACCTCGGGATGGTCCTGCTGCCAGCCCACCCGCACCGCATGGCCGATCACCACGTCGAGGGCGAGGTCGTCGTCGAAGTGCACCTGCGGGTTGGCCCCCACGAAGGCCATCAGCGTCACCAGGGTCTCGATGCAGAGGCGGCGGTACTCCGACGCCTCGATCTTGCTGAGCAGGTGCTCCACCAGGATGGCGAAATTGCGCTCCCCCGGGGTCTTCTCGCTCAGCAGCGGGGCGCTCTCGAGCCGGTTGCGGCGCTCCAGCTTGTCGCCGATCACCAGGCCGTCGCAGTGGTGGAGCAGATCCCAGATGCCGGCGTGGAAATCGCGCGGCACGCGCTGCAGCGCCCCGAGGCGCTGGCGGTGCTGCAGCCAGTCGCCCCCGTTCGGCAGCTCCTCGAGCGGATCGGGCACCTCCCAGCGCACCCGGCCGCGCACGTGCAGGTGCTCCTTGCGCTGCAGGGAGGCGCGGGCATGGTCCACATCGGCCAGCAGGGCCCGCAGGCGGCGCCGCAGGGCATGGGGCGGCAGGCCGCAGAGCCGCTCGAAGGCATCGCTCTGGCTGAGATCGAACTCGGTGGCCAGCTCCCCGGTGAGCAGCAGCAGCAGCTGGCCCAGCTGAAGGGTGAGACTGCCGCTCAGCAGGGTGGGCTCCAGCCGCGCCAGGCCGTCGAGGGCGAGGAGCAGCTCCTGCTGCAGCATCCATTCGCGGCCGTCGTCGCCGCTGTAGCGGCGGATCCGCTCGGCGATCGTGAGGCTGCTGGCCGGTTCGCTGATCAGGGAATCGTGGGTGTAGTTGCGCCCCACCACCACCTGCTTCTGGCGCACCAGCAGATCGATCAGGGCGTCCTCCAGCTGGGGATGCACCAGGCCCATCACCCCGGCGCAGCGCCGCACCACGTTCCAGTCGCCCTCCGCCAGGGCACGGCGGTACACCTCCCCCACCAGCACGGGCAGCCGCAGGGGCACGCCGGTGCCGGGCCCCTGCAGCACGGCATGGGGACCGAGGCGGCGCACCAGCTGCTCGAGCACCTCGCTCTGCTCCTCCAGGGAAGTGCTGTTCCAGAGCCGCTCCGCCAGGGTGGCCACAGGGGTCTGCTCCAGCTCCAGCTCCTGCTCCTGGCGGGCCGTGAGGGGCTGGTGGCCCGTGCTGGCCCGCAGCGGCAGCTGGCTGGCCCGCGGTACGGGGAGGGTGTCGGGCGGCTCCACCGGCGGCAGATCGATCACGCTCAGCTGATCGATCACCTCCGGCAGGGCAACCAGCTGCAGCGGCACCCCCTCGAGCTCGCCGCTCTGCAGGGCCCGGCCGAGGCGCAGGAAGGCCTCAGGATCGCGGCGGAAGGGCCCCGCCGCCACGGGCACAAGCAGCAGCGGGAGGGTGGAGGCACGCCAGTGGCGGCGCAGCAGCCGCAGTTCGCCCGCCACCGCGTCCGCCAGCTGCTCGGGGTCGTCCGCCAGGTAGAAGGTGCCCTCCTCCAGCACCGCCGGCAGATAGGCCCGCAGTTCCCCGGCCTGGCGATAGAGGCGGGCCGTGGCCATGGTCTCGATCCGCACGGGGGGATGGCCGCTCAGCCCCAGCAGAGGATTGGCGCCCACCGCCCCCAGCTGGCGGCCCAGGGCGCGGGAGCTGCCCACCCGCACCGGATCGCCGGGACCCGTGAGCGGCAGCCCCGCCTCCCGCAGGGCGGCCGCGATCCCCTCGTCCGCCGGCACCAGGCTCACCAGCACCCGCTCCGCTCCGAGGGCCCTCAGCTGGCGGCGGCCGCTGGGGTCGAGATCGGCCGGGGTGATCAGGCCATGCAGCAGCAGATCCCCCAGCCAGGTGAGGCTCTGGGTCCAGAGCAGCGGCACGTTCTCATTGGGCTCGCGTTCCTGGCTGCCCGGGATGGCCCGCTCGGCCTCGATCGCCTCCTCCGGCACCCGGTAGAGCTCCGGCAGCAGAGGAACCCCTTCCACCTCCACGCTCACCGCATCCAGCCGCTCCCGCCAGCGCCGCGCCTCCTCCCAGCGCCCCTCGCAGCAGGCGGTCACCAGCTCATAGGCCAGGAAGAGGGGCCATTCGCACTCGATGTGCTCGAACTGGGCCAGCTCCTCAAGCTCGTAGTGCAGACGGGTCACGTCCTCCACCACGGTCTGGTGGCCATCGCGGCGGAAGCGCTTGTAGCCGTAGGCCCCGCCCAGGTCGCGGCGGATGCGGCGGCGGGTGCGCTCCACCAGACCGGGGTCCTCCACGGCCCAGGCGGGGTAGCCGATCACCGCGAGGCAGGCGCTGTCGGCCTCCTTGCTGGCGGATTCGCGCGGCAGCAGGTTGAGCAGGGCGCGCCGCAGCCGCACCATCGCGTCGTGGGGAATGGTGAGGCGGAAGCTGCCGTCGCCGTGGGGGCCGTAGAGGTCGAGGTCCTCCAGGGCCTCGAGGGCGGCCTTCACCATGCCGATCGAGCTGGCGTTCCGCTCCGGCAGCCCGTGGTTGCCCTTGTCGCCCCGCTCCCAGATGCCGTAGTCGGCCACCCGGTAGGCCCGGGCCACGTAGTACACCAGGTTCTGGACGAAATCCCGCTCGTGGCTGGTCTGCACGATCACCAGGCCGGAGCGGGTGAGCTGGGCCAGCTGCAGCAGGAACAGGGCGGTGGCATCGAGCTGCAGATGCCCCCAGCCGTCGTCGGGCACCACCGGATCGCCGGTGGCGGTGTCGAACTTGGCGTGGATGGCATCGAGCCGATCGAGGCTGCCCTTGAAGCGCTCCACCTTCTCCGCCTGGCGGAGCATGGCTGTGAGCAGGCCGCGCATCAGCTGCAGCACCCGCTGCTCGAGCTCATGGGGGCGCCGGCCCGGCCCGTTCAGCCGCCGGTGGGCCAGGGCCAGCCCCCAGACGCACTGGATGGAGTACACGCAGTCGCGCACCCAGGCATCGCCGTAGTTGCCGTGCACGGTGTGGGCCGTGCTGGCCGGCAGCAGGCCGGTGAGCGGATGCTGGCGCCGCAGCACCACCTGCTCGATCTGCTGGTCGAGCCGCTCCAGCAGGGCCAGGGCCGCCCGGGTGGCTTCCCCGCCCTCCATGTCCGGGGGGATCGGAACCGCCGGGACGAGGGCGTCGAAGGAGGCGCTGGAGATCTGCATGCGTCCACCGTGAGCCATAGATTCTCTCGCGCAGCGATTCCCGGCCATGGCAGCGAAGGCGACCGATCTCCGCCGCACCCGGGTCCTGGGCGTGCCGGTGGATGTGGGCAGCGATGTGTTCGCCGCCGCCCTGGCGCTGCGGGAGCGGGGGGGAGGCCAGGTGGTGACCCTCAACGCCGAGATGACGATGGCGGCCCTGGCGGATCCGGAGCTCGGCGCGGCGGTGGAGGGGGCGGACCTGGTGATCCCCGATGGGGCCGGGGTGGTGTGGGCCGTGGGCCTGCAGGGCTTCCGGGTGCGGCGCACCCCCGGCATCGAACTGGCCCATCGCCTGCTGGAGGAGGCCGCCGCTGGCGGCTGGCGGGTGGCGCTGGTGGGCGCTTCGCCGGCGGTGATGGAGGCGCTGCTGGAGCGGCTGCGGCAGGCGCTGCCGGGGCTGTCGCCGGTGTTCGCCTGCCACGGCTACCAGCCGCCGGAGGCCTGGCCGGGCCTGGAGGAGCAGCTCCGCCGGGCCAATCCCGACCTGGTGCTCGTGGCCCTGGGGGTGCCCCGCCAGGAAACCTGGATCCAGCGCTTCCCGGGGCGCCGCGGCGGCCTCTGGATGGGGGTGGGCGGCAGCTTCGACGTGTGGGCCGGCACCAAGAAACGGGCACCCGGCTGGATGGGGGCCCTGCACATCGAATGGCTCTACCGGCTGATCCAGGAGCCGAGCCGCTGGCGGCGGATGCTGGCCCTGCCGGCCTTCGCCTGGGCCGTGCTGCGCCACGGCAGCCGCCGGCCGACCTTCGCGGCGCCTCTCCCCACCGGCGTGCCTGGAGCCACAGACAAAACCACCGGCCGGGTCTGATCCCGCCGGTGGCCGTTGCTCTTCAGGTGATCAGGCCGTTCAGCGGAAGCCCACGGAGGCCTGCCACACGAAGGCAAGCAGCAGGAAGAACAGGGGAATGATCGGCAGGATGTCCACCAGGGGGCCGAACGCCTGGTAGGCCTCGGGCAGCTGGGCCATGGTGTGGAGGGCGGAGCCGGCCAGCAGCGAGGAGAGAGCCATCCCTGGAACAGTGCGGTGGTCGGAACCTACCACGTGTGCGCCGCCTCCGAATCCGGCTCCCACGGAGCGAAATCCTCTGAAAAACAGCCCTCGCGGATGGCCTGGCCCATGGCCGTGGTGAAGCGCACCAGGGTGGTGATGTTGTGCAGGCTGAGCAGGGTGCGGCCGAGCATCTCGCCGCTGCGGATCAGGTGGTGCAGGTAGGCGCGGCTGTGGTGGCGGCAGGCCAGGCAGGGGCAGCGCCCATCGAGGGGAGCGTGGTCATGCCGGAAGCGGGCATTGCGCAGATTCCAGCGCTCGCCGTTCACCAGGGCGGTGCCGTGGCGGCCCAGGCGGGTGGGGAGCACGCAGTCGAACAGGTCGAAGCCGTGGGCCACGGCGATCGCCATCTCCCGCAGGCTGCCCACCCCCATCAGATAGTGCGGCTTCTGCTCCGGCAGCAGCGGGGCCACCAGCCGCACGATCCTGTGCATCTCCTCCGGGGGCTCCCCCACGCTCACCCCGCCCACGGCGATGCCCGGCAGATCGAAGGAGGCCACCGCCCGGGTGGATTCCTCGCGCAGATGGGGATAGCAGCCGCCCTGGGCGATGCCGAACAGGGCCTGATCGGGGCGCCGGTGGGTGGTCACGCAGCGCTCCAGCCAGTGGAGGGTGCGGCGGCAGGCGGCGGACACCTCCGTTTCGGAGGCGGGATAGGGGGGGCACTGGTCGAAGGCCATGGCCACATCGGCGCCGAGGGCCTCCTGGATCTCCATGGCCCGCTCGGGGGTGAGCTGGATGCGGGCGCCGTCCCGGGGGGAGCGGAACACCACGCCGGTGTCATCGATGCGGTTGATGGCGCCGAGGCTGAACACCTGGAAGCCGCCGGAATCGGTGAGCAGCGGTCCCTTCCAGCCCATGAAGCGGTGCAGGCCGCCGGCCTCCTCCACCACGGTTTCGCCGGGCTGGAGATGGAGGTGGTAGGTGTTCGCCAGCACCATCTGACTGCCGGTCTCGGCCAGCTGGGGAGCCGTGATCCCCTTCACCGTGGCGGCGGTGCCCACCGGCATGAAGCGGGGCGTCTCCACCACGCCGTGGGGGGTGTGGAAGCGGCCGCAGCGGGCCCGGGTGCAGCGGCAGCGGTCGGTGATCGCAAAGGAGAATGGGGTCTCGATGGCGCCGTGGTGGTGCTGCGCTGACGCTACGTGTCATCCCCCTCCGGCCCGCCTTCCCAGGAGCCAGGCCCGCCCCCCGCTCCCGGGGGCGGCTGGCTGGGGGATCTGGCCGGCGCCTGGATCTTCTACACCGTGCTGCCGGCCTGGCCCGGGATTGAGCCCCGCTTCGCGCGGATCGCCCGCTTCGCGCCCTGGATCGGTGCCCTGCTGGGGGGCAGCCAGGCCCTGCTGTGGGTGGTCCTGGAGGGGCGCGCCCCCCTGCTCACCCAGGCCGCCCTGGTGATCGCGCTCGGCAACGGCCTCAGCGGCGGGCTGCACGCCGATGGCGCCATGGACACCGCCGATGGCCTGGCGGCGGGGGAGCGCTGCCAGGAGGCGATGGCCGACAGCCGGGTGGGGGCCAGCGGCGTGCTGGCCCTGGCCCAGCTGCTGCTGCTGCGGCTGGCGGGCCTGGCCTGGCTGGCGGCCGCGGCGCCGGCGGCCGCGCCGGCCGCCCTGGTGTGGGCAGGCTTCTGGGGGCGGGTGGCGCCACTGATCGCCATGCACCGCTTCCCCTACCGCAGTGCCCGCGGCAGCGCCTCTTTCCACCGGGAGGGCAGCCGCGGCCTGGCGCGGGAGCTGCTCCCCGCGGCCGTGCTGCTGGCCGGGGCGGGGGCGACCCTGCTGGCCGGAGGCGCCGGAACCGTGCTCCTGGCCGGGGCGGCCGGTGCGATCCCGGCGGTGGCGGTGCCCCTCTGGCTGGGGCGCAGGCTCGGCAGCCACAGCGGCGACAGCTACGGCGCCTGCGTGGAGTGGACCGAGAGCCTCACCCTGCTGCTGGCCGGGGCGCTGCTGACGGCCGGGGGGAGCGGGGCAGGCTGAGCCGGAAGACGTTGCCCTGGAGGGGCAGGGCGGAATCGAGGCTGGCCGGGGAGGGGAGCAGCTCCAGCTCACCGCCCAGCTGGCGGGCCAGGTCGCGGGCCAGGGCCAGCCCCAGCCCGGTGCCGGGGCGCTGGCGGCCGGCGCTGCCGCGCACCCCCCGCCCGAAGATCGCCTCCCGCTCCTCCGCGGGGATGGGCGGCCCCCCATCCCAGACGCTCAGCCCCAGGGGGTCGGCTTCGCCCTGCACTTGCAGGCCGATCGGGGCCCCGGCCGGGCTGTAGCGGAAGGCGTTCTCGAGCAGGTTGGCCAGGATCTCGGCCACGGCGGCGCTGTCGCCGCTCCAGGCGGGCAGCGCACCGGGGCCGTGCCAGGCGCGACCCTGCAGGGCGGCCATGGCATCGGCGCGCTGCAAGAGCGGCTCCACCACCTCGGCCAGGGGCTGGCTCTCCGCCCCCGCCAGCCCCGGCGGCAGCAGCAGGGGCGCGGTGGCCGGCGAAACGGCCAGAGCCTCGGGGGGCGCCAGGGCACTGATCGCCTCCACATAGCGGTTCAGCTGCCGTTCCTCCGCCAGCAGCCCCTCCACCAGGGGCCGGGTGGCGGGATCCTGGTCGAGGCGCCGCCGCAGCAGCTGGGCGAAGGTGCGCAGGGCCGCCAGGGGATTGCGGAGCTGGTGCACCAGCAGGCGCAGCTGCTCGTCCTGGCGCTGCTGGCGCTGCAGCAGGTGCTGGCGCTCCAGATCGAGCCGCAGGGACTCGGTGAGGCTGTGGGCCACCGCTTCGAGGCGCTGCAGCAGGGGCAGCGGCCAGGCGGGGCTGCGGCATTCCACCTGCAGCGCCCCGAGCAGGGCCCGGTCGTGGGGGGGGGGGGGGGGGCGGCGCCCCCCCCCCCCCGGCACCTGCAGGCTGCGGTCCATCGCCACCGCGGGGAGGGCGCGCACCTCCGGAGGCCAGTGCCCCACCGGCACCAGGTGGGGGCGCCCCTCGGGGTCGGGCAGGGCCAGGTAGACCACCACCGAGCGCAGATCGTCGCGGTCCACGAACTGGGCCAGCTGGCTGGTCAGCAGAGCCAGAAACCGCTCCGAGACCTGCATCAGAGGGGGTGGCCGGCGGAGTCCGGAAAAAAAATCGGCCGGACCGTTGGAAATCCGACAAAAAGTCTTAAGATCTTGGTATCGACCAATACTTCCCAGTCCGCGAGCGGGCGGCAAGTCCCAGTCGTCACGGCCTACGTTGCGCTTCCGCGTAAATCAGGCTACAGCAGAAGCAGGAGCGTCCCCTCCCCTGCCAGGGGCCCGTCTCGACGGGCCCCTGGTGCTGTTGACGATTGCGGCCGCCGTGGTGCCTTCCCTGGAGGCGCTGCGGAGATCCGTTCCGGACGACAGACGATTGGGCGTCGTCCGTGGGTTCCCTCCGGAACCGCGGCTGACAAGTCCGGCGTGTCAGCTGGATCTGTCGTCCCTCCCCCTTCTCCTCTTCAGCCTCCCGCCCGCCCGGGAGCCTCCTCATGTCCAAAAAGCGCAAGCGGATCAGCCGTCGCCGCCTGGCCGGCCAGCGTGTCCTGGCCCATGTCCCCACCTTCAACCTCGAGACCGGCTCCCACAAGCCCGTCACGGCGGCCCGCCGCTACATCGCGGAAGGAAACCTGGTGCCGCCGGCGATCCTGAACGTGCGCCGCAACGAGCACACCACCGACCGCTTCTTCTGGGGCGAGAAGGGCCTGTTCAGCGCCCAGTACGCCGAGGAGAACCACTTCCTGTTCCCCTCCCTGCGCCTGATCGTCGATGAGATCGGCGAAGAGGTGCTGTTCGAAGGCCTTGAGGCCCTCGCCGCCGACGACTGGGAGGAAATGGAGGAGTACGAGTACGCCTTCGTCTGATCCGGAGCGCAGCTCACGCTGCCCCGAATGAAGTGCGCCGCTTTCCGTAAGCCGCCACGCCCGCTCCCTGCCGGAGCGGGCTTTTTGCTGGCAGCTGGTTGGCTGGACCCCTCAGCCGAGGCGCTCCCGCACGAAGCCCGCCAGCACGGGGAGCACCGCCGCATCGATCGTGTGGCCGCCCTCGAAGGGCAGCAGCTCGGCCCTGCCGCCGGCACCCTGCAGCCGCCGCAGCAGCTCCTCGCTGGCCGCATAGGGCACCACCGGATCCTGGCGGCCGTGGCTGAGCAGCACCGGCGGCAGGGCCGCCGCCGCGGGAGGCTGCCAGCCCTCGTGGGGATAGCCGCTGCAGGCCACGATCCCCGCCAGCGGCAGGGCACAGCCGGCGTCGAGGGCGAGGGCCGCCCCCTGGGAGAAGCCCAGCAGCACGGTGCGGGGCAGCGGCACGCTCCGGGCCAGATCCTGCAGGCGGCCGGTGAGGGACGCACGCGCGGCCGGCAGGGCGCCCCAGTCGATCGGCTGCAGGTCGTACCACTGCCGCCCGTAGCCGGAGGGGTGGGGCTCCGGAGCCCGCAGCGCCACCACGCTCACCGTGGGGGGAACCAGCAGGTCGGCCAGATCGAGCAGGTCATCGGCATCGGCGCCCCAGCCGTGCAGCAGCACGAGCCGGTGGCTGGCCTCCTCCGGACCGCGCCGCAGCTGATCCGGGGCCGGGGCGGAGGGAGGACTCATGGACGCGGCACGGGGGAGAACCATCATCGGAAGCGGCCGGCACCGCTGCGTAGGTTGGGCGACGAGCCCCCCCCATCCCGTCGCCATGGCGCCCACGGCCCTCCTGAGCGTGTCCGACAAGCAGGATCTGGAGCCCCTGGCCCAGGGGCTGCTGGCGGCGGGCTACCGGCTGATCTCCAGCGGCGGCACCGCCGCGGCCCTGCAGGCCGCCGGCCTGGAGGTGACCAAGGTGGCGGAGCACACCGGCGCCCCCGAGATCCTGGGCGGCCGGGTCAAGACCCTCCATCCCCGCATCCACGGCGGCATCCTGGCCCGCCGGGACGAGCCCTCCCACCTGGCCGACCTGGCCGCCCAGGACATCGCCGCGATCGACGTGGTGGTGGTGAACCTCTATCCCTTCCGCCGCACGGTGGCCGACCCGCAGGTGGCCTTCGAGACGGCGATCGAGAACATCGACATCGGCGGCCCCGCCATGGTGCGGGCCGCGGCCAAGAACCATCAGGACGTGGCGGTGCTCACCGATCCCGCCCAGTACCCCGCCTTCCTCGAGGCCCTGGCCGCCGGCCGGGTGGACGGCGCCCTGCGGCGCCAGCTGGCCCTGGCGGCCTTCCAGCACACCGCCGCCTACGACGCCGCCATCAGCGCCTGGCTGGCCCAACGGCTGGAGGCCGAAGACGCCGCTGCGGCAGCCGCCCCGCCGGAGGCCGCGCCCCTGCGACTGGAACTCCCCGCCCGCCAGAGCCTCCGTTACGGCGAGAACCCCCACCAGAGCGCCACCTGGTACAGCGAGCCCGCTGCCGGCTGGGGCGCGGCGATGCAGCACCAGGGCAAGGAGCTCAGCTACAACAACCTCCTCGACCTCGACGCCGCCCTCGCCACGGTGCGGGAATTCGGCTACGGCCCGGAGCACGACCGGGCGGCGGCGGCGGTGGTGAAGCACACCAACCCCTGCGGCGTGGCCACGGGCCACGACACCGCCGGCGCCCTGCTGCGGGCACTGGATGCGGACCGGGTGTCGGCCTTCGGCGGCATCGTGGCGCTCAACGGCGCGGTGGATGCGGCCACGGCCGCGCATCTGGGGAGCCTCTTCCTGGAGTGTGTCGTGGCGCCGTCGTTCGAGGAGGAAGCCCTCGGCCTGCTGGCGGCGAAGGGCAATCTCCGCCTGCTGGAGCTGAGCCCCGCGGCGATCGCGGCGGCGCCGCGGCAGCAGCTGCGCAGCCTGCTGGGCGGTGTGCTGGCCCAGGATCTCGATGATCAGGCCAGCCGCGAGGAGGAGTGGCAGGTGGTGAGCCGCCGCCAGCCGAGCGAGGCCGAGCAGGAAGACCTGCGCTTCGCCTGGCGCCTGGTGCGCCACGTGCGCTCGAACGCCATCGCCGTGGCCCGGGGCGGGCAGAGCCTCGGCATCGGCGCCGGCCAGATGAACCGGGTGGGCTCGGCCCGCCTCGCCCTGGAGGCCGCCGGAGAGCGGGCCCGGGGGGCGGTGCTGGCCAGCGACGGCTTCTTCCCCTTCGACGACACGGTGCGGCTGGCGGCGGAGCACGGCATCACGGCGGTGATCCAGCCCGGGGGCAGCAAGCGCGACGGCGACTCGATCGCCGCCTGCGACGAGCTCGGCCTGGCGATGGTGTGCACCGGACGGCGCCACTTCCTCCACTGAAGCCACACTGAAGCCACCGAGGCACGGCACGGCGGGGGCGGCGAGTTGTAGCTTCGCTGCCAGCCTCCGGGCCGTGCCGCCGCGGCCGTGTTCTCCCCATGCCCCTCTCCCTGCCCGATTCCCTCTCCTTCGGCCTCAACTTCCTCCACCCCCTGATGATGTGGGGGCTGCTGGCCCTCTCGGGCTACGCGATGTTCCTGGGCATCAAGACCAAGAAGACCCGCACCGCCGCGGCCGAGGAGCGCAAGGAACTGATCAAGGGGCAGTTCGCCCGGCGCCACTTCCAGCTGGGCAGCCTCGTGCTGGCGGTGATGGTGCTCGGCACCTTCGGCGGCATGGCCGTGACCTACCTCAACAACGGCAAGCTGTTCGTGGGGCCCCACCTGCTGGTGGGCATCGCCATGACCTCCCTTCTCGCCCTGGCCTCGGCCCTCTCACCGCTGATGCAGCAGGGCAACCTGATCGCCCGCAAGGTGCACGTGGGGCTGAACATGAGCGTGATGACCCTGTTCCTCTGGCAGGCCGTGAGCGGCATGGAGATCGTGAAAAAGATCTGGACCAACCGCTGAGCTGAGCCGCTGAGCTCAGAACTGGGCCCGGCGGCGGGGGGGACAGGCCAGTCCGTGGGCGGCGTGGAAGTCCTCCTGCACCTTCCAGGTGAGCCGGCGGGAGATCTGCCGCACGATCTGGCGGAGCAGGTGGTCCCCGCTGCTCTGCACCAGCCCCTCGGGCAGCAGGGTGATCACCGCCGGCAGCCGGATCCATACCCGCAGATCGAGCTCCCAGCGCACCAGGGTGAGCGGGGCCTCGGCCGCGTCGGTGCCCTCGCCGGCGTGGGACGCCTGCGCCCCTTGCTCCACCTGATCGAGCCGCAGGGCGGCGTTGAACTCCACGTCGTAGAGGCCTTCGAGGCCGGTGTCCCCGAGGCCGTCGGGGGCCACCGTGACGATCCGGTACACGCCCTCGGCCTGGGGCAGCAGTTCGAGGCCGATGGTGGGCTCCACCTCGAAGCCGAAGTTGCCAAAGCGCCCGAGGGTGAGCACATAGCCGTTCTGGCCATGGGGGCGCACCGTCATCGGGGCGGCGCAGCGGCGGAACCAGCCCTCATGACGATCGAGATAGCGGGCCACCTGTTCGGCGGGGGCCCGCATCTCCATCAGGTCCGCGAAGGTGGAGCCGTAGCAGCGCACGCGGTTGTCATCAGCGTCGCGCAGCCGCGGACCGGCGGCCGGGGTCTCAATCCCGGTCCCGCCACCGCCGGCGACGGAGGAGGGATGGAGGGGGGTCAGGGCGCTGGTCAACGGGGAACGGTCCAGGAACGGTGTAGCGACGCGGGACGCGACAGCCCGACCAGCCGAGCCATCAACCAATGTAAAGGAGGCCTTGCCATCGGATCCGCTCGCGGGGAACAGCGAACCCGGCGCTGCCGCTCAGGCGGTGAGCTCGATCAGCCGCTCGATCACGTCCTCCACCACCCGGTCGGGGGTGGAGGCGCCGGAGGTGATCCCCACCCGTATCGACCCCTCCGGCAGAAAGGGCTCCTCCACCGCCAGCCGGCCGCCGAGAGGCATGTGCTCAATCCGGTTGCCGGGGCCGATCCGCTCGGGGGTGTCGATGTGGAAGGAGCGGATGCCGCGGCTCACGGCGATCTCCTGGAGATGGGTGGTGTTGGAGGAGTTGTACCCACCGATCACCACCATCAGGTCGAGGGGCTCGTCCACCAGCGCGAACATGGCGTCCTGGCGCTCCTGGGTGGCATCGCAGATGGTGTTGAACGCCAGGAAGTGGTCGTTCAGCTGGGTGGGACCGAAGCGCTGCAGCATGGTGCGCTCGAACAGCTTGCCGATCTCCTCGGTTTCGCTCTTGAGCATGGTGGTCTGGTTCGCCACCCCCACCCGGGTGAGGTCGCGGTCGGGATCGAAGCCGGGGGAGCAGGCCTTGGCGAAGCGCTGCATGAAGGCCGCCCGCCGCTCGGGACCGGGGTTGCCGCCGCCCGCGCTGGCGAGGATGTAATCGCACACCATCTGGGCCTCAGCCAGATCGAGAACCACCAGATAGGTGCCGGCGAAGCTGCTGGTGGCGAGGGTTTCCTCGTGCTTCACCTTGCCGTGGATGATCGAGGTGAAGGCGTGCTTCTTGTGCTTCTCCACGGTGTTCCACACCTTGGAGACCCAGGGGCAGGTGGTGTCCACGATGTGGCAGCCCCGCTCGTTGAGCAGCTGCATCTCCTGCACCGTGGCGCCGAAGGCCGGCAGGATCACCACGTCGCCGCAGGCCACATCGGAGAAGTCCTTCACGCCCTCGTCCACGGGAATGAACTGCACGTCCATGCCGCGCAGGTGATCATTCACCGAGGGATTGTGGATGATCTCGTTCGTGATCCAGATCCGCTCGCTCGGGTAGTGCCGGCGCGTTTCGTAAGCCATCGCCACGGCCCGCTCCACGCCCCAGCAGAAGCCGAACGCTTCGGCCAGCCGCACCGTGAGCCGGCCCCGCCGCAGGGTGTAGCCGCTCTCGCGCAGGGTGGCGATCAGATCGCTCTGGTAGGCGGTCTGCAGGCTGCCCGCCACCTCCTCCCCCAGCCCGAAGCCGCGGCGGTTGTAGCGCTCCGAGTGATGCAGGGAGCGTTTGAAGGCACGGGTATCCACGGCGGCCGGGCACGGTGGGGCAACTCTATGGGCAGCTCCGGACGGCTGTCGGGGGGTCTGGGAGCTGGAGCGGCGGGTCCGGGCAGCGCTCCAGGGGAAAGGCCCCCGGCACAAGCCGGGGGCCGGGAGCAGGCCGGAACTCCCCCGGCCCTGCTGGCGGAAGGAAGCGGATCCCCCCTCAGAGCGGATCGCCCCTCAGACGGCACTAACGCCGCGCTCGCCGGTACGGATGCGCACGACCTCCTCCACAGGGGTGACGAAGATCTTGCCGTCACCGATCTCGCCCGTGCAGGCGGCTTCGGTGATGGCCGTGATGGCCGCCTCGACCTTGTCGTCGGCCACCACGGTGGTGATCCGCACCTTGGGCAGGAACTCCACCGTGAACTCGTTGCCGCGGTAGCGCTCGATCTGCCCCTTCTGGCGCCCGAAGCCACGAACGTCGTTGATGGTCATGCCCACGATGTCGATGGCGACGAGGGCGGTCTTGATGTGGTCCACCTTGGAGGGGCGCACCACGGCTGTGATCTGTTTCATCGGGGTCTCAGTAGGTCATGGGGTCGTAGGCCTCTTCGCCGTGGGCCACGAAGTCAAGACCGCGCTCTTCCTCCTCGGGGGTGACGCGCAGACCAACGGTGGCGCCCACGATCCACAGGATCACGGCCGTGCCGATGCCCACGAAGCCATAGGAGAGGAGCACGGCCTTCACATGGGCCACAAACAGACCGGCGTTTCCACTGCTGGCGAGAATCTCCGCCGACTTGGGGAAGTAGTCGGCCGGCACCAGGGCCTTGGCCGCGAGCAGACCGGTCAGCAGAGCCCCCACCGTACCGCCGACACCATGGACGGCGTAGGCATCGAGGGAGTCGTCGAACTTGATGGCGGACTTGATCTGGACGGCGATGTAGCAGGCTGCTGCCGTCGCGGCCCCGATCACCATGGCCTGGGGCATGTAGACGAAACCGGCGGCGGGGGTGATGCCCACCAGGCCTGCCACGGCGCCGGTGGCGGCTCCCACGGCGGTGGGTTTGCCATCCCGGAACCATTCGATCAGGCACCAGGTGAGCAGTGCGGCGGACGCGGAGAAGGTGGTGGTGAGGAAGGAGAGGCCTGCGGCCGATGCGGCGAAGTAGCTGGCCCCGTTGAAGCCGAACCAGCCGAACCAGAGGAGACCGGCACCCAGCAGGATGAAGGGCACGTTGTGGGGCGGGCGCTTGCTCTCGGGGAAGTTGCTGCGGGGGCCTACGATGGCCGTGGAAACAAGAGCGCCGACGCCGGCGGCGATGTGCACCACGGTGCCACCGGCGAAGTCGATGGCGCCGATCTCACCGAAGGGACCGATATAGCCACCGCCCCAGACCATCTTGGCCATCGGGCATTAGATGAACAGGCTCCACAGCAGGGAGAACCAGAACCAGGCCTTGAAGTTGATGCGCTCCACCAGGGCCCCGGAGATCAGGGCCGGCGTGATGATCGCGAACATGCCCTGGAACAGGGCGAAGGACGTGGCCGAGATGGCGAAACCATCGGCGAGGGGCTGGTCGCCCAGCTCACCTCCCACGCCATTGAGCCACATCTGGCCCAGGCCACCGATGAAGGGGCTGCCGAAGCCGGTGTCGAAGGAGAGGGAATAGCCGATCACCACCCACACCACCCCGATGAGTCCCATCAGGAAGAAGCTCATCATCATCGTGTTGAGCACGTTCTTGGCGCGGGTGAAGCCGCCGTAGAAGAACGCCAGGCCGGGGGTCATCAGCAGGACCATGGCCGAGCCCATGAGCATCAGCAGGGTGTCGGCCCCGTTGGTGGGGACCTTCTGCAGCGCGGCATGGGCCGATCCGGCCATGAGCGGAAGCAGGGCGGCACCGAAGGCGAGCAACGACAGGGCAAGGCGGCGCAGGGCCTTGGAGGCGGAGAGCGGCTCCAGCCGCTGCCGCATCCCGGAAGAAAGAGTCATGAAGGAGAGAAGCCTCCACCGCGGTCCTTACAAGACTGAACAGCCGCATATCGATCGAAGTAGGGATTCACACAAAATCAAGGAGGTACAGAAAGTCATCACAATTTCACCCTATTTATCCCATTCGTGGTCCCACGGGACCGATCTCTTTGCGCACTGATCATTATCTTCAACCTCCCTGACATCTGGAGAGAAGTGCTGTCCGTATTCCCTGCTGATGCTCAGGTTCCGCCCAACTCCGCCGCGGCTTCGCCCTCCCCCTGCCGCTCCTCCACCGCCGCCAGACCGCACCAGGTGACGCCATCGGCGGCGAAGGCATAGATGCACGGCAGCACTTCCACCCCCGCCGCCAGGGCCTGCCGGAAGAGCTCGCCATAGCGGGGATCGGCCCGGTCTCCCGGTGCGAAGCGGCGCACATCTGCGCGGCTCAGGCAGGGGAGCAGCACCGCCCGGGCCCCGGGCAGCACCCCGATCAGCTCCAGCAGGTGCTTCTGGCCCCGCTCGGTCACCGTGTCCGGAAAGAGAGCCAGCTCGCCCTCGTTCCAGGTGGTGTTCTTCACCTCCACGTAGATGGGGCGGGGATCGGCGGCCCCCTCCGCCGGGGTGAGCAGCAGATCGATCCGGCTGCGGCGCCCGGCGCCGTAGGGCACCTCGGCCCGGATCGAGCCGATCGGACCCAGCCACGGCTCCAGACAGCCGGCCTCGATCGTGGCCCGCACCAGCCGGTTCGGCAGGGCCGTGTTCACCCCCACCCACACCGGCGTGCCGTGGGCGCTGGGCACCAGCGCCTGCTCCCAGGTCCAGGCCAGCTTGCGGGTGGGGGAAGGCGCATGGCGCAGCCGCACCCGTCCACCGGGGTGGAGCACGCCGGTCATGGGGCCAGTGTTGGGGCAGTGCACGGTCACCACCTCCCCATCGGGCAGCTCCACATCCGCCAGGAAGCGCTTGTAGCGGCGCAGCAGCACCCCTTCCTGCAGCGGCTCGAGGGCCAGCACCGGCCGCGGCTCCGCCCCGGGGGCGGCAGGGGCGCGCGACGCGGAGGGCTCGGGGCGCTGGGGCACGGGGAGAGGGCGCGGACAGCCGGATTCTGTGCCGGCGCCGCCACCCGGGGGGTCGCCGGCCACCGGTGGAGAATCCCCGCAGTCACGGCTCCGGAACGAACGCGGATGGCGAAGTCCCTGCGCCGCATCGCCCTGATCGTGGCGGTGGCCACGGCCCTGAGCAAGGTGGCCGGGCTGCTGCGCCAGCAGGTGATCGCCGCGGCCTTCGGGGTGGGCGCCGCCTACGACGCCTACAACTACGCCTACGTGCTGCCGGGCTTCCTGCTGATCCTGCTGGGCGGCATCAACGGCCCGTTCCACAGCGCCATGGTGAGCGTGCTCGCCCGCCGCCCCCGCGAGGAGGGCGCCCACGTGCTGGCGGCGATCAACACCCTGGTGGGGGCGGGCCTGCTGGGGGTGACCCTGCTGCTGGTGGTGGCGGCCGATCCCCTGATCGATCTGGTGGGGCCGGGGCTCGAGGCCACCCGCCACGAGATCGCCGTGCTGCAGCTGCGCTGGATGGCGCCGATGGCCCTGTTCGCCGGCCTGATCGGCCTCGGCTTCGGGGCCCTCAACGCCGCCGACGAGTTCTGGCTGCCGGCCGTGAGCCCCCTGCTCTCCAGCGTGGCCGTGATCGGCGGCATCGGCCTGCTCTGGTGGCAGCTGGGGGCGGAGATCACCCTGCCGGCGGCGGCGGTGGTGGGCGGCGTGGTGCTGGCGGGCAGCACCACCCTGGGGGCGGTGCTGCAGTGGCTGATCCAGCTGCCGGCCCTGGCCCGGCAGGGGCTGCACCGCTTCCAGCTGGTGTGGGACTGGCGGGATCCCGGCGTGCGCGAGGTGCTGCAGGTGATGGCCCCGGCCACCCTCTCCTCCGGGATGCTCCAGATCAACGTGTTCACCGATCTTTTCTTCGCCTCCGGGATCGTGGGGGCAGCGGCCGGGCTCGGTTACGCCAACCTGCTGGTGCAGACCCCCCTCGGGCTGCTCTCCAATGCCCTGCTGGTGCCGCTGCTGCCGCTCTACGCGCGCCTCACCGCGCCGGACGACCGGCCGGAGCTGGTCGCCCGGATCCGCCAGGGGCTGATGCTCTCGAACGCGAGCATGCTGCCGCTGGGGGCCCTGATGGTGGCTCTGGCGGGGCCGATCGTGGCCCTGATCTACGAGCGCGGCGCCTTCGACAGCCAGGCCGCCTCCCTGGTGGCTGGCCTGCTGATGGCCTACGGGGTGGGCATGCCCGCCTACCTGGCGCGGGATGTGCTCGTGCGGGTGTTCTACGCCCTGGGCGACGGCAACACCCCGTTCCGCTTCTCGGTGGCGGGCATCGGCCTGAACGTGGTGTTCGACTGGCTGCTGGTGGGCGGCCCCAGCCCCTGGGGCCTGCAACTGCCGGCCCTGAACTTCGGCGCCCCGGGGCTGGTGCTGGCCACGGTGGGGGTGAACGTGTTCACCTGCACAGGCCTGCTGCTGGCGCTGCGCAACCGCCTGGGGGGGCTGCCCCTGCGGCTCTGGGGCCGCGACACCCTGCTGCTCACGGGAGCAGCCGTGGCGGCCGGCCTGGTGGCCTGGGGGCTGGCCAGCGCCGTGGCCTGGCCGGGGGGGCTGGGCGGGCGGCTGCTGGAGACCAGCCTCTGCTCCGCCCTCGCCCTGGCGGTGTACGGCCTGGGGGCCAGCGCCGCCGGGGTGCCGGAGGCGCGCCAGCTGCAGCGGCAGCTGCTCCAGCGCCTCCCGGGCCGTTCCGGCGGCTGAACAAAGCGCAGCCCGGGCAGGAAGCCGGAGGGCTCAGTCGCGCCCGTCGCGCTCGGGCAGGCGCACCTGCCGCTCCTCGCGCACCTGCAGGGGGATCTCCAGGCGGTTGCGGCCCACCATCTGGGGCCCGTCCACCGAAAAGATGCGGGCCTCGATGCCGAACTCCTTGAAGGCGTTCTCCAGCTCCTGGATCAGCACCTTCTCCACCTGCGCCTCGGCGTCCACCACCTTGCCGATCAGGCGTCCGCCGAGGCGGCCGATCCGCTGGCGCACCACGTCGCGGGCGTTGGTGACCTCGATGACCAGCACGTCCCGTCCGCAGGAGCGGCAACCCTATCGGCCCCGGCCGGATCAGCCAAACTCCTGCAGCAGGTCTTCCAGGTCGCGCAGCTGGCCGGGGGGGATCAGGCGGGCCAGGGGCAGCCGCGTGCTGCCACCCCCGATCGGCACCTGCACCGCCTCCAGCGCCTGGCGGGCACAGACAGCCGCCCCCTGATCCAGCCGGGCGACGCACTCGATCGCCAGGGGCTCGGCCAGGCCCGCATCCCCCAGATACAGGTGCCAGCCGGCCACCTGCAGATAGAGGCGATCCGCCAGGGCCTCGGTGAGCTGGCGGATCGTGGCGGCATCCAGAGCCATGAGGGCGGTTCTCGCAGGGGGAGCGGGGTGGGGCGGCGGACCGCCGGGTCTCAGGCGGGATCCTGCCGGGCGGGCCGCATCACGATCACCACACCGGCATGAAGCAGCAGGGCGGCGCCCCAGCTCAGCGTGACCAGATCGAGGTGGGCGAAGGGATGGCGCAGTTCCTGCAGGAACCACAGGCCGCTGTTAACGGCGGCGAAGAGGGCCCCGTGCAGCACCAGATTCACGATCCGCTCGAAGTGGCGGTAGGTGGGATCACTCGGGTCGGCGGGGCCGTACCAGCGGATCGGCATGGGCTCGGCGGGGGAGGAGAAACCGCTGCGGCGTGGCGGCCGGCGGCAATCGCATGATTCTGGCCTTCTGGCCCTGAAGGCGGAATCCGCCCGCCCCCCGGGGGCGGGATGGTTGACGCAGGGGCCCCCCGTGCGGTGAGAATGCGGGGGTCGGCGAAATTTCGCCGGCGCTCAGCCCAGGCGCTTGTAGCTCAGCGGATTAGAGCATCTGACTACGGATCAGAGGGTCGGGAGTTCGAATCTCTCCAGGCGCGCTCCAACTTCCACGCCCCGCTCCGGCGGGGCTTTTTCATGGGCGGCCTCGCCGGGCCGGGTCCGTCCGGGCCACGGCCGGGCCGCGCGGGTGCCTCACCCCGCTTCCTTACGATTCCCATCAGCCCCGCTCCTGCTTCGATGGCCGACACCGCCGCCGCGATCAACCAGCCCCTGGCGGCCAGGGATCCCGCCATCGCCGCCCTGATCGGCAAGGAGCTGGAGCGACAGCAGACCCACCTCGAACTGATCGCCTCCGAGAACTTCGCCTCCCGCGCCGTGATGGAGGCCCAGGGCTCGGTGCTCACCAACAAGTACGCCGAGGGCCTGCCCCACAAGCGCTACTACGGCGGCTGCGAGCACGTGGATGCGATCGAGGAGCTGGCGATCGAGCGGGCCAAGGAGCTGTTCGGCGCCGCCTGGGCCAACGTGCAGCCCCACAGCGGCGCCCAGGCCAACTTCGCCGTGTTCCTGGCGCTGCTGCAGCCCGGCGACACGATCATGGGCATGGACCTCAGCCACGGAGGCCACCTCACCCACGGCTCCCCCGTGAACGTGAGCGGCAAGTGGTTCCAGGTGGTGCAGTACGGCGTCGACCGCGACACCCAGCAGCTCAACTTCGAGAACATCCGCCAGCTGGCCCTCGAGCACAAGCCGAAGCTGATCGTGTGCGGCTACTCGGCCTACCCCCGCACGATCAACTTCGAGGCCTTCCGCGCCATCGCCGATGAGGTGGGCGCCTACCTGCTGGCCGACATGGCCCACATCGCCGGCCTGGTGGCGGCCGGCGTGCACCCCAACCCGGTGCCCGTGTGCGATGTGGTGACCACCACCACCCACAAGACCCTGCGCGGTCCCCGCGGCGGCCTGATCCTCTGCCGCGATGCCGAGTTCGCCAAGCAGTTCGACAAGGCCGTGTTCCCCGGCAGCCAGGGCGGCCCGCTGGAGCACGTGATCGCCGCCAAGGCGGTGGCCTTCGGCGAGGCGCTGCACCCCAGCTTCACCAGCTACGCCCAGCAGGTGGTGGCCAACGCCCAGGCCCTGGCGGCCCGCATCCAGGAGCGCGGCATCGATGTGGTGAGCGGCGGCACCGACAACCACCTGGTGCTGCTCGATCTGCGCAGCATCAACATGACCGGCAAGGTGGCCGACCTGCTGGTGAGCGATGTGCACATCACCGCCAACAAGAACACCGTGCCCTTCGATCCCCAGTCGCCGTTCATCACCAGCGGCCTGCGGCTCGGCACCGCCGCCTGCACCACCCGCGGCTTCGATGAGGCGGCCTTCCGCGAGGTGGCCGACGTGATCGCCGATCGGCTGCTCAACCCGGAGGACAGCGCCATCGAGCAGCGCTGCCGCGAGCGGGTGGCGGCCCTGTGCGAGCGCTTCCCCCTCTACGCCGGCGAGCGTCAGCTGCAGCACGCCTGATCAGCGGCCCCGCCCGTAAGGTGGGCCGCGCAGGCCCCCGTTCGGCTCCCCTCCCGGCCCCGCCGCTGTGACCCTCGCCTACAGCCCCAACGCGGCGGCCCTGCTGACGCTCCTGGCCGCGGCGGTGCTCACGGCCCTGATCGTGCCCCTGGTGCGCCGTCTCGGCCTGCGCTGGGGCCTCACCGACCAGCCCGACCCGCGCAAGCAGCACACCAAGCCGATGGTGCGCCTCGGGGGCGTGGGCATCGTGGCCGGCTTCAGCCTGGCCCTCACCCTCACCTGGGCCCTGGGGGGATTCGCCGAGCTCCCCGTGAGCAAGGACACCGCCATCTGGACCACCCTGGCGGGTTCCCTCTGCTACTTCGTGATCGGCCTGGCGGACGACCTCTTCGCCCTGCCACCGCTGCCGCGGCTGGTGGGGCAGGTGGCCGTGGCCACGGTGGTGTGGGGCGAAGGGGTGAGGATCGGCACGATCGAGCTGCCCTTCTCGCTCGGGGGCGCGAGCACCCCGGTGCTGGTGCTGCCCGAGCCCCTCAGCCTGCTGGCCACCGTGATCTGGCTGGCGGGAATCACCAACGCGATCAACTGGCTCGATGGCCTCGATGGCCTGGCCGCCGGCGTCAGCGGCATCGCGGCGGTGGGCCTGCTCTCGGTGAGCTTCAGCCTGCACCAGCCCGCCGCAGGGCTGCTCGCCGCCGCCCTGGCCGGCGCCTGCCTGGGCTTCCTGCGCCACAACTTCAACCCCGCCCGCATCTTCATGGGCGATGGCGGTTCCTACTTTCTCGGCTTCGCCCTTGCGGCGATCAGCATCGTGGGTCCGGCCAAGGGCATCACCAGCGTGAGCCTGCTGCTGCCGCTGCTGATCCTCTCGCTGCCCCTGGCGGACATGTCCGCCGTGATCATGGGGCGCCTCAGCGAGGGCCATTCGCCCTTCTATCCCGACCGGCGCCACCTGCACCACCGGCTGCTGCGGGCCGGCTTCAGCCACCGCCGCACCGTGGTGCTGATCTACGCCTTCACCCAGTGGCTCGCCTCCCTCGCCCTGGTGCTGGCCAACGCCGAGATGCGCTTCCTCTGGCTGGCGCTGGCCACGGCCATCCTGATCGGCGTGGTGGTGGCCTGCCGGCGCAGCCTGCAGCAGGAGCAGGACCAGTCCGCGGATCCGGCACTTTCCGATGGCCAGCGCTGAGGTTCTCTGCATCGGCACTGAGCTGCTGCTCGGCAACATCACCAACGGCAATGCCCGCTGGATCGCCGAGGAGCTGGCCGGCCTTGGCATGGCCCACTTCCGCCAGAGCGTGGTGGGCGACAACCGGGAGCGGCTGATCGCCGCCGTGCGGGAGGCAGCAGGGCGCTGCCGCGTGCTGATCACCACCGGCGGCCTGGGCCCCACCCCCGACGACCTCACCACCGAGGCGATCGCCGCCGCCTTCGGCGCCCCCCTGGTGGAGCACCCGGCCGTGTGGGAGGACATCCAGGCGAAGCTCGCCGCCCGCGGCAGGCCGGTGTCGGAGAGCCTGCGGCGCCAGGCCCTGCTGCCCGCCGGCGCCGCGGTGCTGCCCAACCCCACCGGCACCGCCCCCGGCATGATCTGGAGCCCGGCGGCGGATCAGTCCTTCCCGCTCACGCCGGGCTTCACGCTGCTCACCTTCCCCGGCGTGCCGAGTGAACTGCACGCCATGTGGCACCAGACGGCCGCCCCCTGGCTGCGCAGCCAGGGCCTGGCGGAGGGGGTGATCGCCAGCCGGCTGCTGCGCTTCTGGGGGGTGGGCGAATCCACCCTCGCCGAGCAGGTGGGCGACCTGCTGGCCCTGGAGAACCCCACCGTGGCGCCCTATGCCGGCACCGGCGAGGTGAAGCTGCGGATCACGGCGCGCTCGGTATCGGCCCCGGAGGCCCAGGCCCTGCTGGAGCCGGTGGAAGCGGAACTGCGGGCCCGAACGGGCTCCCTCTGCTACGGCGCCGATGAAGACAGCCTGGCCTCGGTGGTGCTCGCCCTGCTGCGGCAACGGGGCGAGAGCGTGGCGGTGGCCGAGAGCTGCACCGGCGGCGGCATCGGGGCCGCTCTCGCCGCCGTTCCCGGGGCCTCGGAGGTGTTCCTCGGGGGCGTGATCGCCTATGCCAATGCGCTCAAGCAGGGGTTGCTTGGCGTGCCTGCGGAGCTGCTAGAGAACCATGGAGCCGTGAGCGATCCGGTGGCGTCCGCCATGGCTGAGGGGGTCCGCCGCGCCACCGGCGCCACCTGGGGCATCGCCGTGAGCGGCATCGCCGGCCCCGGCGGCGGCAGCCCAAGCAAGCCCGTGGGCCATGTGCACATCGCCGTGGCCGGCCCCGACGGCTGCCACAGCGAGGCGGCGCGCTTCGGCAGCAGCCGGGGCCGCGCCTGGATCCAGGCCGTGACCGCCGGCGAGGCCCTCAACCGGCTGAGGTTGCGCGTGCTGGAGGGGTGAGGGCGGGCCCGACCACTGCGGGTGGCGATGCTGCCCGGGCTGCCTAAGGTCTGGGCAGCCTGGCCCTTTCGATGCCGCACCCTGCCCAGCCATGGCTGGCCGCCACGCTGCCCCTGCTGGCGGCATGCCCCGCCCTGGCGCTGCCCCCACCGGCGCCCTCCAGGGGCATCCTGCGCAGCCTGCAGAACGGCGATCGGGCCTGCTACGCCGAGGTGGAGGACAGCCAGGGCGTGCGCCGCAGCCTGGAGGCGGCCTTCGAGCTGTGCGAGCGCACCGATCTGATCGGCCGGCGGGTGCAGCTGGTGCGCCGCACCGCGCGGGTGCTGGCGGCCTCCTGTCAGGGCGACCCCGACTGCGGCCGCAGCGATGAGGTGCAGCTGATCGTGGAACTGCGGCCCCTGCCCTGAGGGGCCGCCCTTGGTGGGGGCTGCGATCTAGGGTGGTCGGTCTGCTGGAGAGGGGCGGGTGAGCGCCGGAACGCTGTACGACAAGGTGTGGGAGCGGCATCGGGTGGCCGAGCTGCCGGGCGGTGCCACCCAGCTGTTCATCGGTCTGCACCTGATCCACGAGGTGACCAGCCCCCAGGCCTTCGCGGCCCTGCGGGATCTGGGGCTGGGCGTGCGCCACCCCGAGCGCACCGTGGCCACCGTGGATCACATCGTGCCCACCACCTCCCAGGCGCGGCCCTTCGCCGATCCCCTGGCCGAGGAGATGCTCGCCACGCTCGAGCGCAACTGCGCCGAGCACGGCATCACCCTGCACGGCCTCGGCAGCGGCCGCCAGGGGATCGTGCACGTGATCGCCCCCGAGCTCGGCCTCACCCAGCCCGGCATGACCGTGGCCTGCGGCGATTCCCACACCTCCACCCACGGGGCCTTCGGCGCGATCGCCTTCGGCATCGGCACCAGCCAGGTGCGCGACGTGCTCGCCAGCCAGAGCC
>JBMLOS010000124.1:0-1033 GCA_049242845.1 Prochlorococcaceae cyanobacterium
CTCCGGCTCCAGCCGCAGCGAAGCCAGCGACTTCGGCGCCCGCCGCCGCGACCGTGAAGCCGCCGCCCCCAGCCGCCGCGGCAGCCGGCCCGCCGCCACCACCGACGGCATGCCCCGCTCCAGCCGTCGCCCCCCCGGCCCCGGCAGCGCTCCGGCCGCGGAGCCGCCCTCCACGCCGCCGGGTGTCCCCCAGGGCACGGCCTACCGCCCCCGAGGAGATGCTCCCCGCGCAGAGTCCCCCCTCGCCAGCGAGGTGAGCGACGCCACCTTCACCCCGGTGTCCCCCGCCGAGACACCCCGGGGGGATCGCCCCTCCGGAAACCCGCGGGACAACAGCTCCCGCTTCGACGACTGAGCACCCGCCCCATCCCGGCCCTGAAACGGCTGCTCCCACCCTGGGGAGCGTGGCGCGCGGCAGTCCTTCCCCTGGCGGCTGCCCTGCTGCTGGGCGGATGCCTGCCCTGGGGCCTGCGGCGCCAGACGGTGCCTTCTAGCGGTCTGGGCGCCGAGAGCCGTGAGGATCCGGCCCTGAGCGGCGACGGCCGCCTGCTGGCCTCTCTGGTGGAGCGGGCCGGCCGCACGACCGTGCTGCTGCAGGACCGCCGCAGCGGCCAGGTGATGCCCCTGCGCCACCTGCGCAGCCACCAGCCCCACGCCTCGCCATCGCTGAGCTGGAACGGCCGCTACCTGGCCCTGATCGTGCAGCGCGGCGACCGGCGGGCCGCGGTGATCGAGGATCGCCTCCAGGGCCGCCTGCTGCCCCTCCCCCTCGGCGGCGACCGCCAGCCCCAACGGCTGAGCCTCGCCCCCGACGCACAGCGGTTGGCGATCGAGCTGGTGCATCAGGGCCGCCGTCAGGTGGAGGTGCTCGATCTGAGCGGCTGGCTCGAGGCCGACCTGCCGGGCGGCCTGCCCCTCCAGGGCGGCGGCGCTGGAGGGGGTTCGCCATGAGTTCCCCCACGGTGCCGCGAGGCACGCCGGCGCGAGGGGTGCACCAGCCGCGCCCGGCGTGCCGTGCCCTGCTGGCGGCACT
>JBMLOS010000124.1:1043-12310 GCA_049242845.1 Prochlorococcaceae cyanobacterium
CACTGCTGCTGAGCCTGGGCCTGGGCGGCTGCCTCGGGGGCGGGCCGCGTCCCCTGCCCGGGATCGGGGCTCAGCTCAACCAGGGAGGCAGCAGCCAGGAACCCTCCCTCGCGGGCCCGTGGCTGGCCCTGATCCGCGGCCGCCAGGGACGCGAGGTGGTGGAGCTGATCGATCTGCGGCGCCCGGCGCCGGTGCCCCTGCCGGGCCTGAACCGGCCCGATGCGCGGCCCCTGAGCGTGGCGGTGGAGGCCCGCGGAGAGCGACTGGCGCTGGTGCGGCAGCTGGAGGGGCGCACGGAACTGCTGCTCTACCGCCGCTCGCTGCAGAGTTTGCAGAGCCTGCCGATGAGCCCAGTGGGCGTGCCCCGGCGCGTGGGCCTCAGCGCCGACGGCCGGGTGCTGGCGGTGGAGGTGATGCGCGCAGGGCTGTGGCAGGTGGACCTGCTGGAGCTGCCCTGAGGGCGTCAGGGCACCAGGCCGGCCCAGTGGAGGAAGGTGTCGCCGCTGAGGGCCTCCACCAGGAGCACGGCGGCGAAGCCGAGCATGGCGAAGCGGCCGTTCACCCGCTCCGCGTAGGCACTCCAGCCGAAGGCCGGCGGATCGGAGGTGGTGGCGCTGGTGAGCGGCACGGCGGCCTCTTCCGGGCTGGATTCGGCGGCGGGGGTGGTGCTGGCGGCGCTCATCGGATCAGGCATGGCGGCCCACGTCATAGCCGGCCGCGGGGAGCAGCCGCCAGCCACCGCGGCCATCGAGCTCGAGCACGGTGTCGTGGAAGCGGGTGAGGGTGGGGCGGTGGCCCACACTCACGAAGGCCATGTCCCGCTCCACGAGCAGCTCGTAGAGATGGCGCTCGGTGCTCACATCGAGGGCGCTGGTGGCCTCATCGAGCACCACGAAGCGGGGGGCATTCAGCAGCAGCCGCGCGAAGGCAAGGCGCTGCTGCTCGCCGAGGGAGAGCAGCCGGGGCCAGTCCTGCACGATGTCGAGGTCGGGATAGCGGTGCACCAGTTCCGGCAGCCGCACCTGCTCGAGCACGTGGCGCAGCTGATCGTCGCTGAAGCGCTCGCAGGGCTGGGGATAGCAGAGCTGCTCCCGCAGGCTGCCGAGAATCATGTAGGGCTTCTGGGGGATGAACAGCAGCTCCCCCTCGGGCGGCCGCTCCACCGCCCCGCTGGCCGGGGCCCAGAGCCCGCTCACGAGCCGCAGGAAGGAGGTCTTGCCGCAGCCGGAGGGGCCCACCACCAGCAGCTTCTGCTCCGCCCCGATCTCCACGCTGAGGTCGTGGATCAGGCGCCGCTGGGTGCGCGGCGGCACCAGATCCACATGGCTCACCAGGATCGAATCGGGCCGCACCGCCAGGGCGGCGGCACCGGTGGGGGCCGCTGCGGCCTCGAGCTGGGCAGCCTCGCGGCCGATCCCCTCCACCTTGCCCTGGAAGCCCTCGAGACGGCTGATCGAGGCGGAGAAGGCAGCCAGCTGATCGATGTTGTTCACGATGTAACTCACCGAGAACAGCACCTGGCTGAAGGCGATGCTGGCCTGGCCGAAGACACCGAAATCCACCTCCTTGGCGAAGTAGATCGGCGCGATCACCAGCCAGGGGAGGAAGCGGGAGAAGTAGTCGTAGGAGCGCTGGATCACGCTGATCATCGCGGTCCACACGATCAGGCGGTCGTAGTTGCGGATCGCGCCCCCCAGCCTGCGGTTCGCCTCCCGCGACTCCTGGGCCTCGCCGCGGTAGAAGGCGATCGATTCGGCGTTGTCGCGGATGTGGACGAGGCCGTAACGGAAGTCGGCCTCCAGCTTGAGCTGCTGGTAGTTGAGGATCACCAGTTTGCGGCTGGCGATGATGATCAGCCCCGTGCCCAGCGTGGCATAGGCGAGCAGCAGCAGGGCCAGGCGGCTGTTGATGCTCCAGAGAACGATGATGAAGCTGAAGAAGGTGAGCAGCGCCGAAAGGATCTCCACCGTCACGCTCAGGCTGGTGCTGGTGAAGCTGGCTGTGTCCTGCGAGATCCGCTGGTCGGGGTTGTCGATCTCCTCGAAGGATTCGTCGTTCGGATTGAGAACGTAGTAGGCCCGGTTGGAGAGGTAGCGGTTCAGCAGGCGCACGCTCAGCCACTCCCGCCACAGCAGCCCCAGCTTGGGAATCAGGTAGCTCTGGATCGCGCGGATCGGCAGGGCCAGAACCAGACAGAAGGCATAGATCGCCACCGTCTTCCAAAAGCCGTCCTGGTCGTAGGCAACGAGGGTGTTATCAACGTTGCGGGCGATATAGCTGATCCCCACGTTGATGCCGTTGATCACCAGGATCAGCAGGGCGATCACCCCCAGCAGCAACCAGGGCACCCAGCGTCCCTGCCGCAGGCGGCTGCGCAGCACCCCGAAGACCCCGAGTCCCCCAAGGAAGAGCACCATCACCACCACGCCGATCGGCCCCTGCCAGATCGCGCTCACCTGCTGGGGAACCCCGGGCAGGAAGCGGTCGCGCAGCTCGGGAATCAGGGAGCCGCTGGCGGCCACCACCCCGGTGAGCAGCAGCAGGGTGAGCCCCACCACCACCGCCAGCAGGGCGAGCACCAGGAGCAGGAACTGTCCGGCGCTGCTCTCCTCCACCGGGAGGAAGTAAGGCTGGGCGAGACGCTGCAGCTTCGCGAGCTGGTCGCGGAAAGCCTTGAGCGGAGTCATGGGGCAGCGCGGATGCAGGCATTGTCGCCGCTGCCGGGCCAAGCCGGCGCAGGGCCAAGCCGGCGCAGGGGAAGGGCCTGCGTACCGGAGGGGCTCGCGAAAGGGCTCAGCCGGGGGGCCAGGCCAGCGGACGGCCGCCGATCACGTGCACATGCAGGTGGAACACCGTCTGGCCGGCCTCGGCGCCGCTGTTGATCACCGTGCGCCAGCTGCTCAGCCCCTCCTGCCGCGCCACCCGGGCGGCCACCAGCAGCAGGTGCCCCAGCAGGGCCTCGTGCTCCTCGCCCGCCTCCCCCAGGTGGGCGATCGGCTCCCGCGGAATCACCAGCACGTGCACGGGCGCCTGGGGGGCCACATCGCGGAAGGCGAGGCAGCGGTCGTCGGCGTAGACCTCATCGCAGGGGATCTCCCCCCGCAGGATGCGCCCGAAGATCGTCTCGCCGCTGGCCATGGCACCGGAAGGGAGGGGAACGGGACGGGGGTGGCACGGATCAGGCAGTGACCCCCTGGCGTGATGTTGGCACGATGCAGCAGTGGGGCCCTGCAGGGCCTCGAGGCCGTGCCCGTGACGGTGGAGGTGGACATCGCGCCGGGGCTGCCGGGACTGCAGCTGGTGGGTCTGGCGGACACGGCGGTGCAGGAGGCCCGCGAGCGGGTGCGGGCGGCGATCCGCAACAGCGGCCTCAAGGTGCCCCTCACGCGGGTGGTGGTGAGCCTGGCGCCCGCGGACCTGCGCAAGGAGGGTCCCTGGTTCGACCTGCCGATCGCCCTGGGGCTGCTGGTGGCCAGCGGCCAGCTGGGGCCGGAGCGGGTGGAGGGGGTGTGGTGCACCGCCGAACTCGGGCTCGACGGGCGGCTGCGGCCGGTGCGAGGCGTGCTGGCCCAGGCCCTGGCGGCCGCCCGCTCCGGCGCCCGGGCCCTGGTGGTGGCAGCGGAGAACGCCCCTGAGGCGGCCCTGGTGGAGGGCCTCACCCTCTGGCCGGCCCGGCACCTGGCGGAGGTGCTGCAGGTGCTGGAGGATCCGGGCCGTGCCGCAGCCGTGCCCGGCGGAGCCAGCTCGGCGGCGGCCGCCCCAGCGGCGGGCGAGCCGGCGGATCTGGCGGAGGTGGAGGGCCAGTGGCACGGCCGCCGCGCCCTGGAGATCGCCGCGGCGGGGCAGCACCATCTGCTGCTGGTGGAGCCACCCGGCAGTGGCAAGACGATGCTGGCCCGCCGGCTGGCGGGGCTCCTGCCACCGCTGCAGCGGGAGGAGGCCCTGGAGGTGACCCAGCTCCATTCGGTGGCAGGCCTGCTGCCGGGGGCCGCGGCGCTGCTGCGGCAGCGGCCCTTCCGGGCGCCGCACCACAGCTGCTCGGCGGCGGCCCTGGTGGGTGGCGGCGTGCTGCCGCGGCCGGGGGAACTGAGCCTCGCCCACCAGGGCGTGCTCTTTCTCGATGAGCTCACCGAGTTCCGGCGGGACGTGCTCGAACTGCTGCGCCAGCCGCTGGAGGAGGGGGAGGTGTGGATCAGCCGCAGCCGGCTGCGCTGCCGCTTCCCCTGCCGCACCACCCTGGTGGGGGCCACCAACCCCTGCGCCTGCGGCTGGTTCGGCGATCCCGAGCGGGCCTGCAGCTGCGGCCAGGGGCAACGGCAGCGCTACTGGAGCCGCCTGTCGGGGCCGCTGCTCGATCGGATCGATCTGCAGGTGGTGATGCGCCGCCCCTCCCCCGAGGCCCTGGCGCGCTGCTGGCGCGGCAGCCGCGGGGAAGGCGGGCCCAGGGCCAAGGGCCCCGAGTCCAGCCGCGTGGTGGCGGGCCGGGTGGCGGCGGCGCGGGAGCGGATGCGGCGGCGCAACCCGCAGGGCTGGCCCAATGGCCGCGTGGCGGGCACGGCGCTGCGGGAGCTGCTGGCCCCTACCCCGGCGGCCCTGGATCTGTGGCAGGCCGGAACCCAGGGGCGGCGCCTCAGTGCGCGATCGGCAGAGCGGGTGCTGCGGGTGGCACGCACCATCGCCGATCTGGCGGGCGAGGCCACGGTAGGAGATGCCGCCATGGCCGAAGCCCTCGGCTACCGCTCCTTCGACGGTCTGGCCCCCTGAGAAGCAAGCGCCCGGCTGAGCGGTCTCAGCGGCGCCGGCGCGGACGGTCGCGGTAGGGCTGCACCCCCACGGCAGGGGGCTGGTGCAGCCCCTCCTCACGGGGATTGCCGAGGGCGTGGCCCACCATCTCGCTGAGCCACAGCCAGAAGCCCGTCATCGGGGAGCCCAGTTCCGCCAGGGGAAGGGCCACGGCGGAGTGCTGGGCGATCCGGTGCTGCCCCTGGCGGCGGGGCTGGCTGAGCAGGCGCGGTTCCATGGTCCCTGAGGCGATGGACCTTCCCAGGCTGGGGGAAAAGGTCCGCCCTGAACACAGGTAGAAACACCCTGCTCCGGGAACGGGGCCCTCGGGGCCATCACGCCCATACAAAAAACCCCGGCCGTGGGAACGACCGGGAGCGGAAACGCGGAAGCCCTGCAGCGGGGCTCAGCGGCGACGACGGCGCTGCTGGGCCTTGCGCTTGTACTTCTCGGTGGGGGTTTCGTGGTGGCGCAGGCGCTTGAGGTCGGCGAAGATCCCGGCCTTGGACACCTGGCGCTTGAACCGGCGCAGGGCCGACTCGATGCCCTCGTTTTCGCCGACGGTGACCTGGGTCATGAAGCGCTGCAAGACAGTTCAGAGTGGCTCACCCTAGCAACCGGCAGGTCACCCCCTTACACCTGTCCAGGGGCGGCCGCGGCCGCCTGGGACTCCGAGGGCCAGCCCTCGCGATAGAGGTATACGTGGCCGAGGGCCCGGTTGCCGAAGTGACGGCGCATCAGCCTCCAGCCGGGCTCCAGTTCGAACTTGAGGAAACCGCTGCCCACCCCCTGGGTGCGGGCCACGACCATGTCGGGGCCGGCGCCGGCCTTGGTGGGGATCGCCATCAGCAGGGTGTCGTCGTTGGCCTTGATCACGCTGAGGCGGTAGACCGTGCCGAGATCGCTGTTGCCGACGCGCACGGAGTAGCCGTTGGCATCGATGAAGCGGCTGCAGATCCCGGTGAAGTCGAACTGGGCCAGCAGGGGATCCACCGGGGCGGGCCGGCCGGCACCCACCGCAAAGCAGGGCCGGGTGGCCTTCACCTGTTCATAGATGTTGAGCTGCGCCCGGCTGCCGTCGCCGATCGGGGCGGAGACCAGCACGAAGCGTTCCTGCTGCACCTCGCCCACCTGGAACAGGGAGGCGGCGCGGGCCGCGGGGGAGCCCAGCAGGGCCGCCCCGCCCCCGCCCAGCACCAGGGCGGTGAGGCCGAGGGAGAGCGGCAAGGCGGGTCGCGTGAGGATCGTGCGGATCACGGCGGGACAGGCAGGGGACTGGTGAGGGAAATCGTATGCAGGGCGACCGGCACGCACCAGCGGGGGGCGCCCAATCCTCAAGCCGGCTTGTTGATCCGGATCGCCACCAGCAGCGCCACTACCGTGCCCGGCAGGCTGGCCCCCAGGATCCAGCGGGTGGTGGTCACGCCGAGGTCGGGATCTCCGTAGGCCAGTTCGAACACCGAGCCGGTGGCGGCGATTCCGAGCAGGCAGGCCAGGGCGAGGAAGACCCCCGCCAGCGGTTTCATCGGCATGGGAACGGGAGAGAAGAACGAAGCGGAACCGGAAGCAGACGCGGAACCGGGGCTTCAGCCCACCGGCACCACGTCGTCCTGGCGGAAGCCGTGCTGCTGCAGTTCCTCCTCGAGGGTGAGGCGGTCGGTGACCCGGTCCACGAACAGCACACCGTTGAGGTGGTCCATCTCGTGCTGGATGCAGCGCCCCAGCAGGCCATCGGCCTTGATGCGGCGGGGGCGGCCCATCTCGTCGCGGTAGCTCACCTCCACCCGGCTGGGGCGCACCACGTTCAGGTACACGCCGGGGATGCTGAGGCAGCCCTCCTCATAGGTGTCGATCGTGGCGCTGGCCCCCACGATCTCAGGGTTGATCAGCACCATCGGCGAGGTGGCCGGATTCTCGGGATCGAGGTCGATCACCAGCAGCTGCTGGTGCACCCCCACCTGGGGGGCGGCCAGGCCGATGCCCTTGGCGCTGTACATGCTGCGGAGCATGTCCCGGGCGAGATCCCGCACGCTCTCGTCCACCTTGCCAATCCGCCGGGCCGATGTTCGCAGCACCTGATCGCCGAGGGTGTGGATGGCCAGGGGCGGCTGCTCCATCGCCTCCTTGGGCACCTGCACCACCCGGTTCTGCATCTCCGCCGATCGGGCCAACTGGGCAAAGCTGCGTGCCAAGGCTCTCGCGGAGGGGGTGGATGGGTTCGTGGATTCTAGGTGGGTCCTCGAACGTGAAGCGATGACCCGGCAGGAGCCCCTCCCGGCCGAGCGGGTGGTGGGCCGCACCCCCGTGCTCAAGGAGCCCCTGCTGGAGGGGGGGCGGCGGTTCTGGCTGGAGCAGCGCCCCGGGGAGGGGGGACGCACCACCCTGCTGCTGCAGCCGGCGGACGGATCCGCGCTGCTCGAGCTCACCCCGGGGGGCTGGAACCTGCGCAGCCGCGTGCACGACTACGGCGGCGGCGTGTACAGCGTGCAGGGCGACACGGCCGTGGTGGTGGACGACCGCGACCGCTGCCTCTGGAGCCTCGATCTGAGCGATCCCCACACGGCGGCGGCCGGGGCCCGGCGCCTCACCGCACCCGATCCGGAGCGCCAGTTCGCCGATGGCCGCATCGATGCGGGCCGGCAGCGCTGGATCGGCGTGATGGAGGCACAGGAACGGGATCACCTCGTGGCGGTTCCGCTGCAGGGCGGGGAACCGGAGCTGCTGCGCCGGGCAGCCGACTTCTGCGGCTACGCCGTGCTCAGCCCGGACGGCGGCCACCTGGCCTGGGTGGAATGGCAGCAACCCTCGATGCCGTGGGAGCGGAGCCAGCTCTGGCTGGGGCGCTTCGGGGCGGACGGTGCCCTCGAAGCCTGCCGGCCCGTGGCGGGCAGTGCGGAGGCCGGGCCTGGCTGCTCGGTGTTCCAGCCCCTCTGGCTCGGCGACGGCTCCCTGGTGGTGGCCAACGACCGCAGCGGCTGGTGGAACCTGGAGCGCCTGCGGGCGGAGGCGGTCTGCGCCGCCCTGGAGCAGCCGGGCGAGCCCCCCTGGGAGCCGCTGCTGCCGCTGGAGGCGGAATTCGCCATGCCCCAGTGGGTGTACGGCATGCGCACCACCTGCTGGGACGGCCGCACCCTGATGGCGGCCGCCTGCCGCGAGGGACGCTGGGAGCTCGGCGCGGTGCCGCTCGATCCCGGCGCGGCGGAGGAGCCCGCCTGGCGCCCCCTGGATCTGCCCTTCGACGACCTGGCCATGCTGCAGGCGGAGGCGGGACGGCTGGTGTGCGTGGCCAGCGGCCCCACCAGCGCTGCGGGGCTGCTGGAGGTGGAGCTGGCCACGGGCCGCTGGCAGCACAGCCCGGTAGAGCCGCCGCCGCTGCCCCTGGAAGCCATCAGCCGCCCGGAGCCCCTCTGGTTCCCCGGGGCCGGCGGCGCCCCCACCCACGCCTGGTACTACCCCCCCCGCGGCGGCGGCCACCCCGCGGCGCCGCTGCTGGTGAAGAGCCACAGCGGCCCCACCGCCATGGCCCGCACGGGGCTGAACCCCGCGATCCAGTACTGGACCAGCCGCGGCTGGGGCGTGGTGGACGTGAACTACGGCGGCTCCACCGGCTTCGGGCGGTCCTACCGGGAGCGGCTGAACGGCGGCTGGGGCGTGGTGGACGTGGCCGACTGCGCCGCCGCCGCCCGGGCCGTGGTGGAGGCGGGCCGCGCCGGAGCCGATCGGATCGCGATCGAAGGGGGCAGCGCCGGTGGCTTCACCACCCTGGCGGCGCTCTGCTTCACGGATGTGTTCCGGGCCGGGGCCTGCCGCTACGGCGTCGCCGATCTGGCCTCCCTGGCGGCGGACACCCACCGCTTCGAGGCCCGCTACCTCGACGGGCTGGTGGGGCCCTGGCCCGCCGCCCGGGCCCTCTACGAGCAGCGCTCCCCCCTGCTCCAGGCCGGCCGGATCCGCACCCCCGTGATCTTCTTCCAGGGCAGCGAGGACCGGGTGGTGCCGCCCGAGCAGACCGAATCGATGGCCGCCGCCCTGCGGGCCCACGGGGTGCCGGTGGAGGTGATGCTGTTCGAGGGGGAGGGCCACGGCTTCCGCGACGGCGCCGTGCAGCGGCAGGTGCTCGAAGCCACCGAGGCCTTCTTCCGCCGGGTGCTCTCCCTGGAGGAGGCCCCGTGAGGCGGCAGGCTGGGAGCCGCCGCGGCGTTCGGACCCCGAACGGCGGCACCGGGAGGTGACTGTGGGCGAGTCCGTGGGCGCGGATCTGCTGTTGGCGATCGGCCTGCTGCCGCTGCTGCTGGGGGTGGGGGTGAGCGTGGGCCAGGCACTGGGCATGCGCCGCTGGGGCCTGCCGGAAGCCCTGCTGGCGGGCGGCTTCGGCCTGCTGATCGCCCCCGCCGGCGCGTTTCCGCTCCTGCCGCAGGCGGTGATCGACTTCTGGGCGGAGCTGCCCCTGCCCCTGCTCACCCTGGTGTTCGCCACCCTGCTGCTGGGCAAGCCGCTGCCGAAGTTGGCGGGGCTGTGGCGGCCGCTCACGGCCCAGCTCTCGCTGGCGCTCACCCTCGCCTTCGGCCAGTTCGTGGTGGGCGGCGCCGTGGTGCTGCTGCTGCAGCCCCTGCTGGGGGTGAGCCCGGTGATGGCCTGCCTGATCGAGGTGGCCTACGAGGGCGGCCACGGCTCCGCCGCGGCCATGGGCCCCACCTACGAGCAGCTGGGCCTGGAGGGGGGTGAACCCCTGGGCCTGGCGATGGCCACGGTGGGGCTGCTGGCCTCCACCCTGGTGGGCGGCGTGGTGGTGGTGCTGGCCCGCAGGCTGGGCTGGCTGCGCTTCCCCGACCTGGTGCTGGAGGAGGTGGTGAACGCGATCGAGCAGGAGGCCGCCCCGCTCGAGAGCCACGAGCCCCAGCTGGTGGAGAGCCCCACGGTGGCGGCCCCGGCCCTGCTGCGGCGGCTGGCCGACTGGGTGGTGAACCTGGGGCTGGCGGGGCTGGCGGTGCTGTTCGGCGTGGTGGCCCTGGCGGGGCTGCGCTGGATCGCCGATCAGCTGGGCGGCGGCTTCGCCGTGGTGATCGATGCCCTGCCGGTGTTCCCCCTGGCCCTGGTGGGATCGCTGCTGGTGCGGCTGGTGCTGGAGCGCAGCGGCAAGGTGGTGTGGGTGTCGAGCTCGATCCAGGGCCTCACCGCCACCCTCTCGGCCGACCTGCTGATCACCGGCGCCACCGCCTGCCTCGATCTGTCGCTGCTGGCGCACGACTGGCTGCCCCTGACGGCGCTGGCCGGCGCAGGGCTGGTCTGGAACCTGCTGGTGGTGCTGCTGCTCGGCCCGCGGATCCTCCCCTTCGACTGGTTCGAGCGGGGCATCCTCGAATTCGGCCAGGCCACCGGGGTGGCGGCCAGCGGCCTGCTGCTGCTGCGCATGGCCGATCCCGGCGACCGCAGCGACGCCCTGCAGGCCTTCTCGATGAAGCAGATGCTGTTGCAGCCGCTGATCGCCGGCGGGGTGGTCACGGTGGTGGCCCCGCTGGCGATCACGGGGTTGGGCCTGCCCCTCTGGACCGGCCTCTGCCTGGCCCTGGTGGTGCTGTGGATCGGGCTGGGCCTGTTTCTCGCCCGGCGGCTGGGCTGAAGACGGCCCTCAGCGCACCATCGCCGCCACGTTGCCCCCATCCACGGTGAGCACCGCTCCGGTGGTGCGCTCCAGGCCCGCCAGGGCCACGAAGGCCTCCGCCACATCGGCGGCGCGCACCTCGGCGCCGAGCAGATTGCCCGCCATGTACACCTCCTCGCTCACGCCGCGGGCGGTGGAACGCTCCCGGATCATGCCGTCATCCAGCAGGCCGGAGCGGATGCGGTCGGCGTTGACGGCATTCACCCGCACCCCCGCCGCACCCTCCTCCAGGGCGTACTGGCGCACCAGGGCCAGCAGGGCGGCCTTGCTGATGCCGTAGGCGCCGAAGCCGGGGCCCGGGTTGAGGGCCTGCTTGCTCACGTTGAACAGCAGCTGGCCGCCCAGCCGGGGTGCGCCGTGATCCTGGGCACCGTGGTCCTGGCCACGGAAGAGCGCCAGCGCCGCCTGGGCCACGCTCTGGTGGGCGAAGAAGTTGAGCTCGAAGCTGGCCCGCAGATCCGCCTCCGCCAGGGTGGCCATCGGGCCGGTCCAGGCGGCGCCGGCATTGCTCACCACGATGTCGAGGCCGCCGAAGCGCTCCGCCGTGGCGGCGAAGGCCTCGGCCAGCCGGGCCGGATCGGTCACATCGCAGGCGAGGGCCAGGGCGCGGCCGCCGCAGGAGGCCGCCACCGCCTCCAGGGCCGGCCCATCCCGATCGAGCAGCGCCAGCTCGGCGCCGGCCGCCGCGAAGGCCCGGGCAGTGGCGGCGCCGATCGCACCGGCCGCACCGGTCACCAGCACCACGTGGCGGGCCAGGGGCTTCTCCACGCCCTTGCCGAGCTTGGCCTGCTCCAGGCTCCAGTACTCCATGTCGAAGGTGTCG
>JBMLOS010000125.1:0-3908 GCA_049242845.1 Prochlorococcaceae cyanobacterium
CCCCAGAAGGTGTTCGACAAGGCCGAGGAGATGGCCGCCCGCTACAAGCAGATGCTGCTGGAGCAGGCCGAGGACAACGAGCCCATGGGCGTCACCCTCGACTGAGCCCGCCCTCCCGGCCGCCCGGTTCTCTGGCTGCAGCAGAACCGGGCGGCTCTGCCGTTCTTCCCATGGCCTTCCTGACCCTGCGCGGCGAGCCCCTCGGCAGCTTCGCCGCCGTGCTGTTCGACAAGGACGGCACCCTCAGCCACAGCGAGCCGCTGCTGATCACCCTGGCGCAAGCCAGGGTTTTTCATTGCCGCCGTCACCTGATCGAGGCCCACCCGGAACTGGGGGAGGGGCCGGTGCACGAACTCGAGCAGCTGCTGGGGCGGGCCTATGGCCTCGATCCGGCGGGGGTCCACCCGGCGGGGACCACCGCCGTGGCCTCGCGGGAGCACAACCGCATCTCCACCGCCACGGCCCTGGCCCAGGTGGGGCTGGGCTGGCCCGAGGCCCTGGCCCTGGCGGATGCCGTGTTCCTCGAAACCGATGGCCTGGCCCGCGGCAACGCCGTGGCGCAGCCCACCGAGGGCCTCGCGGCCGTGCTCGAGGCGCTCCGCGCCCTGGGCGTGACCTGCGCGGTGATCAGCAACGACGACGAGGAGGGCATTGACCGCTTCCTGGCCCACAACGGCCTGGCGGAGTACTTCACCGCCTGCTGGAGCGCCGACCACCGGCCCTGCAAGCCCGATCCGGGCGCGGTGCGGGGGCTCTGCGCGCGGCTGGGGGTGGAGCCGGAGCGGTGTCTGCTGATCGGCGATGCCAACAGCGACCTGCGCATGGCCCGCGCCGCGGGCCTGCCCAAAGCCCTGGGCTACACCGCCGGCTGGCGGCGGCGGCCGCCCCTCGATCCAGCCTTTGCCCAGCTGCATCACTGGTCGGAGCTGGAGGTGCTCCCAGAGATCGAATCCCGGAACACGTCAGCCTGAGACTCTGGGGAATAAGGTGGCACACTCTCTGCACCACCTTTGACGGGATGAGCCGGTACGTCTTCACCTCGGAATCGGTGACCGAAGGTCATCCCGACAAGATCTGTGACCAGGTGAGCGATGCGGTGCTCGATGCACTGCTCGCCCAGGATCCGGCCTCCCGGGTGGCCTGCGAAACCGTGGTCAACACCGGCCTCTGCCTGATCACCGGCGAGGTGACCACCCAGGCCCGGGTGGACTTCAACACCCTGGTGCGCAGCGTGATCGAGGAGATCGGCTACATCGGTGCCCGGGCCGGCGGCTTCGATGCCCACAGCTGCGCCGTGCTCGTGGCCCTCGATCAGCAGTCCCCCGACATCGCCCAGGGGGTCGACGAGGCCGACGACCACGCCGGCGATCCGCTCGATCTGGTGGGGGCAGGCGATCAGGGCATCATGTTCGGCTACGCCTGCGACGAGACGCCCGAGCTGATGCCGCTGCCGATCAGCCTGGCCCACCGCCTGGCCCGGCGCCTCTCGGAGGTGCGCCACGACGGCACCCTTGGCTACCTGCTCCCGGACGGCAAGACCCAGGTGAGCGTCGTCTACGAGGACGACCGGCCCGTGGCGATCGACACGATCCTGATCTCCACCCAGCACACCCCGGAGATCGACGGCATCTCCGAGGAGAAGGCCCTGCGGGAGCGCATCGCCGCCGACCTCTGGAGCCACGTGGTGGAGCCCGCCACCGCCGATCTCGAACTGCGCCCCGACCAAAGCTCCACCCGCTTCCTGGTGAATCCCACCGGCAAGTTCGTGGTGGGAGGCCCCCAGGGCGATGCCGGGCTCACGGGCCGCAAGATCATCGTGGACACCTACGGCGGCTACGCCCGCCACGGCGGCGGCGCCTTCTCCGGCAAGGACCCCACCAAGGTGGACCGCTCCGCCGCCTACGCAGCCCGCTATGTGGCCAAGGCCCTGGTGGCCGCGGGTCTGGCCCGCAAGGTCGAGGTGCAGCTGAGCTACGCCATCGGCGTGGCCCGGCCAGTGAGCATCCTGGTGGAGAGCTTCGGCACCGGCACGATCAGCAACGATGCCCTCACCGCCCTGGTGCAGGAGCATTTCGACCTGCGGCCGGGCGCGATCATCGAGACCCTGCAGCTGCGCACCCTGCCCCAGGCGCGGGGCGGCCGCTTCTACCGCGATGTGGCGGCCTACGGCCACTTCGGCCGCAGTGATCTGCAGCTGCCCTGGGAGGAGGTGACGGCGATGGCCGACACCCTCCGCCAGGCCGCCGGTGCTCCGGTGACGGCCGCCAGCGGCTCCCTCTGAGCGCAGACTGTGGCTGCGGCCGTGGCCGCTGCCCCCGAGCCCGATCCCTGCCCCAGCGAGTGGCTCGGCCTCGGCGTGGACCTGGGCACCAGCGGCCTCCGCATCGCCCTGGTGAACTCCCGCGGCGAGCGGCTGCTGGAGGAGGGCGACCCTTACCCGGCCCCCTTTGAAGATCCCGAGGGCTGGCGGCAGGGCCTGATCGAACGGATCGCCGCGATTCCTCCCGAGCTGCGGCGGCTCATCGGTGCCATTGCCCTCGATGGCACCTCCGGCACCCTGCTGCTCTGCCATCCCGATGGCCGGCCGGCGGAAGGGAACCTCGCCCTGGCCCTGCCCTACCACCAGGCCTGCCCGGAGCAGGCCGAAGCCGCCACCGCCCTGGCAGCAGAGTGTGCCCTGGCGGCCGGTGCCAGCGGCAGCCTGGCGCGGGCCCTCACCCTGCTCGAGCGGGCTTCCCGGGCCGGCCATGGCCCCGCGGATCTCTGGATCCGCCACCAGGCCGACTGGCTGATGGGCTGGATGCTGGGGGACTGGCGCTGGGGGGAGGAGGGCAACAACCTGCGGCTGGGCTGGATGCTCCCCCGCCAGGAGGAGGGGGCCGGCCACTGGGCCGGGTCGATCGGCTCCCAGCCCTGGAGCCCCGCCCTGCCGAGGATCCGGATCAGCGGCACCCCCCTGGGCCGGCTGAACCCCCACTGCGCTGCCCTGCTCGATCTGCCACGGGAGTGCGTGGTGGTGGCCGGCACCACCGACAGCAATGCCGGTGTGCTCGCGGCCGCCCCCGGAGCGGAGGACGGAATCACCGTGCTGGGCACCACCCTGGTGCTCAAGCAGTTCAGCCCCCGGCCCGTGCAGGCCGCAGGGGTGAGCTGCCATCGACTGGCCGGGCAGTGGCTGGTGGGGGGAGCCTCCAATGGGGGGGCGGGCCTCCTGCGCCGCTTCTTCGACGACGCCACCATCGCGGCCCTCAGCCGCCAGATCGATCCGGAGCGTCCCACCGGGCTGGAACTGCGGCCCATGCCCGCCCCGGGCGAGCGCTTCCCGGTGGACGATCCCCACCTCGAACCCCGGCTGGAGCCGCGGCCGGTGAGCGATGCCCTCTACCTGCAGGCCCTGCTCGAGGGGCTCACCGCCATCGAGCGGGCCGGCTGGGAGAGGCTGCTGCAGCTGGGGCTGCCGCCGGTGCGCCGGGTGATCACCCTGGGGGGCGGAGCCCGCAACCCCCAGTGGCGGCTCCTGCGCGAGCGCGCTCTGGGGGTGCCGGTGCTGAAACGGCCCGCCCTGTCCGCGGCGCTGGGCATGGCCCGCCTGGCCCTGCAAGGGCGGAGACTGCAACAGGAGCGCGGCTCCACCCCGCCGCCCTCCGCCTCCGCTGCCCCCGAACGGCCATGAACGATCGCCTCCGCACCACCCTCTCCATGGTCCTGTTCGTGGTTCTGGCGGGATACGTGGGATTCAGCGCCATCCGGCTGGGGCTGCTGCTCTGGCAGCGCTTCGGTGCCGGCTGAGCAGCGCCGGGCCGGGGGAAGGCGGGCAGGAGCGCCAGAATCGCCGTTCCCCTCCTCTCTTCCGATGGCCGCCGACCCCCTCACCCCCGCCGTGAGCGATCGGATCTGCAAGCACATGA
>JBMLOS010000126.1:0-5095 GCA_049242845.1 Prochlorococcaceae cyanobacterium
GTGCAGGTGCCCTTCGATCACCGCCTCAGCGACAGCGAGGACGCCCATCGCACCCTGGTGGCGATGCTGCGGGCCCTGCCGAAGCCGGACGAAGCCGGCTGAGCCGCCGCCCGGGGAATCCTCCCGGCAGTCCGCCTGCCTGAGGCAGCTCCTCCCCTGCTCACCGCCGCACCGCTTCCCTTTCCGCTGGATCTGGGCCAGCCCTTCCGGCGGGCCCTGGCCCTGCTCAGCCATCCGTGCTGCCCGATCTGTCAGCGCCGCACGCTCGACCGCCACGACCAGCCGAGCGCCCACCACTGGCCCTGCGCCCCCTGCCAGCAGAAGCTGGGCCTGGCCTTCCCCTGCCTGCAGGGGGCCCAGCCCCTGCCCTGGTGGGCCGTGGGGCCCTATGCAGGGGCCCTGCGGAACCTGGTGCTCACCCTGCGGCGGCGGGCCGGCGCCGAGGGCAGCCGCGAGGCCCTGGCTGCCCTGCTGCAGCAGATGAGCCTGGGCCTGCCCCTCTGGCGGCAGCCGCCCCTGCTGGTCACGATCCCCAGCTGGAAGCGGAAGGAGAATCCGCTGCCGCCCCTGATCTGCCGCGAACTGGAACGGCTGCACGGCTGGAGCAGCGCCCGGCTGCTGGAGCGCAGTCGCCCCACCCTGGGCCAGCACCATCTGGGGCGCGCCCTGCGCCTGGCCAACCAGAACGGTGCCTTCCGGGCCCGGCGGCAGCGGGAGAGCCAGGGGGGACCGCGCCAGCCCGTGCTCCTGCTCGACGACATCCTCACCACCGGTGCCACGGCCTGTGCCGCCGCCGCGGCCCTGGAGGCGGCGGGCTGGCGGGTGGGGGGGCTGCTCTGCCTGGCGCGCACGCCGGCGCCAGGGTCGTGATCTAAGATCTGCGGGTCGCCGAGGCGACGGGCCGGGATAGCTCAGTTGGTAGAGCAGGCGACTGAAAATCGCCGTGTCCCCAGTTCAAATCTGGGTCCTGGCATTTCCCGATTTCATCCGTTCTGCACGGCGGGGAGCATTCAGCTCCGTGCACCGCCAGTCTGCAGCACAGATTTCCTCTTTTCCCTGCAGGAGCGGCGTGAGGTTGCTGGCCACTCCGGCGCAAAGGAGCTTGAAGGAGCTGGAAGGAGCTGGTGTGACCCGGACGAACCGATCTGGGCGTAGCAATCCCTCCGAACCGTGCTGGTGAATCTCCCCTTGGGAGGCGACCCCGGCGAACCACCCTCCCCCCCGTGAACGTTGCGAAGTGGGGCGAAACCCTGCGGCCCACTGCCATAGCCCATACCCTGGGACCTCCTCGGCGGAGTCCTGCCCGGCAGGGCCAGGGGCGCTCCGGAGCACGACCTCCCGCCCTCCGCCGGCTCGACGCTGCAACGACCGACCATGGGCAGCCCGATCAGCAGGGAAATCTTTCTGGCCCGCGCCCGTTCCCGCTTCGGCACGCGCTACGACTACAGCGAGATCGTGTACAAGAGCTACAAGACTCCCGTACGCATCCGCTGCACGCTTCACCCGGTGAAGCTGATCACCATCACCCCGGAGAAGCACCTGCAGACCAGCGGCGGCTGCAAGTTCTGCCTGCGCGAGAGCCGCATCCAGATGCTGGAGCGCGAACTCCGCCGCGAACCGGCCCTCCGCCCCAGCCCCGGGCTGGAGCCGAACCGGCCGCTCCGCTCCGCCTCCGGCCCCGGGGAGTGAACCGGGCAGAATGCCCCCCTGCCTTCGACCGCTGCTGAGGCCCATGCCCGCTCCGCCTCCGGCCTCCGATCGGATGTTCGACAACGCCGACAGCTTCGCCCAGAGCTTCGATGCCGCCTGGAAGGCGATGGCCGGCAGCGCGGCCGAACCGGAGGAACGGCTGGAACAGGTGCTGGATCAGGTGCGCGAACACCCGTTCATGTGCAGCAACCCGGAGGTGGCCCGCCAGGTGGCCGACTTCCGGATCCGGCTGCTCGGTTTGTAAGGTCGGAAGCCATGAGCAGCTCCCTTGGACGGCTGGTGCGGATGCTGAGCGCCGGCTTCAGCAACCAGGCCCAGGCCTTCGACAATCCGCCCCTCTACGCCCACATCCTGGTCCACTTCCGGCCGCTGCCCCAGCTCGCTCCGGGCTCGCTCCTGCTGGAGCAGTCCTATGCGATCGATCCGGGCACGCCCTACCGCATCCGGGTGCTGCGCGCCGAGGAACAGAACGGCAACCTGATCATCCACAACCAGGCCATCCGGGAGGAACGCCGCTTCTGGGGCGCAGTGCAGGACGAGGAGCGGCGCCTTCAGATCCAGCAGGACGACCTGCAGGCCCTCGAGGGCTGCAGTTACGTGGTGCGGGAGCAGGGTTCCGGCTTCGTGGGCGAGGTGGAGCCGGGCTGCCGCTGCCTGGTGGAGCGCAAGGGAAGCACCGCCTATCTGGTGAGCAGCTTCGACATCGATGCCGCCGGGATGCGCACGATCGACCGGGGCCACGATCCCGCCACCCACGAACAGCTCTGGGGCGCGCTGGCCGGACCGTTCGAATTCAGCCGCACGCACGATTACAGCGATGAGATCCCCGAGGCCTGGGGAGAGAGCTTCCGCGCCTGAGTCCGGGAGGCTCCGGCCCCTTGCCTCCCTGGCCGGTCCCGACCGGCTGAGAAGCAGCCACCTCAGGGGCTCTGCAGCACAGAGGAAGGAACGGGCGAGAAGGAACGGGGAAGGCAGCTGCCAGCTTCACGAAAACTGAGATACGTACATCATTCTTAGGCTCGTGAAGCCATGTGAGGAGCGAAGCAGAAATACCCATTTTTTCTGCGGGCGGCCCATAGCGTGCCGCTCGTGATTCACTCCAGCCATGGCGCTGCCCCTTCTCCAGACCAAACCCACAGCAATCAACTCCCGGGTGACGAGCTACTCCCTCGCCAGTGAGGAGGACACCGGCCGTCTGGGCTGCCGGCTCCCCGGAGACAGCGCAGCCCGCAGCCGCGAGGAAGTGGACGTGCTGATCGAGCGGGCCTACCGGCAGATCTTCTTCCATGCCTTCCGGGTCGACCGCGACGCCGTGCTGGAATCGCAGTTGCGCCGCGGCCAGATCACCACCCGCGACTTCGTGCGCGGCCTGCTGCTCTCGCCCACCTTCCGGGATGGCTTCTACCGCTGCAACAGCAACTATCGGGTTGTCGAGCAGATTGTGGGGCGCGTTCTGGGCCGCCCGGTGCATGGCGAACAGGAAAGAATCGCCCTCTCGATCCTGATCGCCGAGCGGGGTCTGCCGGGCCTGGTGGACACCCTGCTCGACTCGGAGGAATACCTCGATGCCTTCGGTGTCGACGAGGTTCCCTATCAGCGGGCTCGCCTGCTCCCGGGGCGCCCCACCGGCACGATTCCCTTCAACCAGCAGGCCCCCCGCTACGACCACTACTGGCGCGAGGTTTCGGCCCGCCGGGCACCGGCCGGCGGCCTGGGCAGCGGCGCCACCTTCTCGGGTGAGATCACCTCGCCCGCCTGGCAGGGCGGCCAGCCCCCCGCCTGGGCCCAGAAGGTGTGGCTGGGCGTGGCAGCCGTGGGTGCCCTCGAGGTCGCGCGGGTGCTGCTCACCACGGCCGGCGCCATGCTCGGCACCGGCCACTGAGGCCAGAACCGCCGGACGCTCAGGCGCTCCAGGAGGAGGTGGGGAAGTCGTCTTCCTCGTGCGGCTCGCAGGCATCGAGCCGCAGTTCTCCCTGGGGCGCCGCCGGCGGCACCACCTGCAGCCGGGGGGGCTCCTCTGGGATGGGGGGTTCAGACGGGGCCGCCGTGGTGCCCTCGGAGAGAACCGCCTCGAGCCGCGCCAGCCGGTCCTCCGTTTCCAGCAGACGCAGTTCGGTGGCTTCCGCGGCCTGCAGGACAGCCCCCTGCTCCGCCTCCAGTGTCTGGCGGGAGTGCACCTCCTGGGCCGCCAGCCTCTCCTCGAGATCCAGCAGCCGGTACGTGAGGGTCTCGGTCACCAGGGAGAGTGCCTGCAGCTGCTCAGCCAGCCTCAGGGTGGGATCGGCAGCCTCGGAGGGGGTTGCCATCGGAATCGCGACGCAGAGCTGGCCGGATGGTATCGGCGCCGGGCGTTCTGGCCAGAGGGGCGCCGCCGCGCTGCCGGCGGCCACCGGAGCACCGGCATTTGTAACGATTCTGAAAGCCAGGGCGGAGAGCGAAAGCGCCCCCATAGGATCCGCCTGAAGCCCATGGTTGACGCACCATCCGGGGCCCCTCAGGCCGAGGCTCCTCAGGCCCTCCGATCTCGGTTGCCGAAGTCCGCCTCCGGACGAGTTCTGCCTCCGGCCGATGTGTGCCTCCGATCACTGCGGCGCCGCTTTCCGTCTTCCGCCCCCCGGCCCCTCACGCCCATGACTCTCGCCAACGCTGCCTACCTGGGCATCGAGCGCTTCTCCAATACACGGAACAAGGAGAACTGGACGAACGGTTCCGAGGTCGACAAGTCGACCCTGATCCGTGCCGTGTACCTGCAGGTTCTCGGCAACCAGTACGTCATGGCCAGCGAGCGGCTCGAGGGACCCGAGTCCCTCTTCCGGCGCGGCTACCTGAGCGTGCGTGAGTTCGTGCGCCAGGTGGCCAAGAGCGGCCTGTACCGCTCCAAGTTCTTTGAGAACTGCAACGCCTACCGCTTCATCGAGCTCAACTTCAAGCATCTGCTCGGTCGCGCGCCCCAGAACAAGGCCGAGATGCTCGAGCATTTCACGATCCTGCAGGAGCAGGGCTTCGACGCCGAGATCGATTCCTACATCGACAGCGCCGAGTACCAGGAGCGGTTCGGTGAAGAGATGGTGCCCTACCTCCACGGCTGGGACTACTCCGTGGGTCAGCAGGGCCTGCAGTTCTCCTACATGCTTCAGCTCACCCGTGGCGCCGGTGCCTCGGTGCGCGGCGATCTCCTGAAGAACCAGTCGAGGCTGAACCCCTCGGTGCACGCCGAAGCGCCCCTGCCGGTGGTGAGCCCCAACGCCAAGGGCTCGGTGTTCCGCAAGGTCCAGGCCGACGGGGTCACCCGCATGGGCGTGGGCGCCGGCGAGGAAGGCCGCACCTTCCGGGTGGAGATCACCGGCTTCAACAACTACCGCCTGCACAAGCGCAGCAACCGCGT
>JBMLOS010000127.1:0-6651 GCA_049242845.1 Prochlorococcaceae cyanobacterium
AATACAGCGGCTATCTGGCCCGCCAGCAGCAGCAGATCGATCAGGTGCGCCGCCAGGAGCACCGCCCCCTGCCCCCCGACCTCGACTACGCCGCCATCGGCACCCTTTCTCGTGAGGCCCGCGAGAAGCTGGCCGCGATCCAGCCCCTCAGCCTCGGCCAGGCCGCGCGGGTGCCGGGCGTGAGTCCTGCCGATGTGAACGCCCTCCTGCTCTGGCTCGAGATCCGCCGGCGGCAGCGGGCGGACGGGCCACCGTCCCCTGCGCCCTCGTCAATTCCGGACAAGGCCGGTACGGTGGGGCGCTCTCTCTGAGTCGCACGCGTGTCGTCCCGTCGAGGCATTCCCACCTCCCGGGCCTACTGGGAGCTCAAGGCCGATCAGTTGCTGAACCGCGTCTTCGATCCGGTTCCCGCCATCGAGGTGGAGCTCTGCGACACGCCTTCGGCGGATGCGCCTGTGACCACGCTCCACTTCACCGGTGTGAAGAGCGTGGTGCCAGAGGCCCCCAGCGAGCCCGCTGCCCCTGTGGCCGCAGCCACGGTTGCTTCTGCTGCTGCTGCTCCGGTCCCAGCGGCACAGGCTCCTGCCGCGCCCGTTCCCGCTGCGGCCCCCGCGGCTCCGCCGGCCCCGGCCGCAGCTCCGGCAGCCGAGCCTGCGCCCGTTCCGCCTTCCCCGCCGGCGGCGGCGCCGCGGCCCCGTCCCCCCGCCGTGGTGGACCGCCGCATCCCCTGGCACCGCCCTCTGGGCGACTGGGTGAGCGCCCGCCCGGGCATGGCGCTGGCGGGCTTCTCCGGCATCTGCCTGTTGATGGGCGGCAGTTCCCTGGTGTTCCTCGGGTACTGGAACGCCACCCAGCAGGCCCTGCGCCAGGAGCGCAACCTTCTTCTGGTGGAGCGTCTTCGGGCTCTCGGCCCCGCTGCCCCCGCTCCCGCAGGCGCTGAGGGTGCCGCTTCGGCCACCGCGCCTGCGGCGGGGGATGGCGTGAGTGCCTCCCTGCCGCCGCCGCCCCCCGATGAGCCCTGGATGGAGGAGCTCGCCGACCTCCCCTCCGGCGGTGCGCCTGCGGCAGCTCCCCTGCGGGTGCCCGTGAGTTCCTCGATTGCCCAGCCAGCTCCTGCCTCCTCCGGAGGTGGTGGCGGCAGTGCTCCCGTGGAGGTGGCCGTGTCCTCCGGTGGGGGCGGCGGTGATGCGCCCCAGCTGGTGGGGGTGGTGCAGGTGCCCGGCCGGGGTGGCTCGGCCATCTTCCAGATCGGTGGCACCTCCACCACCGCCGGTGTGGGCGAATCGATCGGGGGCAGCGGCTGGCGGCTGCGCTCCGCCGCCGGCGACACCGCCGTGATCGAGAGGGGCGGCCAGCAGCGCCGGATCAGCATCAGCAGTGGCTTCTGAGGCTTCCTAGGGTTCTGCTTCCGCCTCGGGTGGCTGCATGAGCGAGCCCTCCCTGCTGCTGCCCTCCCCCACGCCCCACTGGCAGGCCCCCTGGCAGGACGTGGTGGAGGCGCGTGCCGGGCTGGATGCCGCCGCTGCCCACCAGCTCACCGGCCCCTGGAAGCTTCTGCTGCTCGGCGATGGCAGCCCCACCCGCCACCTGCAGCTCCTCACGGGCGAGCCGGTGCAGGTTGAACTGCTCGCCATGGCACCCGAACCCCGGGATCCGGCCGGCGGGCCGCCCCCGCCGGAGGTGGCCGAGCTCGACGCGCCCCTGCTGCGGCGGCAGGTGTGGCTCCGCTGCGGTGCCCACACCCTCGCCTGGGCCGAGAGCTGGTGGAACCGCGACGCGGCGGAGGCCCACCTGCAGGACCGCCGGCTGCCGATCTGGCGGAGCCTCACCACCAACCGGGCCGAACTCTTCCGGGAGGTGGACGGCCTGGCCCAGGTGAGTGCCCCCTGGCTGGAGCAGCGCTTCGGCCAGGCCGGACCCTTCTGGAGCCGCCACTACCGCTTCTTCCGGGGTGGCGTGGAGCTCACCGTGATCCGGGAGGTGTTCTCCCCCCTGCTGGAGCGCTGGCTCGGTCCGGCCACCCACCAGCCCGTTGCCGTTCCGCTGGAGGCAGGGCTGCGGCGTTGAAGGGCTTTGTAAGCCTTTTGCACAACACTTTTTGAAGTTGGTAACGGCGTGTCCTGGTTTGTAGTTGACAGATTGACGCCTTCTGTGGGACTTGCAGCATGTGGGAAGTTTCGAGATGCCGCCATGGCCCCTTCCCATCCCCGCCGTCGTGGCCATCGCGCCGCCCGCGCTGACGTGCCCGCCGACCCTGCCCAGACACCCGCCGCCAGCACGGCGGTGGAGTGGCTCAGCCTCACGGATCTGGGGCGTATCTACGGCATCTCCGCCGTGCAGACCGGCCGGCTGCTTGTGGCCGCCGGCCTGCGGGAGAGCAACGGTGAGCCTTCGGCCGAGGCCCTGACACAGGGCCTCGCCGTAACCGGTCCGCCGCGCCACCATCACCACAGCGCCCTGTGGAGCCGCCAGGGCTGTGGGCCCGTGCTGGAGCGCGACGGCCTGCTGCCTATGGCCCAGCGTTCCCTGTTGGGACTGTGGGCCGAGCTGCTCAGCACCCTGCAGCGGGGCACCCCCGGGATCAGCACCTCCGCCGAGGAGATGGCCACCGAGGTGCCCCTGGAGCTGGTGCGGCCGGTGAACCAGGCCCTGCGCCAGCTCGGCTCCAGCTTCCAGGTGAAGCGCCCCGGCGCGCACCGCGCGGCGGACCGCGCCGAGAGCCTCAGGCGAGCCTGAGGGCCTCGGCCTGCTTGCTGGCCTTCTCCAGCAGGTCGCGCAGCTGTTCCTCGTCGGTGTGGCTGAGGTTGGTGCGCAGCAGGCGGGCATGGGGGGCGTGGGCCCGCAGTCGCTCGATCACCCGATCGGCCGTGGCTTCCCGCACCAGCAGGCAGAGGGCGGCGCTGCCCTTCGGCAGCGTCTCCCCCAGTTCCCGCATGAAGCCGTCGTTGATGCCGAGGTCGGAGAGGGAGCCCGAGGCTGCGCCCACGCCCGCGCCCACCGCGGCGCCCAGCAGGGGATTGAGGAACAGCAGGCCCACCAGGGTGCCCCAGAAACCGCCCCCCAAAGCCCCTGCGGCGGTGAGGTTGATCGCCTGGCGCAGGTGAACCTGCCCCTCGCCGTCGTGCTCCACCACCACGGCGTCTTCCAGCGAGATCAGCTGCTCGCGCTGGATGTCCACCAGCTCGCGGCGCACCTGCTCGGCTTCCTCCACCTTGGGGAAGCCCACCACCACCAAACTGCTCATGGCCTGATCGCCGTTGCCCCTTCAGGCTAGGCAGGGCGGCGCCGGCGGCTGGAGCGCGGCAGGGGGCGGCCCGCCGGAGCGTCCCCCGGGGCCGGTGCCTCGCTGCGGGCCGGCGCCGCGTACCCCTCCGCCGTGGCGGGTCGCTGCCAGCGGGGCAGGCTGAAGTCGTCGTCGCTGGGCCAGTGTTCGCCGGCGTCGTCGGGAGCTGCGGCGGCGGGGGACACCCGGGCCGGCGGTGTCGCGGCCGGGGGCATCGAGCGGTTGCTGCCGCGTTCGCCAGCAGGGCCGAGGCGCCCGCGCCGGGAGATCGCCTCCAAGGGGCGACGGCCGGATCCACGGGGAGCCCCGCCGCTGGGAGGGGCACTGCGGGATTCGGGGCTGCTTCCCTCGGGCGCTTCCCAGGGCTCGCGCCAGTCGTCGCCATCCTCGAGCAGCCAGTCGAGTTTGTTTTCCATCCAGCGGCCCAGATGATCGAGCCGGGGCAGCGAGCCGCTCCGGGAAGCGCCGCTCCGCCCGGCGGGGCGGGAGCCCGGCCGGGCCCCGGACACCCCATCCACCAGCTGGCGGCCGGCGCTCACCCAGCGGTCGAGCCTCTGCTCCAGCGGATCGGCACCGCGGCGGCGCGCATCCCCCGAACGTGCCTCTCCCGGGCGGGCCCCGCCCCAGCCGCTTTCGCTCCAGCCCGTCTCACTCCAGCCGGGCTCCTCCGCTCCGCCGGCCTCCCGGCGGCCGGTGTCGTTCGAGCGGGCATCGCTCCCGCGGGGCTCGTTCCAGCGGGAGCCATTCCAGCGGGAGTCGTTGTTCATCCGTGCACCCGGGTGCCCCAGCCTATCGAGAGCGCTCCGCCCGCCAGCGGCGCCTTCCCTCCAGCCAGCGCTCGCGGCTCAGGCCCACCAGGGCGATCGAGAGGCCACCGAACTGCAGGGCCCAGAGGAAGGTCTCCATCGCCCGACCCTAGAGGGCTCCCTGCGCGGCACCGGAGGGCTCGAACACCAGAACGCAGCTGGGATGCCACAGGCCGTCGTGCCAGCGTTCACAGCAGTGGCGGCAGGCCAGATTGCTGCGCCGCCGCTGGTAGTGGGCCCGCTGGCCGCAGCGGGGGCAGCGGGCGATCCAGCGGGTGGCGGCGGTGGGCAGGGGAAAGCTGTGGCGCAGGGTCACGCGGAATTCCTCCTGGCTGGCGTTGATCGCCTCCATCCGCGCCCGGAAGTGGGGGCCGTGCACCTCCCGCCGCCGCAGCACCCGGTCCACCCAGGCGTGGATCATCTCGTGGCACAGGGTGCTGAGGGTGGCCTCGCGGGGCAGCGGCTCCAGCAGCGGCCGCGAGAGCACGATCTCGCACAGCTCGCTGCCGTCGCCGCGCAGGCCGCGCCGGTAGAGGCCGGCCGTGCGCGAAAGGCGGCCATCGCTCCAGCGCACCGCCACCAGGGGCCGGCCCTCCGGCGCCAGGCTGCCCTCGAAATGCTCCCGGTTCAGCCGGTGGAACAGGGGCAGCAGGGGCTCCAGGGGCATCGGGCACCGTCCCGGGGGCGGCGGGGCAATCGGCTCGACAGTCTGTCCGGCCGGTCGGTCAGACTCTGTGCTTCTGACTGCACCTGCGCGCCCATGGACTGGGGACTGGCCCGTGACATCGGTACCAAGGCCCTGATGGCCGGAGCCGGTGCCCTGCTCCTCTACTGGACCATCAGCGCCGTGAAGCTGGTGATCAGTGCCCGTGGCATCAACCCCCTGATCAAGCAGTTCTTCACCCAGGTGGCCAGCGGTCAGGTGGATGGCGCCTACCTTCTCACCACCAGGAACTACCGCTCCCATGTGAACAGGCAGCAGTTCATCCGCTTCCTGGCAGGGCTGCAGCTGAACAAGTACCGCAACCTCAAGAGCGGCCGTCCCCGCATCCAGGAGGGCCAGATCATCCTCACGGTGAAGCTCAAGTCCGAAGGCAAGGAGGAGCTGCCGCTCGATTTCACCTTCGTGAAGGTGGATGAGGCCTGGCGGGTGGATCGCATCCAGCGGCTCGCGGCTGCCTGAGTTGTGAGCGCCGCTCCCCCCGCCGGCACGGCCCTGCCCCCCACCGCGGCGGAGCGGCAGCGGGCCCAGGAGCTTCGCCGCCTGCTGCAGCGGGCCGCGCACGCCTACTACGTGCTCGATGCCCCGGAGATGGAGGATCCGGTCTACGACCGGCTCTACCGGGAGCTGCTGGAGCTGGAGGCGGCCCATCCGGCCCTGATCACGCCGGACAGCCCCACCCAGCGGGTGGGGGGTGAGCCCGCCGAGGCCTTCACGAGCGTGGCCCATCGCATCGGCCTGCTCAGCCTCGACAACGCCTTCTCCTTCGAGGAGCTGGAGGCCTGGTACAGCCGCCTGCTGCGGGTGCTCGACCGCCTCCCCGCCCCGGGGGAGCCGCTGCCTGCGCTGCCGATGGTGGGCGAGCTGAAGATCGACGGCAACGCCCTTGCCCTCAGCTACGAGAACGGCCTGCTGGTGCGGGCCGCCACCCGCGGCGACGGCAGCTGCGGCGAGGAGATCACCGCCAACGTGCGCACGATCCAGAGCGTGCCCCTGCGGCTGCAGCTGGAGGATCCCCCCGCCTGGGTGGAGGTGCGGGGCGAGGCCTTCATCCCCGAGGACACCTTCTCCGCCATCAACGCCGAGCGCCAGGCCCGCGGCGAGGCGCTCTTCGCCAACCCACGCAATGCCTGCGCCGGCACGCTGCGCCAGCTCGATCCGCGCGTGGTGGCCTCCCGCCGGCTGGACTTCTTCGCCTACACGCTCCATCTGCCGGACGACTGGCAGCCCGCCCACGGCGCTGCCGCGCCCCGTCCTCCGGGCCAGTGGGAAGCGCTGCGCTGGCTGCAGGCCGCGGGCTTCCGGGTGAATCCCAACGCCGAACTGCTGCGCGATCTGCAGGCGGTGGAGGCCTTCTTCACCGCCTGGGACAGCCGCCGCCGCACCCTGCCCTACGCCACCGACGGCGTGGTGGTGAAGCTCGACGACCTGCGGCTGCAGGAGGAGGCCGGCTTCACCCAGAAGGCGCCCCGCTGGGCGATCGCGCTCAAGTACCCCGCCGAGGAGGCGCCCAGCCGCCTGCTGCGGCTCACCTGCCAGGTGGGGCGCACCGGGGTGGTGACCCCGGTGGCGGAGTTTGAGCCCGTGGCCCTGGCCGGCACCAGCGTGAGCCGGGCCACGCTCCACAACGCCGACCGCCTGGCGGAGCTGGATCTCCACGCCGGCGACACGATCGTGGTGCGCAAGGCCGGCGAGATCATCCCGGAGGTGGTGCGGGTGCTGGCGGAACTGCGACCCGCGGCTGCCCTGCCGCTGCAGCTGCCCGCCACCTGTCCGGAGTGCGGCTCGGAGCTGGTGCGGGAGGAGGGGGAGGCCGCCACCCGCTGCGTGAACAGCAGCTG
>JBMLOS010000128.1:0-3087 GCA_049242845.1 Prochlorococcaceae cyanobacterium
CGCGCTCGGGCAGCTGCAGCAGGGCATCGGGATCGCGGTTGTTCTCCCGGGCCCGCCGGGCGGTGAGCGGTACCAGCTGGAGGCCGAGATAGGGATGCACCACCTGGCCGCCGTTGCCGAGCTGATCGGCCACCCGCTTGGCCAGGTTGATCGGGATCGCGAAGCCCAGTCCCGCCCCCGGTCCGGAGCGCACCAGGGTGTTGATGCCGATCACCTCGCCGGCGGCGTTGATCAGGGGACCGCCGGAATTGCCCGGGTTGATGGCGGCGTCGGTCTGGATCAGATCCAGCCGCTTGTCGGCAAAGCCCAGGCTGTTGATGTCGCGGTGCAGGCTGCTCACGATGCCGAGGGTCACCGTGCGCTCCAGGCCGTAGGGGCTGCCCAGGGCGATGGCCCAGTCGCCCACCTCGGGGGCCTCGGAATCCCCCAGCGGCGCAGCCTGCAGTCCGCTGCCACGGGCGATGTGCACCAGGGCAAGATCGGTGGCCGGATCGGTGCCCACCACGGTGCCGTCGAGCTGGCGACCATCGGCGAGGGTGACCTCCACCCCATCCACCTGATCCACCACGTGGGCGTTGGTGAGAACCAGGCCGCGGCCGGCATCGATCACCACACCCGAGCCCTGGCCCCGCTCGCGCATGCTGCCGGCGGGATCGCCGAACAGCTCCCGCAGCAGGGGATCCAGCAGGGCGGGATCGAAGGGCTGGCGCGCCACGGTGCGCTCGGTGTCGATCCGCACCACCGCCGGCGACACCCGCCGCGCCGCATCGGCCACGAAGCTGTGGGCGCCGGAGGGAGTCTCCAGGGCCCGGGCCGCGCCACCGGGCCAGAGGAGCAGCAGGAGCAGCAGCGGCAGGGCCAGCCAGCCGCGCACGGCCCGCAGGGGGGCGACGCGGAGGGGGGCGGCGAAAGGGTGGGAACGGCGGTGCATCAGCCAAGGCTAGGCAGCGCAGCCGGGGCCCAGCGCAGCAGCCGCTCCTGCAGGCCGCCCGGATCGAGCCGGAGCAGGCGCCCGCCCGGATCGCCCGCCCGCCCGAGGGGGCACGGCTGCACCGCCGGGAAGGGGCAGAGGGTGGAGGGACAGCCCAGAAGGGCCACCGAGGGATCGCCGGGATCGCCCTCCAGCCGGCCGCACCAGTGCTGGTGGATGTGGCCGAACACCACGGCCTGCAGCCCCGGGGCGCCGCGCAGCAGCGCCAGCAGGGCAGGGCCGTCCTCCAGGGCGATCGCATCCATGCCGGGATCGCCGATCGGCAGCGGCGGATGGTGCACCGCCACCAGGGTGGGCAGGGAGGCCTCCCCCTCCCGCAGACGCTGCCGCAGCCAGCGCAGCTGCCGCTCCCCCAGCAGCCCCCCGACCCGGCCGGGGCAGTGGCTGTCGAGCAGCAGCAGCCGGCCTCCCGGATGGCGCAGCTCCGCCGGTGCCACGAGGGCAAGGCGGCCGAGGGCGGCCCGCAGCAGGGCCGGGTGGTCGTGGTTGCCCGGCAGCAGCGCCACCGCCAGGCCCGGCCGCCGCGCGAGCAGGGCTTCCAGCCGCTCGCGCAGGCGCACGTAGCCCCCCCAGGTCTCGTCCTGGCAGAGATCCCCGCTGAGCAGCAGCACCTCCACGGGGCCGGCGGCGAAGCCCTCCTGCAGGGCCCGCTCCAGGGCGGGCAGGGGCCGGCGGCCGCGGTAGCTCCCGCCCGGATCCGCCAGCAGATGGGGATCACTGAGCTGCAGCACAGGCAGGGGCAAGGGCGGGGCCCGGAGCGCCTTCCCAGTGTGGGATCCGGGCCCCGCCGCGGCAGCAAAAGCGAAACGGCGGACCCCAAGCCGGGCGGATCGGCCTAAGTTGCCGCCAGTCCGCTGCGCCGGCCATGGCCACGATCCCTCCCGGCACCCGCCAGCGCTGCTCGCTCTGCCAGGTGGAGATCCAGGGCATGGCCGGTGGCCGGGATCTGGTGTTCTTCAGCCAGGGGGCGCCGGGCAGCCGCGCCAAGCTCTGGGCGCGGGTGTGCCAGTACCTCAAGACCCCGGAGCAGTGCTCCCAGTGCCTCAACCAGGACGCGACCCTGCGGGGCGAGGTGGTGGCCAGCGACTACTACGCCGAGGCGCCGGTGGTGGATCTCTCCAATCCTCTAGGGTGAACAGCTGCGCTGCCCGCCGGGCGGCCTCCACCCCGGCCGGATGCCATCAGGCAGCCGCCGCGGGAGGGGCAGTTGCAGAACTGCGAGGCTCGGCGGTGGCGTCCGCCCACGCCTGCCCCTGCGACTCTTGCCCCATCCGCTGATCCCCGACCTGCAGGAGCTGGCCGCTCCGGTGGCCGCCGGTCTCGGACTGGAGCTGCGGGAGGTGCGTCTGCACACGCACCGGCTGCCCCTCACCCTGCAGGTGGTGGTGCAGCGGGCCGATGCCACCGACATCAGCCTCGAGGAGTGCGCCTCCCTGAGCGGTCCCCTGGGCGATGCGATCGAGGCGTCCGGCCTGCTCACCGAGGCCTATGTTCTGGAGATCACCAGTCCGGGCATCGGCGAGGATCTCCGCGACGACCGCGACTTCCGCAGCTTCCGCGGGTTCCCGGTGGCCGTGACCTACCAGGACGCGCGGGGTGAGCGCACCACCCGCGAAGGTCTCCTGCTCGAGCGGGACGCCGAGGAGGTGCGCCTCAACCAGCGGGGCCGCATCGTGCGCATCCCCCGCAGCGCGGTGTTGTCCGTCCGCCTGATCCAGCCCGAGGCCAGCGACTGACCCGTCCCGTCGTCCCGGTCGCCCCCTCTCCCCCTGCCCACCGCCCGCCCCACACCGTTCGCCCATGGCTCTGGTCCTGCTCCCCGGTCTGAACAACCTGATCGAGGACATCAGCGAAGAGAAGAAGCTGCCGCCCCAGGTGGTGGAGGCCGCCCTGCGGGAGGCGCTGCTGAAGGGCTATGAGCGCTACCGCCGCACCCTGTATCTCGGCATCAGCGAGGACCCCTTCGAGGAGGACTACTTCTCCAACTTCGACGTGTCGCTCGACCTGGAAGAGGAGGGCTACCGGGTGCTGGCCAGCAAGATCATCGTGGAGGAGGTCGAGAGCGACGACCACCAGATCGCCTACGAGGAGGTCTG
>JBMLOS010000129.1:0-10929 GCA_049242845.1 Prochlorococcaceae cyanobacterium
CGACAAGCTGCGCAACGCCCTGGCCCTGGGCACCAGCCCGATCGTGCGCGGCCTGGTGGATTACGAGGGGGCCATGAAGGTAATCCGCGACCTGGATCGGGTGAGCTTCCAGGAGTGGTTCGTGGGCCACGGCGGCAGCCTGCGCAGCATCGAGCGCATGTGGAATCCGGTGGCCTACGCCCTCGGCTTCATCGACTGCGCCTCAATCTCGGCCCGCTGCATGCTCACCATCTTCATGATGTTCGCGGCCCGCACCGAGGCCTCCAAGCTGAACCTGCTCAAGGGATCGCCCCACCGCTGGCTCACCGGACCGATCCTGGCCCACATCGAGGCCCGTGGCGGCCGCCTCCACCTGCGCCACCGGGTGACCCAGGTGCACCACGAGGAGCGGGAGGGGGAGGCGCCCCGGGTGACGGGGCTCACCCTCGGCACCCCGGACGGGGAGGTGCAGGTGCAGGCCGACGCCTACCTGGCCGCCTGCGACGTGCCTGGGATCCAGCGCCTCCTGCCCGAGGAGTGGCGCCGCCATCCCCAGTTCGATGCTCTCTATCGCCTCGAGGCCGTGCCGGTGGCCACCGTGCAGCTCCGCTACGACGGCTGGGTCACCGAGCTGGGAGAGGGGGAGGGGGCGGAGGCCCGGCGCAGGGATCCAGCCCATCCCACCGGCCTCGACAACCTGCTCTACACGGCCGATGCCGCCTTCAGCTGCTTCGCCGACCTGGCCCTCGCCAGCCCGGTGGACTACCGCAAGCCCGGCCTGGGTTCCCTGCTGCAGTGCGTGCTCACCCCAGGAGATCCCTGGATCCCGATGCGCACCGAGGAGATCGTGGCGGCCACCGACGAGCAGGTGCGCAACCTCTTCCCCTCCTCCCGCTCCCTGAAGCTGGTGTGGAGCAACGTGGTGAAGCTGGCCCAGTCGCTCTACCGGGAGGCGCCCGGGATGGAACCCTTCCGGCCGGAGCAGCGCACGCCCGTGGCCAACTTCTTCCTGGCCGGCAGCTACACCCGCCAGGACTACATCGACTCCATGGAAGGCGCCACCATGAGCGGGCGTCTGGCGGCGGCAGCGATTCTGGATCGACCGATCCAGCTCGCCACCAATGCGGCCGTGGCCTGACCCCTCGCAGCGTTTTTCATGGGCCGTTGGCTCGAGCACAGCGTGATCACCGACATCCAGGCGCCGGTGGAGCGGGTCTGGGAGGTCTGGAGCGACCTCGAGGCCATGCCCCGCTGGATGCGCTGGATCGAATCGGTGGTGACCGAACCCGGCAATCCCGATCTCACCGACTGGACCCTGGCCGCACAGGGCTTCCGCTTCCACTGGAAGGCCCGCATCACCCAGCGGGTGGAGGCCCAGCAACTCCACTGGGAATCGGTGGGGGGATTGCCGACCCGGGGGGCAGTGCGCTTCTATCCGCAGGGTCCCGCCTTCACCACGGTCCGGCTCAGCGTCAGCTATGAGCTGCCCGGGGTGCTGGCACCCCTGATGGAACCCAGCATCCTGGGGGGCATCGTCACCAAGGAACTGCAGGCCAACCTTGACCGTTTCCGCGATCTGGTCGAAGACACCGGCCGCCCTGGGGCTGGCCCTGCTGGTGGGGGGCTGCCAGGGCATTAATCTCCCCATCCCTCTGCCGGGTTTCGGCGGGGGGGCGCCCCAGGATCAGGCCCTCGTGCCCCCGCCCCCTCCAGCGGCCCGTCCGCGCGAGAAGCCTGCGGGGGACAAGGCCGCAGGCCCGGACACGGCCGGGCTCACCCCCCTGCCCCTGCCCCAGGAGGTGGTGGCCTCCGTGCAGAGCGGCAGGGTCGATCCCTTCAGCTCCCTGCTGTTGAGTGGCTCCGGCCGCCTGCCCAGCGAGATCGCTTCCATCCCCGGCGCTCCCGGCAGCCCCACGGCCCGCCCGCCCATCAGCCTGCCGGATGCCTTCCGCTTCAACGGCGTGATCGCCTCCGGCGGCCATCCCAAGGCTCTGGTGCAGTTCGGCAACGTGAGCGGCAGCCTCGGCCCGGGCGACCAGGGCGGGCGCACCACCGACCTGCTTCCTGCCGGCTGGAGCGTGCAGGCCGTTGACGTGCAGCGCGGCCTGCTGGTGCTGCGCCAGGCCGACCGCACCATCGCCGCCGAGCTCTAGGGGCTCGTGGTCGCCCCCGGTCCCAGGGCGCGGCCACAGGCCTCCACCAGACCCACCAGGTCGTGGGGGGTGGCCTCCGCCTCCACCCGGCCCAGCTCCTGCAGGCAGCGGGCGGTGGTCTGGGGCCCGATCGACACCACCGCCACCCCATCCAGGCAGTGGCGCCACTGCGGTCCGAAGTGGCGCTCCAGCAGGTGGCAGGTGTGGGAGACGGTCTTGCCGCTGCTGAAGGTGATCGCATCCAGGGAGCGGCGCTCCAGGGCCAGCAGGGCCGCGCTGGGCAGCGCCTCCGGGCAGCGGGTCTCGTAGGCGGCCACCTCCACCACCCGGGCGCCGGCCTCGCCGAAGGCCTCCGCCAGCACCGTGCGGCCACCGCTCTGCACCCGCGGCAGCAGCAGCCGCAATCCCCAGGCCGAAACAGGGAAGTGCTCGATCAGGCTGTCGGCCACGAAGGCCGGCGGCACGAAGTCGGCCGGGGCGCCGCATTCCTCCAGTACCTGGGCGGTTTTGCGGCCCACCGCCGCGATCTTCAGGCCGGCCGGCCGGTGGGCCAGGTTGGTGCCGCGCCGGCGCAGCCGCTGCTCCACCGCCTCCACCCCATTGGCGCTGGACACGATCAGCCAGTGGAAGTGCTCCAGATCCTCCAGGGCATCGTCCAGCGGGCCCCAGTGGTCGGGGGGCCCGATCACCAGGGCGGGCAGATCCACCACCTCCGCACCGGCCGCGGTGAACAGTTCCCGGGCCTGGCCGAGCTGCTGCTCCGCCCGGGTCACCGCGATCCGGCGACCGGCCAGGGGATGGTCCGGGGCGGCTGCTGACGGCGAGGAGGGCGGAGCGGGGGGCTGCATCGGGAGCGGGGGCCGGCCGGCCGCATCATCACTCCGGCAGCTTCACCATGGCCGAGGCGCGCTGGTGCAGGGCTTCCGCTTCGGCCGCGCGCCCCTGGGCCCTGAGCCGGGTGATGGCTTCGTGGAAGCCCTGGCGGGCGGCGGGAATGTTCCCCTGCAGCAGGGACACCACCGCCAGGTTCTGGTGGGGTTCCGGCGGCTCCGGGTCGCAGGCGATGGCGCGTTGGTAGGCGGCAGCGGCGGCCTCCAGGGCCCCGCGGCGGCGTTCGATCAGGCCGAGGCTCGCCCAGCCCTGGGATAGCTCCGGGGCCACGTGGGTGGCCTCGAGGGCCAGCTGGCGTGCCTCCGCCACGGAGGCGGGATCCACGCTGCTGCCTGGTTCGCTGCTCCCGGCCTCCAGCAGCAGGCCCACCAGGTTCAGCCGGGCCGCCAGGGTGAGCCGCACCCCCAGGGGCAGGGCGAGCGCCTGGCGATACAGCGCCATCGCCTGGGCCGGCTCCCCGGCGGCTTGGGCCATGGCCAGGTGGAGCAGCAGCTCGTAGCGCTCCGCCACCGCCTCGGCCGGACACCGGGCCAGCCCCTGCTCCAGCAGGGCGATGCCCCGGGCGGGGCGGCCCTCACTCACCTCCAGGGCCCCGAGCTTGGCGCAGGCGTAGGGATCGCCGGGACGCTGCCGCAGCTCCTCCTCCATGGCCTGGCGCAGGCGGGCGGCCTTGCGGCCGTCGGCGAGCCGATCGGGCCGGTAGCCGTCGTGCCGCAGGGCCGGTTCGGCGCAGTCGGCGATGCGCCAGTGGGGTTCCCGCACCTGCAGGTCCGCCACGCTGTCGTCCACCAGCGAGTGGTAGGCCCGGCTCCAGCGGATCGCCGGGTGGCGGCGGAAGAGGCGGCTCACGTTGGAGTAGGGCGACTGCCGGGCCCCCTCCTCCAGCCGCAGCAGGTTGATCAGCAGCAGATCGGGCTGCTCCATCAGCCGGCGCAGCGGCTGCCGGGCCTCCGGCATCAATACCTCGTCGGCATCGAGCACCAGCACCCATTCGCCCCGGACCCACTCGAGCGCCCGGTTGCGGGCCGGTGCGAAATCCCCCGGCCAGGGCAGGTGATGCACCACGGCGCCGCAGGCCTCGGCGATTGCCACGGTGTCGTCGCTGGAGCCGGTGTCCACCACCACCATCTCGTCCACGAAGCCCTGCACCGAGCGCAGGCAGCGCTCCAGCCGCTCGGCCTCGTCCCGCACGATCATCGAAAGGCTGAGCTGGGGGAGCATCGGCGGCGGAGAGGGGATCAGTCGGTGAAGGCGCCGGCCCGGGTGCCCGTGCCGATCCCCAGGGCCTCGAGGGCCGCCTGCTGCGCCACGGGGATCTGGGCGCTCACCCAGGCGGCGGGGGTGGTGGGGGTGAGCAGGGGCTCCAGCCGTTCCCACAGGTAGGGGCTGCCGTAGACCACCAGCCCCGCCAGCCGGCCGGCCCGCTGCAGCTGGACCACCGCCTCGGCCCAGGGTTCGGCCTCCACGGCGCCGCCGCTGAAGGGGTTGCCCCGCAGGAACAGCTGCAGCAGCACCGGGCCCGGCCCCAGCCGATCGAGGGCCAGGGGCGCCTGGGGATCCCCGCTCCAGGGGGAGGGGCTGCGGGGCTCCAGCAGACAGGGCCGGAAGCCGGCGGCGGCCGGCAGGGTGAGGGCCGGCGCCCCGAGGGGCAGCACCGGGCACTGCAGGGCGTTGTCGATCCGCACGAGGTTCAGGCCGGCTTTCTCTCCGGCCGCCCCGCCGCCGTCCGCCTGATCAGCGGTGCCCGAGCCCTGGGGTGGGTGGATCCGCCCGCCGCGCCGGTGCAGGCCGGCCTGCACCAGTTCTTCGGCGAGCTGCCGGTGCTCGGGCCGCGGCCCCGTTGTGAGGGGCCCCAGCGGCTGGGCGGCATCCGGACCGGCCGACTCTTCCGCGGCGACAAGGCCGGCGAGGGCACGGCGCCGGCGCTCGCGGCTCGCTTCCAGCCGCCCGCGCTCCAGCCTGCCGCTCTCCACCGCCGCCACGATCGCGGCGATCGCGGCATCGGCGTCCTCCGGCATCAGCACCAGATCCGCCCCCGCCTCCAGGGCCAGCACCGCCGCCTCGCCGCCGCCGTGGCGGGCGGCGATCGCCTCCATCACCAGGGCGTCGGTCACGATCAGGCCGCCGAAGCCGAGGTCGCGCCGCAGCAGGCCCTCCAGCACCGCCGGAGAGAGGGTGGCCGGCCGCTCGGCATCGAGGGCGGGCAGCAGCAGGTGGGCGGTCATCACCGAGGCCACACCGGCGGCGATCGCGGCCCGGAAGGGCGGCAGTTCCACCCGCTCCAGCCGCGCCCGGTCGTGCTCGAGGCTGGGCAGGGCCAGGTGGGAATCCACGGCGGTGTCACCGTGGCCCGGGAAGTGCTTGGCGCAGCAGAGCACGCCCTCCGCCTGGGCGCCCCGCAGGAAGGCGGTGGTGAGGGCGGCGCAGGTGTCCGGGTCCTCCCCCCAGGCCCGCAGGTTGATCACCGGATTGGCCGGGTTGTTGTTCACATCGCAGACCGGCGCCAGCACCCAGTTGAGCCCGAGCGTGCGGGCCTCCTCGCCGATGCAGTGGCCGTAGCGCTCGGCCAGGTCCAGGGCCCGCTGCGGCTCGCGCCGGTGCAGCCGGCCGAGGGTGAGCGGTGGCGGCAGCCAGCTGGCCCCTTCGAAGCGCTGGCCCACCCCTTCCTCCACATCGGCGCAGAGCAGCAGCGGCTGAGCGGCCCAGGCCCGCAGCTGGCGCAGCCGCTGCTGCAGCTCGGCGGCGCTGCCCCCCAGCAGGATCACCCCGCCCACCCCCTCGGCGAGCAGGCGGCGCAGGGTGCCGTTGTCCAGTTCCCAGCGGGGATAGCGGCGCTGCCCGTCGCCGAGGTGGCCGCTGCAGCGCACCACCAGCAGCTCGGCCACCAGCCGGCGCAGATCGTCGTTTGCTCCCGCTGTGCTCCCGGATCCGGTTGCGCTCCCGGCTGCGGCTGCGCGGGCCGGTGGGTCAGTCGGCGTCTTCGCCATCCTGCCCCTCCAGCTCCTCCGGCGTCGCCGCCGCCGCATCTGCCGGCTCTTCCTCGCGCTGGCGGCGCTCCTCCTCGAGGCGGTGGAGCAGGCCGAGCACGGCGGTGCCCTTCTCGAGGCCCCGGTCGAGCTGGAACACCACCTCCGGCGTGCGCCGCATCCGCAGCCGCCGGCTCAGTTCCCCCTTCACATAGGGCGCGGCCGAGCGCAGGCCGGCCAGGGCCTGCTCCTTGTCGTCGTCGCTGCCGAACACGCTCACGAAGATGCGGCAGTGCTGCAGATCCCCCGCCACCTCCACGTTGGTGACGCTCACCATGCCCTGGCCGACCCGCCTGTCCTTGATGCCGCTGTGCAGCAGTTCACTCACTTCGCGGCGGATCAGGGCGGCCACCCGTTCCACCCTTCGGCCCTGTGCCATCGCTACGCCAGAGGTGCTGGAGTCACCATCGCACGCAGCACCAGGGCCAGGCTGAGCAGGCCGCTGATCAGCGCGCCCACCAGGGCCACCGCGGTGACGGGGTTGCTGCGGCGCCGCGCCAGGGGCTCCACCACCGAGTTGATCACCCCGAGGCTGAAGGCGATCAGATAACGCGGATAGCGCGTCACATTCACGAAAAAGTCCTTCATCGCCGCAGCGTCTTGGCCAGCATGTGCCCGCTACTCTGCCGCCCGGCGGTGGTTCCTGTCGCGGGTTGTGCAGCGCCGGGGCCGTCGCCGCCCTGCCCTTCCCCCCAGCCCCTGCCGGAGCCCTCCGCCGATGGAACTGCACCAGTTCAGATATTCGGCCTTCTGCGAGAAGGTGCGCCTGATCCTGGCGGCCAAGGGCCTGGAGTACACCGTGGTGGAGGTCACCCCCGGCCTCGGCCAGCTGGAGCTGTTCCGCCTCTCGGGGCAGCGGCAGGTGCCGGTGCTGGTGGACGGGGGTGCGGTGATCGCCGATTCCACCGCCATCGCCCTGCACCTGGAGGAGAAGCACCCCACCCCGGCTCTGCAGCCCGCCGATCCCGCCGACTGCGCCCGCATGTGGCTGCTCGAGGACTGGGCCGACACGGCCCTGGCCGCCGGCGCCCGCCTGGCTCTGCTGCAGGGGGCGGCGGCCGATCCGGTGCTGCGCACCGCCCTGCTGCCCGAGAGCCTGCCCGGTGCCCTGCGCAACCTGGTGGGGGCCCTGCCCGCCGATGCGCTCTCGCCGATCACCGGTGCGGTGGGGGAGGCGATCGCCGGCCGGGCCATGGAGCAGCTGCGCCGCAACCTCGAGCAGCTCGCCCTGCTCGTGGGCCGGCAGCCCCATCTGGTGGGCGATCAGCTCTCGGTGGCCGATCTGGCCGTGGCGGCCCAGCTGTCGCTGCTGCGCTTTCCGGCCGTGGTCGGGGCTCCCCTGGCGGGTCGCGGCGTGGCGGGCATCGCCGACAATCCCCTGCTCGATCCGCTGTTCAGCTGGCGGGACAGGATTCTGGCGTCCGTGGGTCGAGCCTGAGCCCGTGGCGGCTGCTGGCCAGTGGCCGGGCCCGCAGCCCCGCCGCCGGCGATGGGTAGGTGGCCTGCCACTGGGTGGCGGCGATGCCGCCGTCCGCCAGCCGCTTGTAGCGGCTGAGGGTCTCCACCCGCAGAACGCGGGGATCCCCCGGGCCGTGCAGCACCTGCAGGCTGAGCTCATCGGCCAGAAATCCCTCCGCGCCCGCCGCCTCCGTCCGCCGCCCGATCACGGTGGACTCCAGGAGTCCCCCATCCCGCAGCCGCGCCAGCTGGCGGTTGGGATCCGCCGGGTCCTGCTCCACCCGCAGCAGCGCCGGCCCGAGCAGGGCCCGGCCGATCGCTGCGGCGTTGGCGGCGCGATCGGCCACGATCCGGCCCCGGCGATCGGGCCGGAAGTCCACCTCCCAGCCCAGGGGCGGATCGCCGGTGCGGCCGCTGTCCGGATCCCGCTCGGTGACGCTCCAGTGCCCCGCGAACCAGAAGGGATACACGAGGTCGCCGCGGCCGGGCCGGGGCAGCGGCGCCGGCAGGCTCCAGTCGGGCCAGTGCTGCAGCCGCTCCTCCAGCGGGCCGGCGGCCCAGCCAGCCGCCGGCAGGGCCAGCAGGATCGCCAGGATGGTGCTCAGCAGCGCGGCGGCCATGTCCGATCCCCTGATCCGGGACCTCGATCATTACGTGGTGCTCGAACCCGGCCGGCCGCAGGAGATCCTCGAGGCCGCGGAGGCCTGCCGCTGGCTGGCCCGGCATCTGGAGGCCCTCCCCGCCGTGCCCTCCGACCTCGAGGACCTGGCCGATGCCGAGGCGCGGGCCCTGCGGCTGATGGACACGGCCTGCGAGCTGGAGCTCGCCCCCGGGCACGCGATCCAGTGGTTCGCGGTGCGGCTCGAGCCGGGCGGCATCAGTTGAACGAGGACACCGGGCTGCCGTCCTCGTTCACCAGGTGCACGGGCTGCGGCGGCGGGGCGGTGCGCTCCCGCAGGATCGAGGGCAGGGCCTCCAGCACCTGCAGGGCCACCTCCTCCGGGCTGTCGTCCTGCTGGAGCACGTGCAGGTCCGCCTGGGCGTAGAGGGGGCGGCGGCGCTCCAGCAGTTCCGTGAGGCGCCGGGCCGGATCGTCGCCTGCCATCAGGGGACGGGGCGTGGCATCGGCCGCCAGGCGCCGCAGCAGCACCGGTTCGGGGGCATCAAGCCAGATCACCACCCCCTGGCGCAGGTGGCCCCAGTTCTCCGGACGGGTCACCACGCCGCCGCCGGTGGCCACCACCAGCGAATGCCACCCCGCGATCCGATCGAGCACGGCGGTCTCGAGGCGGCGGAAGCCCTCCTCCCCCTCGGCGGCGAACACCTCCGGGATCGACTGGCCCGCCACCTGCTCGATCGTGTGGTCGGCATCGAGGAAGCGGTAGCCGAGGGCCGCGGCCAGGGGGCGGCCCACGGCGCTCTTGCCGGCGCCCATCATCCCCACCAGATAGAGGTTGAGCCCCTCCAGGCGGTGGGCCAGGGGGCGGTGGCTCGGGCTCGCGTCCCCGCAAGGGGCTTGGCCGGATCCGGCGGGCGACTCGGGGGGCATGGCGGCGGTCGACGGCGTGCTGGATCCTGTTTCTAGGATGGAGCGCCCACCAGGCTTGCGCGATGACGGCTACAGGGTTGAGCGCGCCCCCGGGGGCACTCCCGGATCTCAGCCCTCCGCCCCCGGCAGCCCCGCCAGGTGTGCGCTTTCGCCCCCACGGCGAGGCCCGCCCCTGCGTGATCACCCGCCGGGCCTGCTTCAGCGCCAGCCACCGCTACTGGCTGCCGGAGCTCGACGAGGCCTCCAACCGCCAGCGCTTCGGGCCCTGCGCCCTGGCCCCGGGCCATGGTCACAACTACGAGCTGGTGGTGGCCATGGGCGGCCGGCTCGATGCCGACGGCATGGTGCTCAACCTCTCGGATGTGAAGCACGCCATTCGCCGGGAGGTGACCGATCCGCTCGACTACCGCTTCCTGAACGAGGTCTGGCCCGAGTTCGACATCTCCCGGCCGGAGGGCTGCCTGCCCACCACCGAGGCCCTCTGTCAGGTGATCTGGCGCCGCCTGGCCCCCCACCTGCCCCTGATGGGGCTGCGCCTGCACGAATCCGCCAACCTCTGGGCCGATGTGATCGGCGACTCCATGGAAGCCTTCCTCTCGATCCGCACCCATTTCGCCGCCGCCCACCGCCTGGCCCGCCCCGAACTCTCCCAGCAGGAGAACGAGGCGATCTACGGCAAGTGCGCCCGGCCCCACGGCCACGGCCACAACTACCTGCTCGACGTGACCGTGCGCGGTCCGATCGATCCCCGCACCGGCATGGTCTGCGACCTGGCCGCGCTGCAGACCCTCGTGCAGGACCTGGTGGTCGAGCCCTTCGACCACACCTTCCTCAACAAGGACGTGGAGCATTTCGCCGCCTGCGTGCCCACCGCCGAGAACATCGCCCTCCACATCGCCGACCTGCTGGCCGAGCCGATCGCCGCCACCGGTGCCCGTCTGCACCGGGTGCGGCTGCAGGAGAGCCCGAACAATGCTGCTGAGGTGTTCGCCGAAACCGCCCAGCTCGGCATGCTGCCCGTCGCCCTCGAAGCCCTCGCCAGCGCCTGAACCCACGGCTCCGGTGATCCCCCGACCCCGGTGAGTCCGGTGGCTCCGCTCGTGCGGCTGGTGCTGGCCGTGAGCCTGGATGGCCGCCTGGCGCCGCCGGTGGGCGGGGCCGCCCAGATCGGCGGCCGAGGCGACCGGCGCGCGCTGGAGGAGGCCCTCGCCTGGGCCGATGCCTGCCTGATCGGCGCCGAGACCCTGCGGCGCCACGGCACCACCTGCCTGATCCACCAGCCGGATCTGCTGGAGGCCCGCGCCGCTGATTGCAGGCCTGCTCAGCCGTTGGCGGTGTTGGTGAGCCGCAGCGGCGCCCTGCCGCAGACGCTGCCCTTCTTCCGCCAGCCCCTGTGCCGCTGGTGGCTCGATCCCTCTCCTGGGGAAGCCGCCGGTGGTGAGCAGGCGGCCCGCCTGGGCCCCAGTGGCTTCGAGCGGCACCTGCGGGGCTGCGGCTGGGAGGCATCGCTGCAGCAGCTGGCCGAGGCGGGGCTGGGGCGGCTGGTTCTGCTCGGCGGCGCCCAGCTGGTGGCCTCCCTGGTGGCGGAGGGAAGGCTCGATCAGCTCCAGCTCACGCTCTGCCCGCGGCTGCTGGGCGGGCCGCACCTCTGGCTGCCCGCCGAGTGCGGGGTGGCTGGAGTGCTGGAGGCCGGCTGGCGCCTGCGGGAGCAGCGCCTTCTGGAGGGGGAGGAGCTGCTGCTGCTCTACGAGCGTTCTCCGGGGCCGGCGGATTGAGGGGGCGCCCAGCCCCGTCAGTTGTTTTTCTTGCCGTTGCCGTTGCCGCCCCCCATCCGGCGGCCAGCGGCCGGCGGACCGGGGCTGGCGTCGTTGGC
>JBMLOS010000129.1:10939-17707 GCA_049242845.1 Prochlorococcaceae cyanobacterium
CCCCATCCGGCGGCCGAGTTCCTGCAGGGGCACGTCCTGGAGGCTGTCGGGCCGCAGCCCCAGCAGCCGGGCCAGGCAGCGCTTGGCCACCCACTCGCTGTCGTCGCCGAAGCGGCCCTGGATCATCTCGCTCATCACGCCGAGGCCGCGGCCGCTGCGGTCGGTCTCGTCGATCAGGCAGGTGCTGGTCTTGCCGGCGAGCTCGCGGCAGGGATCCTGCAGCTTGCGGGCCAGATCACCCTTCTCACCGCCGGCCAGCGACTCCAGACAGATCCGGGTGAGCCGCTGCTCCAGCTGGGGCCGCATCAGCAGCAGCAGGGGGCGGACCAGGCCGGCACGGGCCGCCGGGGCCGGGGCGATCCAGCCGCCCAGCCCCAGGGCCAGCAGCAGCAGGGCCCGCGGGACGGGACCCGGGCGAGAGCGGGAAGCCATGGCGGACGACGGAGCACCGTCGCGGCGCGGGTCTGGTTAGTTTTGCGCCCGAACTGCCCGTTGCGCGGCATGCCCCATGGCTGAACTGCAAGCCCGCTGGCATCAGTCCATGGCGGAGCTGCCGGCCGAGCAGTGGCAGGAGCTGGTGGGGGACAACCTGCCCTTCTACGGCTGGGACTGGCTGCAGGCGCTCGAGCAGAGCCGCAGCATCGTGCCCCGCGAAGGCTGGCAGCCCTGCCACCTCGGCCTCTGGCGCGGCGACAGGCTGGTGGCCGTGGCTCCCCTCTACCTCAAGGGCCACAGCTACGGCGAGTTCGTCTTCGATCAGTCGTTCGCCCGCCTCGCCGCGGATCTGGGGCTTCGCTACTACCCCAAGCTGGTGGGCATGAGCCCGGTGAGCCCCGTGCAGGGCTACCGCTTCTGGTGCGCCCCGGGGGAGGACGAAGCCGTCCTGACCCGGCTGATGCTGGAGCTGATCGACGACTTCTGCCGCGAGCACCGCCTGCTCAGCTGCAACTTCCTCTACGTGGATCCCCGCTGGCAGCCCCTGGCCGAGGCCGCCGGCTGCGCCGCCTGGGTGAACCAGCAGAGCCTCTGGATCAATCCCGGTCATGGCAGCTTCGACGACTACCTGGCCACCTTCAATGCCAACCAGCGCCGCAACATCCGCCGGGAGCGACGGGCAGTGGCGGCGGCGGGCCTCACGGTGACGCCCCTGGCGGGGGAGGAGATTCCACCGGCCCTGGTGGGCCGCATGCACGACTTCTACGCCCAGCACTGCAGCCGCTGGGGGCCCTGGGGCAGCAAGTACCTCACCGAGAGCTTCTTCACGGCGGCGGCCGAGCCGCACCTGCGGCGCCATCTGGTGCTGTTCAGCGCCCACCGCGGCGATCCCGCCGATCCCCTGGCGATGTCCTTCTGCGTGCGCTCCGCCGATGCCCTATGGGGGCGGTACTGGGGCAGCGACGTGGACCTCGATCACCTCCATTTCGAGGTCTGCTACTACGCCCCGATCGAATGGGCGATCGGCCAGGGCATCCGCTGGTTCGATCCGGGGGCCGGCGGCAGCCACAAGCGTCGCCGGGGTTTCCTGGCCCAGCCGCGCACCAGCCTGCACCGCTGGAGTGATCCCCGCTTCGATGCCCTGCTGCGCCAGTGGCTGCCCCGGGCCAATGCCCTGATGCACGAGGAGATCGAGGCGGTGAATGCGGACCTCCCCTTCACCGCCACCCCGATCCCCCTGGACCGGCAGGTTGCCTGAGGAGCCCGCCGCCATCGCCGCTGCGTACGATGAAGCCATGCCTGTGCCTGCCGTTCCTGCGCCCCTCTCCCCCTCCGTGCCCCAGGGCGATGGCTTCGGGGCGGACGAGCGGCGGCGGCTGGATGAGCGCCTCTCCCAGCGCACGATTGCCCTCGATCCGGCGGGATATTTCCTGATCCGGGTGGACGAGGCCGCCGGTGAACTGGTGGCCGAGCACTACGGCAACGGCATCAATGAGCGGGGCCTCGCCACCGATCCCGAGACCGGCGAGGTGCTCAGCTGCCGCGGCGCCGGGCCCCGCCGTCCGCTGGCTGTCTACCGCGGCCGCAGCGCCAAGGAACTGGGCATGGCTCTCACCGAGGGGCCGGGTCCGCACCCCATCGGCCGGCTGGACCACGCCCTCTATCTCGGGCGGGAACTCCAGAAGGCCGAGGCCTGCCTGGAGCGGGGTATTCCCTACATCCAGGACTGATTCTGATTCAGGTCAGCTTCTGATTCAGGCCAGTCTCCAGGAGACCTGAATCAGTTCCGCTGCCTTCATGCGGGCTGCAGGGCCCGGTCGGACACGGCCGCCTTGGGAGGTTCCGGCGGCAGGGCGGCGAGCTGCTCCTGGATCTCACGGGTCACCACCTCGCGGTACTCGAGGAAGTGCTCGTTGTGGGCGAGGGTCACCAGGAACTGCTCCATCACATCGGGATTGGTGCGGGTCATCCGGATGAGGGCGCGCCAGAAGCGGAAGCGGGTGTCCCGCATCACCCCCTGCCGCCAGATCACGATCAGCAGTGCGCGCACATCGGTCCACGAGGGAAGGCTGGCCTTGCCGAAGGCCACCTTGGGCACGTACTGCTGCCAGCGGGGTTTTCCCATCTTGGAGTAGTAGTGCGACACCCGGTCGATGTAGGCGTGCGGCTCATAGAGCCGGCAGAACGCATCCACGTACTCGTTGGCGATGTCGCGGATCGGGCGGGTGGGGACGAAGTTGAGCAGGTTGGTCTGGTTCACGCCCTTGGCGTCGGCCTTCTCCTGGATCAGGCGACCTTCCTTCTCCAGACGGTGCCAGAGGCCTGTGTTGGGGAGCGCCTGCAGCATGCCCATCATCGCGGCGGGGATGCCCGTGCGGGTCACGAACTGCACGATCCGATCGCCGGCGCCGCTCTTCTCGCCGTCGAAGCCGATGATGAAGCCCGCCATCACCCGGATGCCGTAGGAGGTGATCCTGTCCACGGATTCCTCGAGGGAACTGCGGGTGTTCTGGTGCTTCCCCGCGATCGAAAGGCTGGCCTCATCGGGCGTCTCGATGCCGAGGAACACCGAATCGAAACGGGATTCGGCCATCATCAGCATCAGCTCCTCGTCGGAGGCGAGATCCACCGAGGCCTCGGTGGCGAAGCTGAAGGGATAGCCGTGCTCGATCTGCCACTGCTTCAGGGCCGGCAGCAGAAGCTTGGCGTTGCGCTTGTTGCCGATGAAGTTGTCATCCACCAGGAAGATGGAGCGCCGCCAGCCCAGGTCGTAGAGGTACTGGAGTTCGGCGATCAGCTGCTCGGGGGTCTTGGTGCGCGGCTTGCGCCCGTAGAGCACGATGATGTCGCAGAACTCGCACTGGAAGGGGCAGCCCCGCGAGAACTGCACGCTCATCGAGTCGTAGGCGTCAAGCTCCAGCAGATCGAAGCGGGGGATCGGCGTCCCGGTCACGTCGGGCTTGTCGCCGTTGGCGCTGAACCGTCCGCTCTTCTCGCCCCGTTCGATCGCCTCGATGAACAGGGGCAGGGTGATCTCCCCTTCATCGAGCACCTTGAAATCGGCCAGATCGAGCTCCGGTGCATCCGGAGTGGAACTGGCGAAGGGGCCGCCCACGGCCACGGGCAGGCCGCGGGCCTTGGCCTTGGCGATCTGCCGGGCCATGTCGGCCCGCTGCACGATCATCCCGGAGATCACCACCAGTTCGGCCCAGTCCCACTCGGCCTCGCTCACCTCCCGCACGTTCCGGTCCACCAGCTTCATTTCCCAGTGCTGCGGGAGCAGGGCAGCCACGGTCACCATGCCGAGGGGCGGGAGCAGAACCTTGCGGTCCACCAGTTCGAGGATCTTCTCGTAGCTCCAGAAGGTCTTGGGGAACTCGGGGTAGACGAACAGGGTGCGCATGCTGGGGGACGTCGTGGGGTCAGGGGTGCTTGCGCAGCCGCCGATGGGGCTGGGGACGCAGCTTGCGGCGGGGCGGGTGGGCCGCTCTGAATCGACCCTGGGAACCATCGGGCGGGAAGACCGACACCCTAGGGGCTTCCTGCCGGGAGCGCAGATTCCCTCCCTTCTGCTGTAATGGCACCCGAACGATTCACAGACGGCCATGGGCACGGCGATCTATCTCGGTCTGGTGGGCGGCGGTCTGGCTGCTGCCTTCCTCGCGGCCGTGGTGCTGCGCGGCGTGCGCCTGATCTGATCCGGGTCGGCCCGTTCCTTCGGCTGAGGCTGCGGCCTCGGGAATCCGCAGGCCCGCCCTGCGGGTGAGTTCCCACAGGCCCAGGGCCACCCCCAGGCCCCCGAGCCACATGAAGGTGGCTGGCAGGCCGATCTGCAGACTCAGCGCCGCGGCGATCAGCCCGCTCAGGCCGCCGCCGCCCAGGAAGGCGATCTGGCCGAGGCCCGCCATCCGGCCCCGCAGCACCATCGGGCTTCCCACCTGGCTGATCAGGTTCACCCCTGCCAGCAGGGAAGCCGTGCCGGCGCCGATCAGCCAGGCCATCGCCAGGGCCACCAGCTTTGAGCGGCTGGCCCCCATCCCCACCTGCGCCACCCCGGTGATCAGCACGCTGGTGCCCAGGAGCAGGGCCGGCCTGGCGCTGAGCCAGCGGCTGTTCCGCTGCAGCACCACCCCGCCGCAGATGCTGCCGGCGGCGAGCACGCTGGTGAACACCCCCAGATCCTGGGGGGACGGGCCCAGGATCTCCGCCGCCATCAGGGGCGCCAGGCCCGGGTGGAAGAAGCCCACCAGGCAGGCGATGGCCGTGAAGCCGAGCACATGGCGCAGCGGCCGGCCGCAGTCCCGCCAGGCGGTGGCCAAGGTGGCGGTGCGTCCTGGGCCGCTGCGCTGCTCCAGGGCTCTGTTGGGGCGCAGCAGCCAGATCACCGTGGCGATCGGCAGCAGATAGGTGGCGGCGTCGATGCTCAGGGCCGCCAGCGGACCGGTGGCGGCCACCAGCCAGCCCCCGAGCGGCGGCCCCACCAGCTTGCCCACGTTGAACACCACCGAGAAGCTGGTGATGTAGGGCGCCAGCTGGGCCGGGGAGTCCACCACCAGGGCGCAGTACTTGTTGCGGGCCGTGAGCTCAAAGGCGCTCGCCACGCCGGCCAGCAGGGTGCTGAGCATCAGCAGCGCCACCTGCATGCCGCCCGTCTGCAGGGGAATGGCCAGGGCACCGAGGGCGCCGGCCACAAACAGGCCCCACTGGGCCCGGATCAGCATCGTCTCGCAGCCGAGCCGGTCGGTGAGCACGCCCGCCCGGCCGCTCACCAGCAGGCTGGGCAGGGCGAGCACGGCGAAATGCAGGGCCAGCACCAGGGGGTTGCCGGTGCCGTGCATCAGGATCCAGCCCTTGGCGGTAAGGCCCGCGAAGGAGCCGGCCGTGCTCACGCCGGAGGCCACCAGGAAGGTGGTGCGCTGGTGTCGCCGCAGCCGCTCCAGCAGGGCGGCTCCGGGCCGGAGAGAAGGAAGCGGTGGCCCGGCAGGCCCGCTCAAGCGCCCGCCTGCCGGGAAGCTTGGGCCTGGCCCACCATCGCCCGGGCCCCCACCACCTCGCCCTCGAGGTCGTAGACATCCGCCCCGGTGATCCGCACCGGCACCATCGTGCCGGGGGCGGCGCAGAGCCCGCCCTCACCGGGCTTCACCCGCACCTCGCCATCCACCTCCGGCGCGTAGCGGCTGCAGCGGCCGATCATCTCGCCGGTGCCGGGGTTCTCCTGCTCGATCAGCACATCCACGATCCGGCCCACCCAGGCGGCGTTGCGCGCGGCGGCGATCGGCTGCTGCAGGGCCATCAGGCGGTCCTTGCGCTCCTGGGCCACCTCGTGCGGCACCTGATCCGGCAGATCGGCGGCGGGGGTGCCCTCCTCCGGCGAGAAGGTGAACACGCCCACATGGTCGAACTGCTGCTCGGCCACGAAATCCAGCAGGTGCTGGAAGTGCTCCTCGGTTTCGCCGGGGAAACCCACGATGAAGGTGGTGCGCAGCACCGCCTCGCTCAGCTGCTCGCGGATGCGGCGCAGCAGCCCGCCGGTCACCTCGGCCTGCCAGGGGCGGTTCATGGCCCGCAGCACCTCGGGGTGGCTGTGCTGCAGGGGCAGATCGAGGTAGGGCAGCACGTTCGGCACCTCGCGGTAGGCAGCCAGAACTTCGGGGGTGAGGCCGGTGGGGTAGGCGTAGTGCACGCGGATCCAGGGGATCTCCACCTCGCCCAGGGCCCGCAGCAGCTGGGCCAGCTGGGGCTTGCCGTAGAGGTCGAGGCCGTAGTTGGTGGTGATCTGGCTGATCAGCACCAGCTCCTGCACCCCCTGGGCCGCCAGCTGCTGGGCCTCGGCCACGATCGATTCGATCGTGCGCGAGCGCTGGTCGCCGCGCAGGTGGGGAATGATGCAGAAGGCGCAGCGGTAGTCGCAGCCCTCGGCCACCTTCAGATAGGCGATCGCCTCGCTGGTGGTGCGGTAGCGGGGCAGGTGCTCATCGCCCACGAAGGTGGGGGTGGCGCTTACCTGGTTCACCCGTTCGCCCGCCTCCACCCGCTCCAGCACACTCACGATGTGCTGGTAGTCGCCGGTTCCCACGATCGCCTTCGCCTCGGGCAGGCTCTCGAGCAGTTCCTCCTGGAAGTGCTGCGCCAGGCAGCCGGCGATGATCAGCTCCTTGCCCTGCTCCGCCAGTTCCACCAGGGTGCGCACCGATTCCTCCCGGGCGTCCTGGATGAAGCTGCAGGTGTTCACCACCACCACGCTGGCGTCCCGCTCATCGGCGCTTACGCCGTAGCCCGCCTCGGCCAGCAGGCCGAGCATGTGCTCGGTGTCCACCCGGTTCTTCTCGCAGC
>JBMLOS010000130.1:0-6525 GCA_049242845.1 Prochlorococcaceae cyanobacterium
CGGATGTCGCTGGCCATGGCCAGGAACATGCGGCGCAGGTTCTCGGCCTGGGCTTCGGTCTTGTTGGTGAAGTGGATCCCGCCGAGCTTGGTCACGCCCTCCACAAGGGCCCGCACCTCGGCGCCGAAGTGCTCCTCGATCTCCTCGGGGGTGACATCGGTATCCTCCACCACGTCGTGGAGGAAGCTGGCGGCGATCACGCCGGCACTGGCCCCGATGTCGCGCAGGAGGTCGGCGACGGCGATGGGGTGAATGATGTAGGGCTCACCGCTGGCGCGGTACTGGCCCTCGTGGAGCTGGTAGGCGAAATCAAAGGCGGAGGCCAGCAGGGCCTCGGCATCGGTGGGACAGCTGCCGCCACGGGAGATAGGCACCTGCTCGAGGCAGCGCCGCAGCCATTCCGGCAGGGGGACGCGATACGGCCCGGGCGCCTCGGATTCCGGGGTCCCGGTTTCCGGCGTTCCGGCTTCCGCGGTGGCCTGCCCCGCAGGGGTCGGCGGTTCAGGGGCGGCCTTGAGCATGCATCCCTTCGCGTCCCTGCAAACATGCCCATGGTATTCAGCCTCTGACAGGAAGCGACGAATCCCGCCGATTCCCCGAGCAAGCTGGGGGGACCGATCGGCCGCCCTCCCGCCCGATTCCATGGTCGACGCCTCCTCCAGCCGCCCCGCATCCGCGGACGCACCGGTGCTGCGGCTCACCGAACTGGTGGTGCAGTACCCGGAGGCGGAGCGACCCACCCTCGATGGCCTCACCCTCACGCTGCACCCCGGCGATCGCCTCGCCCTGGTGGGCCCCTCCGGCTGCGGCAAGAGCACCGTGGCCCGCGCCGTGCAGCAGCTGCTGCCGCCGGGGAGCCGCTGCGACGGTGGGCTGGAGGTGGTCGGGATCGACCCCCGGAGGCTGAACCGGGGCGCTTTGCGGCGGCTGCGGGGCGAGGCGATCGGGCTGGTGTTCCAGGACCCGATGACGCGGCTCAACCCGCTGCTCACGATCGGCACGCACCTCAGCGACACCCTGGAGGCCCACCGCAGCCACTGGCTGGAGGGCAGCCGGACGCCGCGGCGGCCCATGCGGCAGGCCGTGCGCGAGCGGGCCGAGGCCCTGCTGGCACGGGTGGGCATCGGCGCCGATCGCTACGGCAGCTATCCCCATGAATTCAGCGGCGGGATGCGCCAGCGGCTGGCGATCGCCCTGGCCCTGGCCCTCTCCCCCCAGCTGGTGATCGCCGATGAACCCACCACCAGCCTCGATGTGGCGGTGGCGGCCCAGGTGATGGCGGAGCTCACCGGCCTCTGCCGCGAGGCCGGCAGCGCCCTGCTGCTGATCAGCCACGATCTGGCCCTGGCGGGCCGCTGGTGTGAGCGGATCGCGGTGCTCGACCAGGGGCGCCTGGTGGAGGAGGCACCCGCCCGGACATTGCTCACCGCCCCGGCCTCACCCCTGGCCCGGCGGCTGGTGGGTAAGGCCCGCGAGCGGGAGGGGCAGCGCCGCCAGGCGCCGGTGGGCGGAGCCCCCCTGCTGGAGCTGGAGGAGCTGCGCAGCTGGCATCCCCTGCCCTCAGCCCCCTGGCAGCGCCGCTGGCTGAAGGCGGTGGACGGCATCAGCCTGCGGCTGCAGGAAGGCGAAACCCTCGGGGTGGTGGGCGCCTCCGGCTGCGGCAAGAGCAGCCTCTGCCGGGCCCTGATGGGGCTGGCACCCGTGCGTGGCGGCGCCGTTCGGCTGCAGGGGCAGGACCTGCGGCAACTGCACGGCGCCGAACTGCGGCGGGCCCGCCGGCGGATCCAGATGGTGTTCCAGGATCCGCTCGCCTGCCTCAATCCCCAGATGCGGGTGGGGGAGGCGATCGCCGATCCGCTGCTGATCCACGGCCTGGCGGGACGGCGCGCCGCCCGCGAGCGGGCCCGGCAGCTGATGGAGGCGGTGGGGCTGACACCCCCCGAAGAGTACGAGGGGCGCAGGCCCCGCCAGCTCTCGGGCGGCCAGCAGCAGCGGGTGGCGATCGCCCGGGCCCTGATCCTCGAGCCGAAGGTGCTGCTCTGCGATGAGAGCGTGAGCATGCTCGATGCCGAGGTGCAGGCCGATGTGCTGGCCCTGCTGCGCCGGCTCCAGGCGGAGCGGGGCCTGGGGATGCTGTTTGTGACCCACGACCTCAGCGTGGCCAGCGGCTTCTGCCACCGGGTGATCGTGCTCGAGGGCGGCCGCATCGTGGAGGAGGGGCCCGGCGCGCGGCTGTTGCAGCACCCCACGGCGGCGATCACGCGCCTGCTGGTGGAGGCCTGTCCGCGGCTGCCGGCCGCCCTGGCGGGATGACGGATTCGGGCCGGGAGCTGCTGCAGGCGCGGGCGGACCTGTTGCGGGTGCTGCTGCGCCCCCATGCGGTGCTGGTGTGCATGTACCCGCGGCTGCTGGTGCTCTCGGTGCAGAGCAACCTGCGCCCTCCGACCACCCCGCCGGATCTGCGGATCACCACCTCCCTGGCGGAGGCGACGCCCCTGCTCGAGCAGGCGGAAACGCCGCTGATGATCCTGGCCACCGAGCTGCTGGCCGATGGGCACGGGCTGGAGCTGATCCGCCGGGCCAAGGAGCACTCCCGCCAGCACCGCTGCCTGCTGGTGCTCACCCACAACCACCGGGTGGTGGTGGAGGACGCCCGGGCGGCAGGTACGGATGTGCTGGTGCTGGAGGAGAGCGTGGGCCGGGGCGGGGCGCTGGTCTACGGCGTGGAGCAGCTCTGCCGCGGCCGCAGCTTCGTGGATCCGGCCATCACCGCCGCCCAGGCGAGCCCCGCGGCAGCGGGCCGGGGAGAGGGGGACCGGCTGCGGCTGTCGGAGCGGGAGCGGTCCATCCTGGCCCTCGTGGCCGATGGGCTCAGCAACCGGGAGATCGGCGAGCGGCTCCACATCGCGCCCACCACCGCCCGCGACCACGTGCAGGCGATCCTGCGGCGCCTGGGGGTGAACAACCGCGCCGCCGCGGCGGTGGAGGCCTTTCGGCTCGGCTACCTGCGCTGATGGCAGCGGGCGGCAGCGATTCCCGACATCTGCAGGATTGAGCAGTCCCGCAGGACAGCCGTACACCGGAGCTCATCTCCGGTCTGTCCCATGGCTTCCCTCGCTGCCCCCTCCCTGCATGCCAGCCCCGGCGTGAGCGTCGCGATCGGCGGCGATGTGTGGTGGAACGGTCTCACCGCCCGGCTCACGGTCACGAACACCGGCGCCACGGCGCTCGAGAGCTGGCAGGTGGTGTTCGACAGCCCGCACCTGATCAGCGGCAGCCCGTGGGGCGCCACGGTGGAGCGGCTCGACCTGGGCAACGGCCTCTGGCGCTACACGCTCACCGGCGCCGGCTGGGCCAGCCGCCTGCCGGCGGGAGGCAGCGTGAGCGTGGGCTTCAACGCCACCCAGGGCCGGCCGATCGGCACGGGCGGCGCCCTCAGCAGCGCCCTGCTGCTGGCGGAAGGAAGTGCCATCCCCACCGATCCAGCCCCGTCACCCACACCGACTCCGACGCCAACACCCACTCCCATCCCCTCACCCACACCGGATCCAACGCCTGCCCCGACGCCCACCCCGACGCCCACCCCGGATCCTGCTCCAGCCCAGGGTCGGGTGTTCCAGGCCAATCCGGCCGGAGCGGACATCGAGGGCTTCGATCCCTCCCGCGACCGGCTCGACTTCGGCGAGGTGTCGGTCCACAACCTGATCTTGGGCAAGACGAGCACCGGCGAGGTGGCGATCGTGAACCCCTGGGCCTCGACGCCGGAGCTGCAGGTGATCCGGGGCGTGGGCTTCGAGGATCTGAGCCCCGCCCATTTCGGCATCGTGGGCAATGAGCACCTCCGCCAGGACATCGGCGCAGTGCTGTCCTGGGAGAAGGGCGTGGGCGAGCGGGATGCGGACACGGTGTACGTGCGCTCCCATGAATACGGCGTGCAGGAAACGGTGGAAGGTTTCGACCCGGCCACGATGAAGCTGAGCTTCCTGTATTTCGGCACCCGCGAGCGGCTGAGCGTCAGCGACACGCCGGAGGGATTGAGGATCTCGGTGGAACCGACGGGCCAGAGCCTGCTGCTGCGGGGGGTCAGCCGCAGCCAGCTGATCCCCGCGAACCTCGAGTTCCACAACGATCAGGTGGTGGAAGACCGGCTGGAGGACGCCTTCGGGGTGAGCGTGGATCAGGTGAGCCTGGTGAGCCGCGCCGGGCTGCTAACCCCGGAGGGACCGGCCGGCCAGATCACCGACGGCCTCCAGGTGCGCCCGGGGCTGGGCACCACCCCGATCGGCGGTGGCAGCTTCGAGGGCAGCGCCGGGGGACATGGCCAGGATCCGGGCCATTCCCACGATCCGGGCATGGGTTCGGGCGGCGATTCCGGCATGGACAGCAGTGGTGGGGATCCCGACATGGGAGGTGGTGGCGCAAGCAGCAGTGCCCCGATCAGCGTCAGCGTGGGCGGCAACCTTTGGTGGAACGGATTCACCGCAGAACTCACGGTGACCAACCTCACTGGGGCGACCCTGCCGAGCTGGAGCACCAGCTTCGACACGCCGCACCGGATCAGCGGCGATCCCTGGGGTGTGAGCGTGCAGGCCACCGACCTGGGCGGCGGCATCACCCGCTACACCCTCACCGGCAAGGACTGGGCTGCCACTCTCCCCGCCGGTGGCTCCGTGAAGGTGGGCTTCAACGGCACCCAGGGCACCCCGATCGGCAACAGCGGCAGCCTCGAAGCCTCCCAGCTGTTCACGGCCGGAAGTGGCACGGCGAGCCCGCTTCCGCCGACGGGTGTCGGGAGCGGAACTGACCCGGGCTCTGGGTCCGGTTCCGGGTCAGGGTCGGGGGCGGGTTCGGATCCAAGCCCGGGCAGCGGTTCTGACCCCACTCCTGGCAGCGGGTCTGGGTCCGGCACCGCGCCCGACTACGCCGGAGCCCTCGGGCTCTCGTTCCTCTTCTACGAAGCCAACCGCTCCGGCAACCTCGATGAGGCCACCAACCGCGTGCCCTGGCGCGGGGACTCCGGCCTGCGCGATGGGCTCGACGGTGTGTGGTTCGGGGATCGCCGGCCCGAGAACCTCCAGCAGGGCCTGAGCCTCGACCTCACCGGCGGCTATCACGATGCCGGCGACCACGGCAAGTTCGGGCTGCCGCTGGCCTCCACCCTCTCCACCCTGGCCTGGGGAGGGGTCCAGTTCGAGCAAAGCTACGAGGCCACTGGCCAGCTCGACGATCTGCTGAAGACGGTGCGCTGGGGAACCGACTACCTGCTCAAGGCCCATGGACGGGATGCCGCGGGGAACACCACCTATCTGGTGGCCCAGGTGGGCGACGTGGCGGCGGATCATGCCCTCTGGAGCGCCCCGGAAACCCAGACGATCGCGCGCCCCGCAATGGCGGTAACGCCGGAGCGGCCCGGCTCCGACGTGGCCGGCGCCACCGCCGCGGCCCTGGCCTCGGCCTCTGTGCTGTTCCGCAGCCACGGGGAGAGCGCCTACGCCGATGAGCTGCTCGACAACGCCATCGCTCTCTACAGCTTCGCAGATCGCTTCCGGGGCAAGTACTCCGATGCGATCACGGAGGTGCGCGACTACTACAACTCCTGGAGCGGCTACGAAGACGAACTCGCCTACGGCGCCGCCTGGCTGGCCCGGGCCGTGGAGGCCGCCGGTGGCGATGGCAGCGCCTATCGCTCCAAGGCAATGAACGTGTACTCCAACGATGTGGGGGGACTCTCCCGCGGCTGGACCCACAACTGGGATGACGCCTCCTATGCCACTGCGGTGCTCCTGGCGAAGGACACGGGCAACAACAGGGTGCGCAGCGATGTGGAAGGGTGGCTGAACAGCTGGGTGGATGGGACCAACGGCGTACAGCGCACCGAGGGTGGTCTGCGCTGGATCAGCCCCTGGGGATCTTTGCGCTACGCGGCGAACACGGCACTGATGGCGGGCTTCTACGCCGACAGCGTGATCGATCCGGAGGGCCGCTACAGCCAGCTGGCCCTGGACACGGTGGATTACATCCTGGGCGAGAATCCGCGCGGCTTCAGCTACATGGTGGGCTACGGAGACAACTATCCCCTCCAGCCCCATCACAGGGCTGCCTCCGGCGTGGGCTGGGACGGATTCCGCAATGGCCTTCCCAACGCCCACGTGCTCCAGGGAGCCCTCGTGGGAGGGCCGAACGAGGCCAACGACTTCTCCTACACCGACCGCCGCGACGACTACATCAGCAACGAGGTGGCGATCGACTACAACGCCGGCCTCACCGGCGCCCTGGCCTTCGCCTACGGGCTCTCGGGAGAGGCCATCACCGTCGCCTGAGCAGCGTGAGCAGCCGCTCGAACACCTCCGGCAGCGGCGCCTGGAAGCACATCCGCTCCCGCGTGATCGGATGGTCGAGCCCCAGCTGCACCGCATGGAGCGCCTGCCCGGGCAGGGCGAGGGGCAGACGGCGGCAGCGGGAGTACACCGGATCCCCCACGATCGGGTGGCCGATGTGGGCGCAGTGCACCCGGATCTGGTGGGT
>JBMLOS010000131.1:0-3211 GCA_049242845.1 Prochlorococcaceae cyanobacterium
CAGGGTGAAGCGGCGGCCGTAGGGATAGAGCGGCAGCAGGGGCCACCAGGGCCAGCGCTCGGCGCTGTCGTCGGGGTGCGGCAGGGCGCGGGGGCGCGTCGCCGGGGGAAGCTCCGATCTCATCGCGGCAGGGAGGCGCGCCGGCGGTGGGCCAGGAGTCCGTGGCGGGGGGCGAAGACCAGGGCCAGCAGGAACAGGGCCGTCTGCAGCAGCACGATGCAGCCGGCGGTGGAGGCATCGAACCAGTAGCTCGCGTACACCCCCAGCAGGCTGGCCAGGGAGGCGCTGGCCATGGCCAGCAGACACATGCGATCGAAGCGATCGGTGAGCAGGTAGGCCGTGGCGCCGGGGGTCACCAGCATGGCCACCACCAGGATGATGCCCACGGTCTGCAGGCCCGCCACCGCCGCCAGGGAAAGCATCGAGAGCAGCAGGTAATGCAGCACGCCGGTGCGGATGCCGATCGAGCGGGCGTGGGTGGGATCGAAGCAGAACAGCACCAGGTCCCGGCGGAACACCAGCAGCACGGCCAGCACGATCAGGGAGATCACCAGCGTCTGGCGCAGATCCTCCGGCGCGATGCCGAGCACGTTGCCGAAGAGGATGTGGGTGAGGTCAATCGTGCTGCGCATTTTCGACACTAGGGTGATGCCGAGGGCGAAGAAGCCCGTGAACACCAGCCCGATCACCGTGTCCTCCTTCACGCGGGTCTTCTGCTTGATGAAGCCGATCGAGGCCACCGACCCCACGCCGAACACGAAGGCACCAAGCGCATAGGGCAGGCCCAGGGCATAGGCGATCACCACCCCGGGCATCACGGCATGGGACACCGCATCGCCCATCAGGGCCCAGCCCTTGAGGGTCATGAAGCAGGAGAGCAGCCCGCAGACGCTCGCCACCAGCACACTCACCAGCAGCGCCTTGACCATGAAGTCGTGCTGCAGCGGCTCCAGCAGCAGGGAGAGGCCGTCCACCTCAGCTCTCCTCCCCTGGGGAACGCGGAGGGATGGGCGTGCCGCCGAAGGTGCGGGCCAGATTCTCGGGGGTGAACACCTCGGAGGTCTCGCCGTAGGCGAGCACGGTCTTGTTGATCAGCACCACCTGGTCGCAGAAGCTGCGCACGTGCGCCATGTCGTGGGTGGAGATCAGGATCGAGCGCCCTTCCTGGCGGAACTGCAGCAGCAGGTCCACGATCAGCTTCTCGGTGCGGATGTCCACGCCGTTGAAGGGTTCATCCAGCAGCAGCACCGAGGCCCCCTGGGCCAGGGCGCGGGCCAGGAAGGCCCGCTTGCGCTGCCCTCCCGAGAGGGAGCCGATCTGGCGGTGGCGCAGCTCCCGCAGTTCCACCCGCTCGAGGGCGTCCCGCACGGCGGCATGGTCGGAGGCGCGGGGAATCCGCAGCAGATTCATCGAGCCGTAGCGGCCCATCATCACCACATTCTCGACGCTCACCGGGAAGTCCCAGTCCACCATTTCGCTCTGGGGGACATAGGCCACCGCATGGCGCCGCTGGGTCTCCCGCACGCTGAGTCCGTTGATGCGGATGTTGCCGTAGGAGGGCTTGATGAAGCCCATCAGGGCCCGGAACAGGGTGGATTTACCGGCTCCGTTCATCCCCACCAGGCCGCAGATCGTGCCGGCCCGCAGCTCCAGGCTGGCGCCGTGCAGGGCCACCACGCCGTGGTAATCGACGCTGAGATTGTCCACCTCCAGCCGCAGGAAATCGCGGGGTTGGGCGGCGTCAGCCATGCGAAAGCCCCTTCACGATCAGATCGACGTTATGCCGCTGCAACTTCAGCAGGCTAGGCGCGGGACCGTCGGGGGGAGAGAGCGAATCGACGTAGAACGTACCGCCGTAGCGGGCGCCGCTCGCCGCCGCCACCTGGCGCATGCCCTTGTCGTTCACCGTGCTCTCGCAGAACACCGCCGGCACCTTGCGCTGGCGCACCGTGTCGATCAGCAGGGCCTGGCGCCTCGGGGTCGCCTGCCCCTCGCCGTTCACCGGCCAGAGATAGCCCTCCTGCAGCCCGTAGTCGCGGGCCAGGTAGCTGAACGCCCCCTCGCAGCTCACCAGCAGGCGCTGGTTCGCCGGCACCCTGGCGAGGGCCTGGCGCAGGCTCTGGTCCAGCTGGCCGAGCTCCTGCTTGTAGTCCTCGGCGCGCTGGCGATAGCCAGGGGCGCCGGCCGGATCGAGGGCGATGAAGGCATCACGGATGTTGTCCACGTAGCGCTTCGCCAGGCGGGGAGACATCCAGGCGTGGGGGTTGGGCTTGTCCGTCTCCGGAGCTTCGGCACCCTGTGGGGCCAGGGGATCGCTGCGGATCGGCAGGGGCTCGATTCCCTCGGTCACCACCACCCGGCGGGCGCCCTGCACGTTGTCGGTGAAGCGCCGCGACCAGCGCTCCAGATTGAGGCCGTTCTCGAGCACCAGCACCGCCCCCTGGGCGCGGCGGAGGTCGCTGGGGGTGGGTTCGTAGCTGTGGATCTCGCTGCCCACCTTGGTGATCGAGGCCACCCGCAGGCGATCGCCGGCCACGTGGCGGGCCATGTCCGCCAGCACCGTGAAGGTGGTGAGCACCAGGGGACGGCCGTCGGGGCTCGAGCCGGGTTCGGGGTTCTGGGGGGCCTGGGCGGCGGGCGGAACCGCCGGGCTGCAGCCGGCCAGGGCCAGGGCGGCTCCGCAGAGCCAGGCGATCCGGCGGCGGCGGGGTGGGAGGAATGCCTCTGGGGTACGGGGTCCGGCCGGAACGGGAGCGGGCGCCAGGCGCATGGACGCGGAACGGAGCGGAGGCACCAACCTAGGAATGCCGCCGGTATCGAGGTCGGGAACGACACAGCAAAGCCCCGGAGGAAATCCCCCGGGGCTGGAAGAGCGGCCGCCCCGGAGGGGATGGCCGCTGCTGGGGTGGGGCTGAATCAGCCGATCGCCGGGGCGGTCAGGGCCACGGGGGTGGCGCTGGAGGCGGCCAGGTCGAGGGGGAAGTTGTGAGCGTTGCGCTCGTGCATCACTTCCATGCCGAGGTTGGCACGGTTGAGCACGTCGGCCCAGGTGGGCAGCACCCGACCCTGGGAATCCAGGATCGACTGGTTGAAGTTGAAGCCGTTCAGGTTGAAGGCCATGGTGCTGATGCCCATGCTCGTGAACCAGATGCCCACCACCGGCCAGGCAGCCAGGAAGAAGTGCAGGCTGCGGCTGTTGTTGAAGGAGGCG
>JBMLOS010000132.1:0-10145 GCA_049242845.1 Prochlorococcaceae cyanobacterium
GCTGATCTGGCAGCGCTGCTCGATCTTCCTCAGGAGGTCACCCCCACGGCCTCGAGGCAGCGCACCTCCCGATCGAAGTGGGCGGGCAGGGCGGCCTGCAGGCCGTTGCGCGGCGCGGGGCTGCGGGACCCCACCTTCAGGAGAGGGGGACCACCGAGCCGTCGCGCAGGTTGCGGGTCACCTCCGCGAGCACCACCGGACGGCTGACGCCGGGTGTGTCGGTTTCGAGACGGCGCAGGCGCACATGCACCAGGCCGTCAACGGTGTTGCGACCGCTGCCCCGCAGGTTGCGCGCCACCTGCTCGAGGGTGGGCGCCACCGCCTCGGCGGGCAGGCCGGCGGGCGCTGCCGCCACCACCAGATCGGCACCGTTGTCGAACACCACGGGCACGGGCACGGCCCCGGCCACCGCGACCCGGGGGCTGTAGCTCACGGCGAAGGCCAGGCAGGAGAGCGACAGCAGGGTGGTGAAGCTGGTGACCCCCACCAGACGGAAGCGGATGCCCCAGCGGGCCACGAAACCGAGGCCGGTGAGCAGGGCCAGAACCCCGCTGGCGCCTCCGAGCCAGCGGCCCGCCTCGAACAGGATCGGATCGGCGCTCATGGGGCTGGTCAAGCTGGAGATGACTTTTATATTGCGCCGGTCGCAGGCGTGGGCACCCCGGACCCATGGCGGTCTTGCCGAATTCACGCTCCGCCGTGCTGCCCCGTCGTACGAGTGTTCCGATCGTCACGTCCCGCCGCCTCGACCTTCTCCTGCTCGGCGGCCTCGGCCTGGTGGGGGGCAGCCTCTGGATCGGGGGGGATCATCTGGCCCGCCGGATCTACGCCCACTGGCAGCCGCGCCTTGAGCGCCAGATCACTGAGGTGCTCGGCCATCCCCTGGAACTGGGCCCCTACCGGGGCTTCGACCTGGTCGGCCTGCGGATAGGTCCCAGCCGCATCGCCCCGGGCCCCCGGGATGCATCCGAGGTGCGCGTGGCAGGCGGCCGTTTGGGCCTCGACCCCTGGGCGAGCCTGCAGCGCTGGAGCCCGGTGCTCGAGGTGAGCCTGCAGGGCGGCGACGTTCACCTGCGCCGCAACCGCGAGGGGCGCTACTGGGTGATGGGCAGCCCACGGCCGGGCCAGAGGCCGCCGCGGCTGGAGGTGCGCCTGCGGCTGGCGGATCCGGCCGGGGGGGGGATCCCCCGGGCGGGGCTCGCCCGGGGGGTGCAGGGTGGCCCCGGCGTGGCGCTGGAGCACACGCGACTGGATCTGGGGCTGCAGCTGCGTCCGGCCCTGGGGCCAGGGCGGGTGGGGCTGGAGGGCGGCGGCCACTGGGACCGGCAGCGCTGGTATGCCCAGGTGGAACTGGACCGCCTGCCTGTGGAGCGGCTGCAGGGCTTCACCGCCCTGCCGGGCCGCACCCGGGGGGACCTGCAGGGGCGCCTGGCCCTCACCCTCACGGAGGGCGAGCCCCGCTGCCAGGGCAGCCTGAACCTGCGGCAGCTCGGCTGGCGCCGCAATCCCGGAAGCGCCGAATTCAGCCTCCCCGCGGCGGCCCTGCGCTGCAGCGGGGATGCCCTGGTGCTGGAGCGCAGCCCCTGGCGCTTCGCCGGCTGGAACGGCAGCGTGGCCGGCCGCACCGACCGCAGCCGGCGCCTCAGCCTCAGCCTGGAGGCCCGTCCTCCAGCCCCTGCCGCCGCAGGGAGAGGACGCCGACCCCCGCCACCCCGGCCGCCCCCGCGGGCCGAGGGCAGCGGCCGCTGGAGCGGCCGCGGCGTGGAGCTGGCCAGCCTCGAGCTGAAAACCGGGCGCTCCGAGATCCGCGCCCGTGGACTGGTGGGGCCCCAGCTGCGGCTCGATGGCCGTTGGCAGCTCCATCCAGCTGATCTGCCCCTGCCCTCCGGAGCGCCTTCCTGGCTGGGCAACCAGTTCCTGCAGGGGGATCTCGCCCTGCGGGGAAAGCCCGCGGATCCCAGCCTGGCGGTGCAGCTCCTGCCTTACCGGAACCCGATCACCGGCCCGCTCACGGCCTCGCTGCTGTGGCAGGGCGGCCTGCTGCGGCTGCAGCAGGTGCGGGCCCCCCACCTGAGCGCCAGCGGCACCCTCCCCCTGGCGCGCTCCGGCTCCTCCCCCCTGAAGGTGGGTCCGCTCGATCTGCAGGTGTCCGTGGATGCGTTCCCCCTCGAGCGCCTCCACCCCCTGGTGGGTGCGCCGCTGCGGGGCACCCTCAGCGCCGGGGGCAGCGTGCGCGGCCCCCTGGGGGATCTCCGCCCCGACCTGGCCCTCAGCCTCGATTCCCCCTCGGTGGGTCCGCTCGGCCTGCAGGAGCTCTGGAGCGGACGGCTGATCGGCCATGGCTCCACCGGCGAGAGCCCCCGGCTGCAGCTGGAGAGCCGGGCCGAAGCCGGCGGCAGCCTCACGGCCCGGTTGAACCGCCGCTGGATGCCGGTGGCGGTGGAACTGCAGCGGGGCGAAGGGAAGCTCAGCCTCACCGGCTCGCCGGCCTCCTACCGCTGGCAGGCGGCGGCACTGCCGCTTCAGGGCCTCAGCCTGGCGGTGGGACCGCAGCGACGGCCCCAGCCCCTGCAGGGACTGCTCAGCGGCGAGGGCAGCCTCGGCTTCCAGCCCCTGGCCTTCGGCGGCTGGGTGAGCCTCGAGCAGCCAGCCTTCCTGGGGGTGCGGGCCCGCAACCTGGAGGCGAGCCTGCAGTACGCCGACCGCCGATGGAAGCTCACCGGTGATCTGGTGCCGCTCACCGGCGGCACGGTGGGCGCCACCGCCACGGGGCGCTGGCAGGGTCCCTACCGGGCCCGGCTGGAGGGCCGCGATCTCACGGCCAGCCTGCTGCGGGAGCTGGGCCGGGCGGTGCCGCAGTGGCGCGGCCAGGAGAGCCCCCCCACGGGTCGGGCCGCCGACCTCGGCACCCTGGTGATCGACCAACTGGGCGGGAGCCTGGAGGATCAGCTGGTGGCGCTGGCGCGGGCCCGGGAGCGGCTGCTGGCCGCCCGCAGGACACCGCAGGCCGACGATCCCGCCGCCCGGCTCAGCCGCGCCCAGGCGCTGGTGGACGCGGACCTGACCCTGGAAGGTCCGGACCTGCCCCGCACCCGCATCGATCTCCAGGCCCGCGGCCACCTCTGGCTGGAGGAGGACGGCACCGACCGGGCCCTCGGCCTCGAGCCCTTCGTGGTGTCCCTGCAGGGGGCGGTGCGGGGCGGCGACGGCAGCTTCGACTTCAGCAGCCTGCCCCTCAGCCTGCTGGCCCTGCTCACCCCGGTGCCCTCCAGCCTGCAGGGCTCGCTCTCGGCCCGCGGGCGCTACAACCTCGCCGGCGCCACCCCCGAGCTGGAGGCGTGGCTGGGTCTGGAGAAGGGGCGCATCGGCACCGCCGCGCTGCGGCTGGAACGGGGCAGCCTCCAGCTCCGGGAGGGCCATCTCGATGCCGATGTGGCCCTGATGGCGGACGGCGCCGGCAGCGCCGTGGAGTTCACCGGGCGCATCCCGCTCGATCCCCAGGCCCAGAGCCTGGAGGTGCGCCTGGCCAGCCGCGGCGATGGCCTGCGCTTCCTCACCACCCTGGCGGGCCGCTCCCTCGACTGGGAGAAGGGCAGCGCCGACCTGCAGCTGCTGGTGCGGGGCAGCCTCGCCGATCCGATCGCCAACGGATTCCTGCGCCTGCGGGAGGGGGAACTCACCTTCATCGGCCAGCCGGTGCGGGCCCTCGAGGCCACGGTGCTGTTCGACTTCGAGGAGCTGCTCCTGCAGGAGTTCACCGCCCGGGTGGGCGAGAAGGGCCGGGTGGAGGGCCAGGGAAAGCTCGGGCTGGTGCGTCCCCTGGGGGACACCCCGAGCCTCTCCCTCCGCCTCGATCAGGTGCCCTTCCGCCTGGCCCGCATCAACGCCCGCAGCGACGGCACCCTGGCCTTCGGCGGCAGCCTCCGGGCCCCGCTGCTCGGTGGGGATCTGGCGATCAGCCGGGGCACCATCAACGTGCAGCCGGGCAGCCTCGGCACCGGCGAGGCGGGCTCCAGCCCATCCACCAAGTCCGCAGGGGCCAACCCGGAGGTGAACGATCTGCTGCAGCGCCAGTGGGCCTTCGACCGCCCCCTGGTGCTGCTGGGCCCTGAGGTGGAGAGCAGCTCCGCCGAGGCCCTGCGCCAGGCGGTGCCGAACTTCCCCTATCTGCGCTTCGACGATCTCACCCTGCGGCTGGGGCCCGACCTGCGGGTGATCGTGCCCAACGTGGCCAACTTCAACACCGGCGGAGCGCTGCGGCTGCAGGGGCCGCTGGATCCAAGCCTGCAGGCCCGGGGGGTGGTGCGGCTGCTGAACGGCCGCCTCAACCTGTTCACCACCAGCTTCAACCTCGATCCCGATGCCCCGAACGTGGCGGTGTTCACCCCCTCCCTGGGGCTGCTGCCCTACCTGGACATCGCCCTGCGGACCCGGGTGTCCGAGAACCTCTCCAGCAACCTGGGCGGAACCACCGGCTCCGGGCTGGGGCTGGCGGAACTGGAGGCCCAGGGCGGCTTCAACTCCCTGAACCAGCTGAAGCTGGTGCGGATCACCGTGAGCGTGAGCGGTCCGGCCGACCGCATCGCCGAGAACCTGCGACTCACCAGCGATCCCCCCCTGCCGGAGGAGCGGCTGGTGGCCCTGATCGGCGGCAATTCCCTGGCGGGGCTCAGCGGCGGCAACGCCGGGGCGGCCCTGGCCACCGCCCTGGGTCAGTCGCTGCTCTCCCCCCTGCTGGGCTCCCTCAGCGATGCCTTCGGCCAGCGGGTGAGCTTCGCGCTCTACCCCACCTACGTGAACCCGGTGGTGAGCCAGGCCGAGGAGCTCCGTTCCCGCCAGCTGCCGCCCCAGCTGGTGCTGGGCTCGGAGATCGGCCTGGACGTGACCGAGCGCTTCAACGCCTCGGTGCTGGTGGCCCCGAACCGCTCCGACATCCCCCCCCAGGTGACGCTGAACTACAAGGCGTCCCAGAACCTCAACCTGCAGGGCTCCTTCGACACCCAGGGCGCCTGGCAGACCCAGATGCAGATCTTCTTCCGGTTCTGAACACGGCCCCGCGGCAGTGCGCCTGCAGAGGCAGCCAGGTTCCACGGCAGGATCGGGCCATCCAGGCGAACGGGGATGGCGCAGCTGATCGGCATCGACCTCGGCGGCACGGCGATCAAGCTGGGCCGCTTCGACGAGGGAGGCGCGCTGCTGGCCGAGCTGGAGGTGCCCACCCCCCAGCCGGCCATGCCCGGAGCGGTGAGCATGGCCATCGCCGAGGCGGTGATGACCCTCGATCCCGGGCACCTCGCCGACCGGGTGGGCATCGGCCATCCGGGCCCGAGCGACCGGGCCGCCCGCGTGGCGCGGGTGGCGATCAACCTGCCGGGCTGGATCGACGTGCCCCTGGCGGACTGGCTCGAGCCGATGCTGGAGCGCCGGGTGACCCTGGCGAACGACGCCAACTGCGCCGCGCTGGCGGAGCTGCGGGCCGGCGCCGCCCGGGGCTGCCGCGATGTGGTGCTGCTCACCCTCGGCACCGGCGTGGGAGGGGCGGTGATCCTGGGGGGGCAGCTGTTTCTCGGGCACCGGGGGGCGGCTGCCGAACCGGGGCTGATCTGCCTCGAGCCGGAGGGGCCGGAGTGCAACAGCGGCAACCGGGGTTCGCTGGAGCAGTACTGCAGCATCGGCGGCCTGCGGCGCCTGAGCGCCCTCACCCCGGAGGAGCTCTGCCGCCGCGCCGACGAGGGCGATCCCGCCGCGATCGAGGTGTGGAACACCTACGGCCGCCGGCTGGGGGTGGGCATCAGCTCGCTGCTGTATCTCTTCACCCCGGAGAGGGTGCTGATCGGCGGGGGTCTGAGCGGCGCCTGCCACCACTTCCTGCCGGCGGTGTGGGAGGAGGTGACCCAGCGGGTGCTGGCCGTGAGCCGGGAGGGGCTCGAGATCCTGCCCTGCCAGCTCGGCAACGGCGCCGGCCGGCTCGGAGCCGCCCTGCTGGCCCTGGATCGGTTCGGTCCCTCCGCCGGTCCGGGCGGGGCGGACCGGTTGGGATGATGGCCCCATGAACCGCACCACCAGCGCCGGCGCGCCGGCCGAAACCGACACCGAAGCCACTTCCGCAACGGCCGCCGAAACCACCCTGGAAGCCACCATTCCGGAACCCTCGGCGGAGCTGCTGCAGCGGGCCGTTGCGGTGCGCCGGGCCGCCATGGCCCTCGGCCAGCTCGGCGATGACGACCGTCGCCGGGCCGTGGAGGCCATGGCCGATGCCCTGGCCGCCGATGCGGAGGCGATCCTCGCGGCCAACCGCACAGATCTCGAGGCCGCCGCCGCCGATGGGCTGGCGCCGGCGCTGGTGGCCCGCCTGCGGCTCGATCAGGCGAAGCTCTCCGGCGCGATCGAGGGGGTGCGGCAGGTGGCGGCCCTGAGCGATCCGGTGGGCCGCCGCCAGCTCCATACCGAGCTCGACGAAGGGCTGGTGCTGGAGCGGGTGAGCGTGCCCCTGGGCGTGGTGGGGGTGATCTTCGAGGCCCGGCCCGATGCGGTGATGCAGATCGCCGCCCTGGCGATCCGCTCCGGCAACGGCGCGATCCTCAAGGGCGGCCGCGAGGCCAGCCACAGCTGCCGGGCCATCCTCTCGGCCCTGCAGCGGGGACTGGAGGGAAGCGCCGTGTCGCCGGAGGTGCTGGAGCTGCTCACCAGCCGGCAGGAAAGCCTGGCCCTGCTGAAACTCGATGGGCTGGTGGATCTGATCATTCCGCGCGGCTCCAACGCCCTGGTGCGCTTCATCCAGGACCACACCCGCATCCCGGTGCTCGGCCACGCCGACGGCATCTGCCACCTGTACGTGGATGCGGCGGCCGATCCCGCCCGGGCCCTGCGGGTGGCCCTCGACAGCAAGACCCAGTACCCGGCCGCCTGCAACGCGATCGAGACCCTGCTGGTGCACCGGGACATCGCCGGGCGCTTCCTGCCCGAGGCGATCCGCGCCTTCCGGGAGGCCGGCGTGGAGCTCCGCGGGGATGAGGGCGCCTGCGGCCACGGCATCGCCGCAGCGGCCCGCGAGGAGGACTGGAGCACCGAGTACTCCGACCTGATCCTGAGCGTGAAGCTGGTGCGGGACATGGATGAGGCCCTCGAGCACATCCGCCGCTACGGCTCCCGCCACACCGATGCGATCTGCACCGAGAATCCGCAGGCGGCCGAGCGTTTCCTTGCGGCGGTGGACAGCGCCGGGGTGTACCTGAACTGCTCCACCCGCTTCGCCGACGGCTTCCGCTACGGCTTCGGCGCGGAGGTGGGGATCAGCACCCAGACCCTGCCGCCCCGCGGTCCGGTGGGACTGGAGGGTCTGGTCACCTACCGCTACCGCCTGCGGGGCGAGGGCCACATCGCCGCCGACTACGCCAGCGGCAGCCGCCGCTTCCTGCACCGCCCCCTGCCCCTCTGAACGCCTGCGCCGCCCCCGCCATGCTCCCCGCCCCGCCTGCGCTGCGCATCCACGTCCGGGATCTGCGGCTCTGGGCCCACGTGGGGGTGCTGGAGCAGGAGCGCCAGCTGGGCCAGTGGTTCACGGTGTCCTTCAGCCTGCTGCTGGAGAGCTGCGCCGCCACCTCCAGCGATGCGCTGGAGGACACCCTCGACTACAGCCGGGCGATCGCGGCGCTGCAGGAGCAGGCCCGAGGCATCCGCTGCCGCACGATCGAGCACTACGCCAGCCGGATGGCGGATCGCCTCGAGGCGCTCTACGGAGCCGTGCCCCTGCGGCTGGAGCTGGGCAAGTGCCGGGCGCCGGTGCCCGGCTTCACCGGCAGCGTGGCCGTGGAGCTGCGGCGGCGCTGGCCCGGCGGGAGTGGGGATCCGGCATGAGCGGCCCGCCCCTGGTGCTGGTGCACGGGCTCTGGGACACCCCGCGCCTGTTCCGCGCCCTGGAGGCGCACCTGGCCGGAGAGTGGCCGGAGCGGCTGATCCCGGCCCTGCCGCACCGGGGCGGGCACACGCCCCTGGAGCTGCTGGCGGAGCGCCTCGGCGCCCAGATCGAGGCCGCCTACGGCCCGCAGGAGGCGATCGATCTGCTGGGCTTCTCGATGGGCGGTCTGATCGGGCGGATCTGGCTGCAGCGGCTGGGGGGACACCTGCGGGTGCGCCGCTTCTTCAGCGTGGGCAGCCCCCAGCAGGGAAGCCTGCTGGCGGTGCCGGTACCCGGGGCGCTGATGCCGGGCATCGCCTCGATGAAGCCAGGCAGCACCCTGCTGCGTGAACTCAACGCCGATCTCACGCCCCTGCGGCATCTGGACTGCCGCAGCTACTTCTGCCGCTGGGATCTGATGGTGCTGCCCGGCTGGCAGGCGGTGCTGCCCGTGGGGTCGGGGGGGGGGGGGGGGGGGGGGGGCGCCCACCCCCCCCCCCCCCCCCCCCCCCCCCGCCGCCCTCCAGCCCCTGCGGCGCGCCCTGCTCGAGCCCTGAGCAAAGCCCGGGGATTCGGGGGATGCCGGTTCAGGCAGCCACGAGGCCGGAGTGGCGGATCAGGGCGGCGCTGCTGGGCGCGCGTCCGCGGAAGGCCTCGAACACCTCCGCCGGCGAGCGGCTGCCGCCGAGGCTGAGCACCGTCTCACGGAAGCGGCGGCCGGTGGCCACGATCTCGTCCTCCTCCTCCAGACCCACCTCCTCGAAGGCGGCGAAGGCATCGGCGCTGAGCACCTCGGCCCACTTGTAGGAGTAGTAGCCGGCGGCGTAGCCGCCGGCGAAGATGTGGCTGAAGGCGCAGAGGAAGGCGTCCTCCTCGATCGGAGGCAGCACCGTGGTGGTGCGGGCCAGCTCCCGGCGCAGCGCATCGGGGCTACGGCCGTCCTCCGGGCTCCAGCGGCTGTGGAGCCTCAGGTCGGTGAGGGCGAAGTGCACCTGCCGCAGGGTGGCGCTTCCCCCCATGAAGGTGCGCGCCGCCAGCAGTTTGTGGAACTCCTCCTCCGGCAGGGGCTCGCCGCTCTGCCAATGGCGGGCCATGCCCATCAGGGTGGCGCGGTCGTAGCACCAGTTCTCCATGAACTGGCTGGGCAGTTCCACCGCATCCCACTCCACGTTGTTGATGCCCGCCGCCTGGGGGCGCTCCACCGTGGTGAGCATGTGCTGCAGCCCGTGGCCGAATTCGTGGAAGAGGGTTTCCACCTCCTGGAAGGTCATCAGGCTGGGGGTGTCGCCCACCGGAGGGCTCTGGTTGCACACCAGGTAGGCCACCGGCAGCACCGGGGTGCCGTCCGGGGAAAGCGAACGGCCCAGGCATTCATCCATCCAGGCGCCGCCTCGCTTGCTGCCGGGGCGGCTGTAGGGATCGAGGTAGAAGGCGGCGAGCGGCCCGTTGGCGGCGGCGTCTTCCACCTCGAAATAGCGCACGTCCGGGTGCCAGATCGGGGCCCTGCCGTCGGCCGCTACGATCCGGATGCCGAACAGGCGGTCGCAGAGGCCGAACAGACCCTCCAGCACCCGCGGCAGCGGGAACCAGGGCCGCAGGGCTTCGCTGTCGAGTTCAAAGGCCTCCTGGCGCCGCACCTCGGCCCAGTAGCTCACATCCCAGGGCTGGAAGTTTTCGGCCTCCGGTGCCCCGGCCCGGGCCGCGCAGGCCCGCAGGTCCTCGAGTTCCTGTTGGGCCACCGGATAGGCTGCCGCCCGCAGGTCCTCGAGCAGACGCTCCACCTCCGCCTCGGAACCGGCCATCTTCGAGGCCAGGCTCACCTCCGCCCAGTTGGCATAGCCCAGGCGATGGGCCTGCTCCTGGCGGAGTTCGAGGATGCGCTCGATCACCGGCCAGTTGCCCGACCCGGGTGTTCCGGTTTCGCCGGAGGCGCGGCTTACGTGGGCTTTGTACACCTGCTCGCGCAGATCCCGGCGCCGGCTGTATTGCAGGAACGGGGCGTAACGAGGCATGTCGAGCCCCATCAGCCAGGGGCCCCGGTCGGGGCTGGCCTCGCTGTCGCCGGCCTGGCGGGCCGCCTGGGCCAGTTGCTCCCGCAGGCTGGCCGGCAGCCCCTCCACCTCCTCCGTCGTGGTCAGCCGCAGGGTCCAGGAATTGGTTGCATCCAGAACCTGGTTGCCGAAGCGGGTGGCCAGTTCCGCCAGCTCCTGGCTGGCGGCATTGAAGGCCGCCTGGGCCTCGCCTTCCA
>JBMLOS010000133.1:0-2604 GCA_049242845.1 Prochlorococcaceae cyanobacterium
CGGTGGTGTCGATCTACTACTACATCTCGGTGATCAAGATGATGGTGGTGAAGGAGCCCCAGGAGGCTTCCGATGTGGTGAAGGCCTACCCCGCCATCACCTGGAACGTGGCCGGCCTGCAGCCCCTGCGCGCCGCCCTGATCACCTGTCTTCTCGCCACCGCCGTGGGCGGTGTGCTGTCCAACCCCCTGTTCACCTGGGCCAGCAGCACGGTGGCGGGTACCCCGATCCTGCAGCACGCGATCGGCTGAGCCCCGATCTCCCCTCCCCCCATGCCGATCGCCACACCGGCGGAATCCAGCCCAGCGGCTGTCGGATCCGCCGAACAACCCGTTGCCTGGCTGGATCATGTGTCCAAGGTGTACGGGCTCGGCGATCAGCAGGTGCGCGCCCTCGACGACCTCACCCTGGCGGTTCGCCGGGGTGAATACCTGGTCGTGATGGGCGCCTCGGGTTCAGGCAAGAGCACGGCGATGAACATCCTCGGCTGCCTTGATCGCCCCAGCAGCGGCCACTACCAGCTCAACGGGGTAGCGGTCGAGAACCTCGACGACGACGCCCTGGCCGACCTGCGCAACCAGGAACTGGGCTTCGTGTTCCAGCAGTTCCACCTGCTGCCCCACCTCACGGCCCTGGACAACGTGATCCTGCCGATGGTCTACGCCAGGGTGCCGAGCGAGGAGCGCAGCCAGCGGGCCCGGGAGGCCCTGGAGCGGGTGGGCCTCGGCGCCCGGCTGCAGAACCGGCCGAACCAGCTCTCCGGCGGCCAGCAGCAACGGGTGGCCATCGCCCGGGCGATCATCAATCAGCCGGCGCTGCTGCTGGCCGATGAACCCACCGGAGCGCTCGATTCCCACACCACCGCCGAGGTGCTCGACATCTTCGACGACCTCCACCGCCACGGCATGACCGTGGTGATGGTGACCCACGAGGTGGATGTGGCCGAACGGGCGGAGCGGATCGTGCACTTCCGCGACGGCCACATCGCCGACTAGCCGGCGCTGCGGGTCGGCGCAGGCCGCTCAAGGGTCTGCAGCAGCTGGCCCATCAGCAGCGCGATGGCATCGCTGCCCACGGCCGAACCGCCGGGATCGAGGTCGCCGGGATCCACCGCCACCCAGCCGCCGTCCTGGGGCAGGCGCAGCTCGAAGTGCAGGTGCGGGCCCGTGCTCAGGCCCGTGCTGCCCACCCGGCCGATCACCTCACCCTGGCGCACCCGATCCCCCGGCTGCACGTAGAGCTCCGAGAGGTGGCCGTAGAGGGTGCGGCGCCGCGGCCGCTCATGCTCCACCTCGATCGCCAGGCCATAGCCGCCGGCCGGCCCGCTGCTCACCACCCGGCCGGCGAGGGCAGCCACCACCGGGGTCCCCTCAGGAGCGGCCAGATCGCGGCCGCTGTGCATCAGCCAGCTGCCCAGCACCGGATGGAGGCGCCAGCCGAAGCCGCTGCTGGTGGCGGCCGAGCCGATCAGGGGGAAGAGCAGGCGGCGGTTGCCGTTGCCGGCGATCGGCGCCGGCCTCGGCGTGACCCGGAACACCTGGGAGAGGCTGAAGCTGCCCCCCGGCCCGGCCAGCAGGGCCGAGACCGGCACCGTGAGCGGCGCCAGGGGCTGAGCATTGCCGCCGAAGGCGGCGAGGGCGGCCTCACTGGTGCCCTCGAGGGCGGAGCCGGGATTGCGGCCGCGCCAGCGCACCACCATGCCGGAGCGGCATTCCTGCACCGAGAGGGCGCCGCTGCTGCAGGCCTTCTGGTGGGCAGGAACGGAGGTGGGGAAGAGGGCGGAGGCGGAGCGCACCCGGGCCCGCTCGGCAGGGGTCACGATGCCCTCCCGCACCAGGGCGTCGAGGGAGTTGTCGAAGCGGCTCGGGGCCTTCGGGGAAAGGCTGCGGGGATCCGGACGAAGGGGCGCCGGCTCGGTCGCGGCCGACTGCGGCCGGGGCGTGACGGCCCGCGGCCCGGGTGCCGCGGGAGCCGGGGCGGCCGCAGGGGTGGGGGCCGACGGAACCGGCGGGGCCACCACAGGCGCGGACGGCAGGGGAGTGGCGGCTTCCGGCGGCGTACTCTCCTCGGCCAGGGCGAAGCCCGCAGCCACCAGGGGAAGCGCCGCCGCCAGGGCGATCAGGTTCTTGGCGCTCGGCACCGGCAGGCAGGGATGAGAAGGACTCGCAACGAAGTGTAGGGAGCTCCGGGAAACTCAGAAGGAGCGCCGCTCCCAGCGGAATCGCTCGCCGTGCTGCAGCAGCAGGGCGCCGTCGGGGCCGAGATCCACCCCCCGCCAGAGCTCTCCGGCCCGGGCCATGGGCTCCCCGCTCAGCAGCAGCCGCCTGCGCGCCTCCCGCCAGACCCGCTGCGGCGCCAGGGCATGGGCCGCCGTCCACTCCAGGCCCCGCAGCACCCGCGCCGCGAGCTCGGCACTGGGGGGGGCCTGCCGGCCGGCGGGCAGGGCCTCGCCCACGGAGATCGCCCCGCGGGGCACACGGTTGCGGCCGTTCAGCCCCACCCCCACCCGGGCCCAGCGCAGCCCTTCGCCGCCGTGGCGGAGGCGGGGCAGCAGGCCGGCGATCTTGTGGCCCCGCACCAGCAGATCATTGGGCCATTTCAGGT
>JBMLOS010000134.1:0-50682 GCA_049242845.1 Prochlorococcaceae cyanobacterium
ATCCAGGTGAACGGGGTGCATGACATCGCCCTGATCGAAGAGCTGGCCCACTGCTTTGGCCTGCATCCGATGACCGTGGAGGACATCGTGAACACCAGCCAGCGGCCCAAGTGCGAGTTCTTCCCGCACTACTGCTTCGTGGCGATGAAGATGCTGGAGTGCAGCTCAGGCAAACCCAGCGTGAGATCCGAACACGTGAGCCTGATCTTCGGCACGAATTTCGTGATCTCCTTCCTCGAGGATGAAGGCGATGTGTTCGACAGCGTGCGGGAGCGGATCCGCAGGTGTCTGGGAAGGGTGCGCAGCATGCCGGCCGATTATCTGGTGTTCTGCCTGATGGATGCGGTGATCGACCATTACTTTCTGGCGATCGAGCGCATCGGCGATGCCCTCGAAGCCTTCGATGCCCGCATGCTCATCGATCCCCGCCCCGGCGACATCCAGGAAATCCATTCCTTCAAGGCCCAGGCCATGAAGCTGCGCAAGGCCGTGTGGCCCCTGCGGGATGTGATTGCCACGCTGGCCAGCGGTGATTCCAGCCTGCAGAGCCCCGAAACCACCCTCTTCTGGCGCGACCTGCACGACCATGCGGTGCAGGTGATCGATTCGGTGGAAACCAGGCGGGATGTGCTGGCCAGCCTGCACGATTCCTATCTCTCCAGCCTCAGCTACCGCATGAATGAGGTGATGAAGGTGCTCACGATCATCTCCACCATCTTCATTCCGCTCACCTTCATTGTGGGCGTGTATGGGATGAACTTCAAGTACATGCCCGAGCTGGAGTGGCGCCCCGGCTACTTCGTGGTCTGGGGCGTGATGGTTACCATCGCCCTGAGCCTGTTCGGCTATTTCCGGCGCCGGCGCTGGATCTGAGCCCTGCCGCGTTGGCCCGCGCCGGCCCCCTCAGGAAGGCAGCCGCCCCCACACCTCCAGATAGCGGTCGTCGAGCGGGGCCACCTGCAGCGCCTCGAGCCCGGCGACGCGCAGCTGGCACTCCACCTCGGCGGGGGTGAAGGCGGCGTGCAGCGAGGCGATGTAGTCGCGGGCCAGCACCGCCGGCGCATCGGCCGGGAGGTGGCGGGCCCGCAGGTTCTCGATGGCGGCGAGGCTGCCTGGCCGCCGCAGATCCCGGATGTGCACGGCGGCGCCGGGGGCCCCGAGCTGCCGCAGGGTGCGCCACAGCACCTGGGGATCGTGCAGGTGGTGCAGCAGGCTGTTGCTCACCAGGGCGTGATAAGGCGGCGCGAAGCGCTCCGGCAGGGCCTGCAGGGCGGAAAGGGCGGCGGCATCGAGCGGCAGCACGGCCCGCTGCAGGGCGAGGCGATCCGCCAGGAGGGGATCGGCAATGCGGCGGCGCTCGGCGACGGCGAGCATGGCGCCGGCGCCGTCGATCCCCAGCACCGCGGCGGTGGGGCACTGCTGCGCCAGGCGGAAGCCGATGTTGCCGGGCCCGCAGCCCAGATCGATGATCCGCGGCCCGGCGGCGCCGAACAGGGCCAGGAAGCGCTCCACCATCGCCTGGTCGGTGGCGGCGAAATCGGCCGCGGCGTAGGCCTCCGCCTCCTCGGCGTCGTCCATCAGCTCGGGCTCGGGGATGCGCGGGAGGGTCTGCATGGCTCCAGCCTGCCGCAGCCATCCGGGAGCCCCGCGGCAGCTCGCCTGCGGCACTGCACGTGGTGCCCGATCTGTCTTGCACCCCCCACGGGTGGCGTTATGGTGCCAACAATGCAATGGTCGTCCCGGTGACCCTCACTCCTCTGCGCCCTTCCGCGGCCGGCTCGCCGGCTGCCGCACCAGCGGCCGCCGCGGCGGCGCCCCGGCCGGACTTTCCGGAGACGGCGCCGGCGGCCAATCCGGTGTTTTACCGCACCTATTCCCGCAAGACCGACCACGGCCGCGAGAGCTGGCACCAGGTGGTGGAGCGGAACCTGGAGGGTCTGCGCAAGCTGGGCGCGCTGAACGAGGAGGAGGTGGATCTGCTGCGGCGGATGCAGCTGGAGCAGAAATCCCTGCCTTCGGGGCGCTGGCTGTGGATCGGCGGCACCCCCTGGATCGAGCAGCGCCATAACTTCTCCGGTGCCTACAACTGCACCTCCACCAACCTGGTGGACTGGGAAGCCTTCGGGCTGATGATGGATCTGGCGATGATGGGCTGCGGCACCGGCGCCATCATCGAGCCGCGGCTGATCGAGCAGCTGCCGGTGCTGCGCAACCGGCTGGTGATCGAGAGCGTGACCCCGATCGGCATCACCCCCGCCGGCCAGCGGCAGGAAACCACCACCCACACGGTGGAGGGCCAGCGGGTGGCGATCAAGGTGGGCGACACCCGCCGCGGCTGGGTGGACAGCTACCAGCTGCTGCTCGAACTGAGCAGCGATGAGCGCTTCGCCGCCGGCGAGCCGATCGCGATCACGGTGGACCTTTCGGACGTGCGGCCCGTGGGCGAAACGCTCAAGGGCTTCGGCGGCATGGCCAACCCGGTGAAGCTGGGGGATCTGTACGGCCGGGTGGCCCAGATCCTCAACCGCGCCCACGGCCGGCGGCTCACCTCGGTGGAGTGCTGCCTGCTGATCGATGAGGCGGCCGTTACGATCGTGGCGGGCAACATCCGCCGCTCGGCCGGCATGCGCCAGTTCGCGGCAAACGACCTGGCGGCCTCCACCGCCAAGGACAACCTCTGGCAGCAGGACAGCGAGGGCAACTGGCGGATCGACCCGGAGCGCGACGCGCTGCGGATGGCGAACCACACCCGCGTGTTCCACACCCGCCCAACCCGGGAGGTGGTGCTGGAGGCGGTGACCAAGCAGTTCCAGAGCGGTGAGGGTGCAATCCAGTTCGCCCCCGAGGCGATCGCCCGCTCCAACGCCGATCTGCTGCCCACCGCGGAGCTGCGGCGCGAGTTCGTGGAGATCTACGCGGAGCAGGGCCGAGAAGAGGCGGGCCGCTGGCTGCAGCTGCACCACCCAGAGGTGGGCGCGGCCGAACTGGAGCACCGCCTCGGCCGCTACGGGCTCAATCCCTGCGGCGAGATCCTCGGCGCCGATTTCCACTGCAACCTGGCCGAGATCCACCTGAACCGGATCGATCCGGCGGATCACCAGGCCCAGCACGACGCTTTCCGCGCCGCAGCGCTGGCCGTGGCCTGCCTGCTCAACCACGACTTCGAGGTGGAGCGCTACCGCCAGAGCCGGGCGTGGGATCCGATCGTGGGGGTGAGCTTCACCGGCCTGTTCGATTTCTTCGTGCACGCCTTCGGCACGCCCTGGCTGAAGTGGTGGGAGGCCGGCCGGCCGAACAGCGAGGAAGGCCAGGCCTTCCGCCAGCAGGAGGCGGAGTACCTGAGCCGCTGGAAGGAGGTGGTGAACGAGGCGGTGTGGGACTACTGCGATCGCCACGGGCTGCGCCGCCCCAACCGCTGCACCACCGTGCAGCCGGCCGGCACCAAGAGCCTGCTCACCGGCGCCAGCCCCGGCTGGCACCCGCCGAAGGCGCAGCGGTTCATCCGCCGCATCACCTTCCGCAAGAACGACCCGGTGGCCCTGGCCTGCCTGGAGTACGGCTACACGATCGTGCCGAGCCAGAGCGACAAAGACGAGCACGGCCGCCTGCTGGATGATCCGTTTGATCCGCGCTGCAGCGAGTGGCTGGTGGAGATCCCCACCGAGGTGAGCTGGGCGAACCTGCCCGGCGCCGATGCGGTGGAGATCAACAACTTCTCGGCCCTGGCCCAGTTCGACTTCTACATGCAGGTGCAGAAGCACTACACGGCGCACAACACCAGCGCCACGGTGGAATTCCGGGAGCATGAGATCGAACCGCTGGCCGATGCGATCCACCAGGCGATCGAAAACGGCGATGGCTACATCTCGGCGGCACTGCTGGCCCGCTTCGATGCCAACGCCACCTTCCCGCGCCTGCCGTTCGAGCCGATCGACAAGGCCACCTACGAGCAGCTCCATGAGGAAGTGGCCGTGCGCCGCCGCACCACGGACTTCTTCGAGGCCCTGGCCCGCTACGACGGCGGCGAACTGATCGAGGCCGGCCCCGCCGGCTGCGACTCAGACAAGTGCCTGCTGCCCCTCGCCAAGCCGGAGGGGTGAGCCCACGCCGGAAGCCACGCTCTGGGGGTGCGGGATGGCCGCTGCTGCTGGCTGCCCTGGCCGGCTGCAGCGCCCTCACAGGCAGCCAGAGCGTGGCGGATGTGCGCACTACCCAGGTGCTTGTCCTGAGGAAGGAACCGGGCCAGGGCCCCATCCATGCCCTGGAGATCCTGGGCGAGGGCCAGATCCAGGGGCAGGCTTCCCTCCGCCTGTTCCTGGACGGCACCGTCTACAGAAACGAGCCACTCGCGGGCCGTGTGAATTTCCGTTGGCGAAGCGATTGGTATGCCGACAAGGCCGAGCTGCGCTACACCGCGAGGCGGGTGACTGGCGGACGGCTGACGCTGCGGTACAGGTTCAGGGACTGAGGTGCTGCTCAGGATCGCGAGTCCGCAGAAAATCCTTGGCGACTCCAGAACACCACGACGGAAGCCCTGCGGGGCCCTCAGAGAGCATCGCCACGGTCTGCGCCGCCCCAACCGCTGCACCACGGTGCAGCCGGCCGGCACCAAGAGCCTGCTCACCGGCGCCAGCCCCGGCTGGTACCCGCCGAAGGCGCAGCGGTTCATCCGCCGCATCACCTTCCGCAAGAACGACCCGGTGGCCCTGGCCTGCCTGGAGTACGGCTACACGATCGTGCCGAGCCAGAGCGACAAAGACGAGCACGGCCGCCTGCTGGATGATCCGTTTGATCCGCGCTGCAGCGAGTGGCTGGTGGAGATCCCCACCGAGGTGAGCTGGGCGAACCTGCCCGGCGCCGATGCGGTGGAGATCAACAACTTCTCGGCCCTGGCCCGCTACGACGGCGGCGAACTGATCGAGGCCGGCCCCGTGGGCTGCGACTCGGACAAGTGCCTGCTGCCGCTGGCAAAGCCCGAGGGCTGAGCGTGCGCGCCAGCGCCTGCCCGAGCTGTGCCAGGCTGCCTTCCACATGATGGCAGCCCACGAACCCTGAACTGGAACCCCGAGCACTACGGCAGGAATGCCCGCTTCGTGTCCGAGCTTGGCCTGCCGGTGGTGGCCTTGCTGGCGCCGCAACCGGGGGAGAGGATTCTCGATCTGGGCTGCGGCGATGGGGCATTGACCCGCCGGCTGGTGGAGCTCGGCTGCAGCGTGGTGGGGGTGGATGCGAGCGCGGAGATGATCGAGGCGGCGCGGGAGCTCGGCCTGGATGCGCGCGTGGCCGATGGGCAATCGCTGGGCTTCGAGCAGGAGTTCGATGCGGTGTTCTCCAACGCCGCGCTGCACTGGATGCCGCAGAGCGAGCAGGTGATCCAGGGCGTGTGGCGGGCCTTGAAGCCAGGCGGACGCTTCGTGGCGGAATGCGGCGGCGAGGGAAATGTGGCCACGATCGTGGCCGCCCTGGAAGCGGCACTCACCCGCCGGGAGCTGGAACTTCCCCATCCCTGGTTCTTCCCCACGGCGGCGGACTACCGCAGCCAGCTGGAAGCCCAGGGCTTTGTGGTGGACAGCATCGAACGGATTCCCCGGCCCACCCCCCTACCGGGTGATGTGGGCGGCTGGCTGGAAACATTCGCCCAGCCCTATCTCGCACGCCTGCCGGAGAGTGAACAGCAGGGAATGATCCGCGAGGTGGTAGAGGCACTGCGCCCTGTGCTGTGCGACAGCCAGGGGAGCTGGACGGCGGACTATGTGCGGCTGCGGTTTGCGGCCAGGAAGCCGAGGGTGGACGACTGCTCGATGCCGGAAAGGCCTCAATGAATGAGAATCGGCATGGACTGCTGGTTCTCGGACTCGATCAACGCAGCCAGGACTCGGAGGTGGCAGCTGGAACCCTTGCGGCAACAAGGGTTCGGTTCCATCATGAGGACCGTGCCATGCGGCTTACAGGACGGGATGGGGGCACCGGCGTACTTTTCGGGACCGCCGGAATCATCTGATGCGGACCGCCCAATCACTGTTAGGCATGCTGTCTGCTGAGGAGGAGGCTATGACCGAGGTCGTCATCAGACATGTAGAGCAGGACGACTATCAACCGATCATCTCGGTTGTTGATGAATGGTGGGGTGGTCGACATATGGCCGCAATGCTCCCCAAACTTTTCTTCGTCCACTTCAGCTCCACCAGCTTTACCGCCGTAGATGATGGTCAGATCGTAGGCTTCCTCATCGGGTTCGTTTCGCAGACCTTTCCCGACCAGGCCTACATCCACTTCCTCGGCGTGCATCCCGCACGTCGTAGGGAGGGGTTGGGGCGCCTCCTCTATGCGCGCTTCTTTTCAGCGGCTGCCTCGCTTGGCTGTCGCACTGCTCAATGCGTGACCGCTCCGGTCAATCGCAACTCGATTGCCTTCCATCGGCGCATTGGCTTTTCTCTCCTTGACTCCGAGTACAAGGTCGACGGCGTTCCCGTCGCTGTGGGCTATGACGGGGAGGGTGAAGACCGCGTGATCTTCACGAAGGATCTGGATACTCTTGATACCGTCCGGTGATGGCCAACCCGCAGATCGAAATGACAAGTCGCTGAGCCGCGTATAGTTCATCATCCAAGCGTTCGGCCTCCAAGAACCGCGGGGGACGCCATTGTCGCTAAAATTCGCCAAACCCCGTTCCATCGAGTCCATAATGAGCCCGGAGCGATTGTTCAAGGTCGAAGATTTCCTCCAACCAGCAGACGATGAGCCCATTCGCTCAGTCATCACCGAGTCGACTGACGCTGCGGTCGTTGCTTGGCATGTCAAGCCCGGCCAGCATATCTCGGCTCATGTGCATCCTGATGGCCAAGATACATGGACCATCCTTTCTGGTTGCGGCGAGTACCGCGTCAGTACTAACGGGGAGTCGATTGCCATAGCCAAGGGAGATGTGCTTGTAGCCCATCGCCGAGAAGTTCACGGCGTTCTCAACACCGGGCAAGAACCGCTTATCTTCGTTTCAGTCGTCTCTCCCGCAGCATCAGGCTTTGAGCCGGTGTAGTTCATCATGATCGAGGTACCTAACACTAAGATCCATTGACCGGGACCAGAGATGTCTTGCAAGCGCATATAGCTACTGCCCGCCGCTGATCTTGAGCATTAGACATCACATCCGAATTCCATGCCTTCATCTCCCTTCTTCGCGCGCATCCGCGAGCACGTACTGCAACTCACTGCAGCCATACCTGAGGGAAGAGTCTGCACCTTTCAGTCCGTGGGCGAGTACTTGGACGTTATGCCACGTCATGTGGCCTTCATCCTGAGCCAACTCGAGGACAATGAGAAGTTCGTCTATCCCTGGTATCGGGTCGTCAGCGGTGATGGTTCGCTGGGACGTCCCAAGACCAACCCGGACGGGACAAGCCAAGGAGAGCTTCTGCGCGCAGAGGGCATTCTTGTCAGCGGCAATCGCATTGCCACGAGCTTGGAGTTGGTTTTCATACCAGCAGAGCAGCTTCCGAGCGGCCTCCCAAAGCAGAATCGGCCTCCGGACGCACCTGTTCCCAGATCGAAAAGAACTCGCTCAATCCGAGCGCGGTGATACCTCACATCCAGGTGAAGAAGACGGGCGTGAGAATGTCCGACGCACACCATCGGCATCTGCCCACTTCTGATCTGGAGTGTTAACTCCGGTGATACCTCACCTTATGCCCCTCCCGTTCACTCTGAAACCGCTGCAGCCGGTGGGTCAACGCTCGTAGCCGCCTCATATCGCGAGAGTTGACCGGATCAAATAGATCTCCCCGCGCAGTTTCGATAAAAACCAGCACGTCCTTGGGGGTGCAGGGCCCGCATTTCCAGCCATGGAATTCCCGGTGCAGGTCGGGCACCATCACCAGGATGTTCTCCGGCAGGTCGGCAAGGTCCGGCCGGCTGCGGCGATCGAAGAGATGGTGCCCGTCCAGGTCGATCTTCTTGTGCACCGCCGCCTTCTTGCCGGTGATCTCGCAGCGATGGCCGGCGGCCGACTTGGCGCGTTTTATCGCCCGGTCGACACCTTCGGTGAGGTAGCGGATTTCGGAATTGAAGCAGGCCTCCACCACATCGCCCACGGCTTCGATCCAGGCTTGGCGCGTCTTGGTGATCTTGCTATTGGCCCGCATGTCACGGGCGACGCGAGCGATACCCCGCTGGCTGATCAGCACTTTCCGATCCTCGCTCTCCAGGAAATCCTTGTTGAGCTCCAGAGCTTCTTCGCCTTCTTCGGTACCGGCGGTGCGCAGACGGTTCCAGGAGTTGTTCAGACCCAGGTAGTTGGTCTGCAGGATGCCAACGGTGGTTTTGCGGCTCACGAAGGCCAGATCGCCCCGAATCTCCAGGGTGCCACCGGCCTCGATGAACTCCTGGGTGATCCGCCGCGACACCAGCAGCTGCTTGCGCTTCTGCTTCACATTGAACAGTCGCTCGCGGAACCAACCCAGCACGCCCGTTTTCTCAGTGGCCTCGATGTAGCGGGCCAGGGCCTCCACGCCCTCCTCTCTGAAGCGCCTTGGTCGCCGCCCATTGGCACCGGCCACCGCTGGGCCGGCGTACTCGAAATGCTCGCCCTCCACGAGCTCCCATTCGTCGTCGGCCTTAGCATCGAACGCGTCGACGATGTTGTAAAGGCTGTCGATGCGTTTGCCGAGAATCCTGGCCGTTTCCTGGGCTGTCAGAAGGTCGCGCATCGTCTCAGGGCATCAGGGCAAGGATTGAGTCCTTCATCGTCTGCAGGCGTTCCGCTACGCGGGGATCGCCGCCGTGGTCGGGGTGGTGCTTCTGGATCAGCCGCCGGAACGCCTCGCGCACCTCATCGGCGGTGGCCGTCTTCGGGTCAAGGCCGAACACCACCCAGGGCCGGAAGTGCTTCAGCACGTCGATGCCGTTGATCACGGTGGGTCCATCCTCCAGGTTCCGCTCGTTGGCCGGAATGCCGATGAAGCGCCGATAGAGCATCAGCCAGTCGTCTTTCGATTTCAGGGCCACCTCCTCCCCGGTCATCGACAGCTGGAAGTTCTTGTCCTTACGCAGCTGAGCGACGGTCTTGCAGTGGAAGTGGGCCAGAACCTTGTTCTTGAGCTCGGTGGCGGTGGGGGGCTTGGGCTTGGGTGGCGGCGGATTTGTGAACGCGCTCCCGTTGATCGTCTGCGCGAAGGCCAGCAGATCGGCTTCGCCCAACTCCGGCTTGCCCAGGAGCGCCTGGATCAACGCCCTCACCTCCGCCAGCGTCAGCTTCTTGCTTCGGACGGCCACAGGCCAGTGATGGTATGGGGTTTCATGCTGACCAGCGGCCTCCGGCGCTGCCTGGGGACTTAAGAAACTGTCTTGTTTTGTTGGCCCGGCCCACAGTAGTGCTCTGCCATTCCGGCACTTGCTCTGCTCTGGCTACGCAACAGCTGCAGAAGAACGGGCTCACGCGAGTGGCGAACCTGCGCGGTGGCATCCGGGATTGGAAGGCTCAGGGCCTGCCGCTGGAGCACCCGTCCGCAACCCCCACGGGGCCATAACTCTGTGGGGGCGCTCAATCCGTTCGGCCCGGCCACCATCTCGGCTAGAGGAAGCGATCGATCCAAGGCGATCGACGGGTTGGCAAATCTGGACTTCAACCCTCCGGGTGGCGAATCACCCTGGGCTGTTTACCTGAGCAGCCAGGCCTTGTGTGTCGCAACGAACAGGTGGTTATCGGATCCACGAACTACCCCTACACTGGGTTGAGTGTGCACGTGAAGCATTGCGCCATAGTACGTTTCCGATATCCCCGACATCATCGGAGTGTGGTTATCGGAAGCGGCAGCCCACGCTGGCTTGGTTCGCGGAACCGTCAAATGACTAGTTGGACGGATCCAGAGTCGGATATCCACGACTCTCTGCAAACTTGCTCCCAATGGCTCTGCAGCTGATGAAGTGCAAGTCCGGTTCTTGATGTAGCCTGACATTAGGATTTTATCCATTGTGAAATTCCTGCACGCAGCCGACCTTCACCTAGACAGCCCGCTTAGGGGCCTCGCCAGGCATGATGAGGCGCCCGTCGATGCACTTCGAGGCGCTACTCGCGAGGCCTTTAGCAACCTTGTGTAGCTTGCTATCGAGGAGAAGGTAGATTTCGTACTGCTCGTAGGTGACCTCTATGATGGCACCTGGCAGGACTTCAGTACTGCGATCTTTTTGTCTAAGAAGTTAGGCGAGTTGGACAGGGCAGGCATTCGGGTCTTCGGTGTTCTCGGCAACCACGATGCTCAAAGCAAGCTAACCAAGTCGTTGGAGAAGCCAAGGAACCTGAGCCTGCTCCCAGCGAACAAGCCACACACAGAAGTTCTCGCCGACCTCGAAGTCGCCATACACGGCCAAAGCTTTCCGCAGCAGCATGTGGTGGACAATCTCGCTGCCGGGTACCCCGCAGCGAAACCAGGGATGTTTAATATCGGTCTGCTCCACACAAGCCTCGACGGCCGCGAGGGCCATGCGACCTACGCACCATGCAAGCTCGACGACTTGCGCGCCAAGGATTATCAATACTGGGCACTGGGCCATGTTCATGCACGAGAGGAGGTTTCGACAGACCCATGGGTTGTCTTTCCGGGCTGTCTTCAGGGTCGACATGCCCGCGAAACAGGCCCCAAGGGTTGCTGCCTCGTTACCGTCGAGGACGGGCAGGTCGAGAGTGTCGAGCACCGAGCTTTGGACGTGGTCCGCTGGGCGAACTGTGTGGTGGACCTCAGCAATGTTGACAACCTCCAAGGAGTACTAGACAGTACAGACAGAGCATTGAAAGACATAGTTGTCGACGCCGATGGCCGCGATGTAGCCACCCGCATGAGATTCGTGGGCGCCAGCCCTGTTCACTCTGAGCTCCAAGGCAAGAGCCTGTGGCTGCGGCAGAAAGTCCTGACCCTTGGTGCCGAGCGGTATGGAGATTGCCTCTGGATAGAGAAAGTGGTGTTGGCGACCACCAGCAAGTTGGATCGTGAGGAATTGCTCTCAGGAGACGGTGCCCTCGGTGGTCTTGCCCGGAGCATCCTGGAAATCCCAGATGACCCAACAACTGTGCGCGGTCTTGACGCAGCCCTTTCAGCCCTCATGGAAAAGCTTCCGGCGGAGGTCTCTCTAGCAGATGATGGGCTACGTCTAGAAGACCCGGAGTTTGTAGCCAGGTTGATACGGGAAGCTAAGGAACTTCTCATCGGCAAACTCTTGGAGGCTGGGGGGGAGTCATGAGGATCAAGCGTCTTGATCTGATCGCATTTGGTCCGTTCACCAACAAGAGCCTCGATCTAAGCCAGGGAAAGCCCGGTCTACACGTGATTCATGGGCCGAATGAGGCGGGGAAGAGCTCGACACTGCGGGCGCTAAAAGCATGGTTATTTGGCATCGAAGCCCGTTCCACCGACAACTTCGTCCATGACAACAAGCTGTTACGAGTGGGCGGTGTTATCGAGACCTCGGGTGGAAAGGAAATCACCTGCGTGAGGCGTAAGGGGAACAAGGATACTCTGCTCGATGCACGTACTGAGGAGCCCATAAGTGATGACACCATTAGCAAGGTGCTAGGGGGGCTCGATGAGAAGCTCTTCTCCCAGCTTCATGGTATTGACCACACTGGTCTCATCCAAGGTGGCCAAGCTATTCTCGAGCAGAGCGGCGATCTCGGGAAATCCCTCTTCGGGGCAGCGCTTGGCACTCAGGGAAAGACTGACCTGCTTACCGACCTGGCTTCCGAAGCCGACAAGCTGTTCAAATCCAGGGGGCAGACCCAGATCATCAACGCCGCTGTAGCAAGACTCAAGGAAGCCAGACGAGAGGAGAAGAGCTCGACAGTTTCCGTCGGAGTATGGAAGGAACTTCGGAAATCCTTGAAGGATGCAGAACTGACGATCGCCGAGATCGATGAAAAGATTGCCGAGGCAAGACGCCGCAAGAGCAAGCTCGAGCGCTTTAGAAGGATCGCTGTTCCATTAGCCGAGCGCGGTGCTCTACTTGAACGCGAAGCCGCATTGGGAGATGTCTTGTTACTCCCCGAAGACTTTGATTCCCGTCGTCAAGTAGCTTGCGACAAACTGTCCCTAGCCAAGGATCAACTACAGAAGTCGAGCGCCAAACTCGAGAGGGTGCAGCAGGAGGCTGGCGATCTCGTCGTACCAGATGGACTTCTCGAAAATCAGAGCGCCATCGAAGATCTGCAGCTTCAGCTTGGTGCATTTCAGAAGTCACTCAGGGATAAACCCGCGCAGGATGCCAAGCGCCGAACTCACCGCAACGCAGCCAAAGAGCTACTTAAGTTCATTCGCCCAGACCTCGATCTCGAATCCGTAGAGACCTTGAAACCGCTTCTGAATCGGAAGAGACTAATCGCGAATCTAGCCGAGAAATCAAGTCTGCTCAAGCAGAGAGCTGAACTGCTCGATACCAAACTGCGTGAATTATCAGATGAGAAGGCAGACCTTCAGCAAGCGTTGGAAGATGTGCATGAGCATGGCAAGGATGTGGCCTCGCTACGGGCTGCCATACAAGCAGCGCGAAAGTCAGGCGATTTGTCAGAGATGCTTCTCAATGCTCGTGATGCAGAGAATCAGCAACAAGAAGACTGCTCCCGCGAGCTGTCCCGCCTTGGCAGGTTCGATGGCAGTCTTGATGAACTGATCAGTCTAGCTATGCCAGAAAAGGCTGTCTTGGACAGGTTTGAAAGGATGTTCGAGGAGCTTGGTGATCGCGAACGAGAGATCCTACGACGACAGACCGACGCCAAACAAGAATTGGATCATGCCGAGCAGGCCCTAAAGACCTTGCTTAACGCTGCACAAGTCCCTTCAGTCAACGAACTCCATGCAGCCCGCGACCACCGAGAGCACGGATGGGGGCTCATCCGTCGAAAGTATCTGGAACGGGCGGACATTGGAGCTGCTGCCACGGCCTACTCGGAAAGTCAGGATCTACCCGAAGCCTACGAACAAGCTGTAGCCGGAGCAGACAATCTCGCCGACAGGCTTCGTATTGATGCAGAGCGTGTACAGCTGCGGGTGGCGCTTGAGGCCACGATCCAGGCCCGGCATGAGCTTCTTTCTACGTTGGAAGGCGAACTCAAGGTCCAAGCGTCCTCTCGGACAGAGCTTGATATCGATTGGCAGGCTGTATGGGAGGGGAATGCTACCAACGTCGGCAATCCAAAGGAGATGAAGGAATGGCTGCAGCGAGTTGAAAAGCTTCTGGAAAAATCAGGCCAGTTCGACAAAGCAAAGGCCGAAGTCAGAAAACTGGAAGCTACAGAGGCTTTACACCTCAAAGCCCTTGCTGCTGAGCTAGACAAGCTTGGCCAAGATGGTGATCTCAAGTTAGTGGAACTTGAAGCACTACTTGTGCACTGTGAACAATTCGCACGTGAACAGGAAACCGGAGCAAGACGTCGAGGTGAATTGAATGAATCGCTGCAGAAGCTTGTGAACCAACTCAAAATTGCAACGGAGGATCGACGCCGCGCCAAGGAAGAGCTTCAGAACTGGGAGCTTAGCTGGTCAGAGGCTGTTCATGGGCTTGGCCTCGGGGATAACCCTCATCCTGATCTTGTTGTTGCAACGATGGAGAAGCTCGAGGAACTCTTCGACGAGCTCAGGGAAGAAGACAGTGCCTTTAAAAGGATATATGGCATGGAGAAAGACGAGGAGCGCTCCGATGATGCGGTGAGCAAGCTAGCTGAGAGAATCGCCTTCGACATCCAAAGTCAGACCGCAGAAGAAGCCACGCAGCGCATGGTCAAACAATTGAGCAAGGCCCAAGGCGACTTCGCTAGGCTCGAGAAACTCCAAATTCAAATCTCCGAGCTGGAGGAGGAAATCGCCGAGATCCGACAGGACATCCAGCTCGCAGAGCAGAGTCTTGACGCTCTCCGAGCCCAAGCAGGAGTATCAACAGACGAGGAGTTGATTCACGTGTTGAAGAACTCTGAGCAGAAGCGCAACATAACATCCGCCCTTGAAATCCTGCTACACCAGCTCCATCAATACGGCGAAGGACTCAGCATCGATGAGTTGGAAAAGGAGGCGCAAGAGCAAGACACAGACCAAGTGGCAGACCAGCTTGCGCAACTCGAATCAATGCTGACCGAGCTCTCAGACCAGCGTGATGAAGGGCGCGACCAGAGGCAGAAACTGATCGTAGAGATTCAAGCATTGGATGGTTCCTCAAAAGCTGCCGAGGCCGCTGAGCGAGCAGAGCAGTTACTTGCTGCGATTGTTCCCGACGCAGAGCAGTATGTACGGCTCACAATATCTAGGCTCATCCTTGAGGAGCAAATAGAACGCTACCGCCAAGCCAATCAAACGCCAGTTCTCAAAAGAGCCGGCGAATTGTTTGCACAGCTCACACTGGGCTCCTTTTCAGGGCTACGGGACGAGATCGACGACAAGGGCAAGCCGGTGCTGCTAGGAGTCCGCCCAGACAAGCGCGAAGTGAATGTCTCTGGCATGAGTGAAGGCACCCGTGATCAACTCTTCTTGGCTTTGCGACTTGCGACCATCGACCTGCAGAGGGATCAAGAGGATCCACTGCCTTTCGTGGTCGACGACATCCTAGTGGGATTCGACGACAAGCGCAGCAAGGCATGCCTAGAGGTCCTTGCTGACTTTGCCAAGAAAACTCAGGTTCTAGTTTTTACCCATCACTCTATGGTTGCTCACTCGGCCAAAGAACTTGGGAACGAGAAGGGGATTTTTGTGCATGAATTGACAGAGTGACCCTGTTCTTATGACTTGAGTAAATGAGAATGCTAGAATCGCCGCCATTGGCCTCAGCGATTTAAAGGCTAATCCAGGTGGGCTCGCTTATTCCAAGGCAAGTCGTTTTCGGAATTGTCTTAATTAATGCGAAGAGGTTCTCAAAAGGAAGAATGCAATGATCTTTCGAGTGGATTTCATCTGATTCCGCATGTTCGTATTTAGCTTGCCACGACTAAATGGCGCATTGGGATACCGTCCAACATCAGCATCCAGCGGACGCCGCTTCGCGTCGCAGCTGATGCTGAGCGTTAGGCGTTCTTAATCGATATACGAGTATCTTATCCGCCAGGTTCGACCCGAACAAGGGATTGTATGCTGATTCCTGATCCGAGTTTTTCGCCACACGAGGGTTTACATAGGGCGCTTGAGCTTTTGGTCTCGCGATGTAGTGATTCTGTTGATCTGCCGCTCTCGCTTCCCGAGGCCGGGCTGGGCGATGTAAGCGCACTAGAACTGCTCTCGAGTCACGTTCTAGACAGGGCCTCTCAACTAGGCTCGCCCACTTCGCTGGCGCATATGGATCCCCCGACCCCGTGGATCACCTGGGCCATGGCGCTTTGGAATGCAAGTCTCAACCAGAACATGCTGCATGAAATGACCTCTCCCTTTGCCACCCAGGCAGAGGCGCTGGCATTGAAATGGCTGACACCTTTCTTTGGTATGCAGGGCGGGCATTTCTGTGCTGGGTCAAGCATTGCCAATCTGACAGGACTCTGGGCAGCACGTGATGCCGCGGGAGTAAAAAAGGTCGTGACCTCACAGGCCGCACACATCAGTGTCGACAAGGCTTGCCGCCTATTGGGTCTCGAACTGTTCAAGGTTCCAGTTGACTACCAAGGACGCCTGGATAGCGAGCAACTCCCTAACCTTGATGGCACGTGCCTCGTTCTCACCGCGGGAACCACGGCCACAGGAGCTATCGATCCGTTGGATTTGGTCGGCGCCGCGAAGTGGACACACGTCGATGCTGCATGGGCTGGTCCGCTCCGACTTAGTCAGATCCACTCCGGGCGGCTCAACGGCATTGAAGCTGCTGACTCGGTGGCCGTATCGGCCCACAAGTGGCTCTTCCAACCCAAGGATTCAGCCCTGGTAATGTTCCGTAATCTGGAATTTGCGAATGCAGCGATCAGCTTCGGCGGCGGCTATCTTGCAAGGCCCAATGTTGGCGTTCAGGGCTCGCGATCGGCTGCTGCTATTCCTCTACTCGCTACCCTTCTCGCTTGGGGTAGGAAAGGCGTGGCCCAGCGGCTTGACCATCTGATGCAGATGGCTGACTCGCTAGCGGAGGCAATCGGGAAGTGTGATCGCCTTGAGTTGTGGGGTAGACCGCAGACTGCGATCAATGTGTTCCGCCCAGTGAAGTCATCAACGGCTGCACTTGTGCAGGCGGTGCCTCCTGGCATGTTGTCAACATGCATGCTGGATGGTCTCAATTGGGCACGCTCGGTAGCGGTTAATCCTTCAGTGGATATTGATCTTGTGATAGCAAGCATTCTGGCTGCTAGCCGTGAAGTTGCCTAACCCCTCATTGAACCGGACCGCCTTCGGCGGCCGGTGAATTCGAACGTTAGGCGGCGCTCCTTAATCTGCTTCGCAATCCCCGTTTTTGACAATCCTATGCCGTACGTAAACGTGCAAATCACCAAAGGTGCAACACGGCAGCAGAAGGCCGAGATCGTCAAGGACATCACGGACTCACTTGTTCGAGTTCTCGGCAAAAAGCCTGAGCACACCCACATCGTCATTCAAGAAATTGCAGACGAGGATTGGGGTTACTCAGGCATGCTCACGGACGACTGGAAGGCTGCGCGGCCAAAGCAGTGACGTTGCGCCTAGCAGTTCACTCAAGTGTTAGGCATACTTGGAATTTCTGACATGGCAAACATTGCAGTCATTGGAGGCAGCAGAGGAATTGGGGAGGCTGTTGCGCGACACCTCGAGGCAGAATCAGAGCGAGTGTTTTCTATATCGCGTACTATATCGAAGTATAGTAAGTGGATTCAAGCTGATGTTTCCGTTCTTGAGGGGGTCAATGCAGTTGCCGAAGCTGCTGGGCAAGGAATTCTAGATTCACTTCTCTACATGGGAGGCACTTGGGAGAAAGATGCCTTTACGTCAACATACTCTATTGCAAGTTGCTCTGACGATGACATTGCTAGAGTTCTAAATGTGAATCTCATGGCACCCATTAGAATCGTAAAGGCATTGCTGCCTGCTTTGAGAAAGTCCAGCAATCCGAAGATCATCTTCATGGGAGCTCTTTCCGGGCGTGATAACTTTCCCAGCAGAGAGGTCGCAAATTCTGCTTCGAAGTTTGGGCTCCGAGGTGTGGTCCACTCTTTGCGTGAAGAGCTTCGGCCTGACCGGATATCTGTGACAGTGATCAATCCAGGCAATGTGGGAACTCCAGAGGTGCTCTCGGACTTGGCAGAGATTGGCGCTCCCGCCACAGATGCGATTCCGCTTGAAGATCTACTTATGATGATTGACTGCGTTTTGTGCTTATCCCGCCAAACCTGTATCAAGGAGATTGATGTGCCTGCCATGTCCAGCAAGGGTGCTTAACATCACCATGCACCTGAGCCGCCACCGTAAGCTAGTCCCTGTTGGGCGAAGCTATTTGCGGCCAGGTGATGGTGAGCGTTAGACGGAACCAGTGCTTGCTACGTCCGCTGCTGTGGCAGGCCTGACGCCAGGCAGGTCTCGTGACTTTATTCTGTCCCCAATGGATTCGCTGAGTCATGCTTCGATGTCTTGATGAAAACATCTGGGTCGCTGAACAGTCGCAGAAGTATTTCGGTCTAAGTATCGGCACCAGGATGACAGTAATCCGCGATCAAGAATCTTGTGGGCTAATTGTCATATCACCAATCAAGCCAACACTTGAGCTCGACGAAGAGTTGTCAGAGCTTGGTGTCGTAAGCCATCTGGTTGCTCCAAATTCATACCACCATCTTTACTGCAATGCATTCAAGCACCGCTATCCACAAGCCAAGCTGTGGGGGTCCTCAGCTCTAAAGCGGAAGTGCCCTGATCTTTTGATTGACAATCTTCTGACATCTGCCGAGCCTTCACCATGGGACGGAATCCTAATCTGCAGTCTTTCTGGCCTCAAGACGATGGGCCCTTTGGGACCTTCCCCATTGAACGAGTATGTCTTTTGCCACGTCCCTAGTAAAACAATAGTCCTGACAGATAGCGCATTCAATTTTGATTACTCATTCCCTTGGCTAACAAGATTCACGACTCGAATTGCCGGTGGATACAATTGTCTTGAGCCAACTATTCTTGAACGACTTGCTTCATCAGATAAGGACTCGCTTTGCAAGTCACTTCAGGAGGTATTGTCATGGAACTTCGATAGAGTCATCGTTGCCCACGGTGCAGTTGTCGATTTTGGAGGCAAGGCTATGCTGGCTAGTGCATACTCGGACATTCTTTGAGGCAGTGTTGGGTCCGTCTAACATTGCCATTCACCTGAGCCGCAACCAGATGATTCATTTTTTCCACTAACTCACTGCGGCCAAGTGATGGCAAGCGTTAGCTGGCCCAGCCAACACCATCTTCGTTTTACCAGGACAAAAGAGACCGTATGGCGAACTCACTCCGTCACAGAACAGCAGCCGTCAGGACTGTGGTTACGTCGATTTTCTGGATCGTTGGATTCGCTTGGGCAGCTGCGCCTGCACGTGCGCAATCGGGCATGGCGCCGGCGCAGGTGCGAGCTATTGCCAAGGAAGCCTATGTTTATGGCTATCCGATGGTTGACAACCTGCGCGTGCAGTACGCGTACTTCACCGACCGGTCGAGTCCGGAATACAAGGCGCCCTACAACCAGTTGTTCAACATCCCGCGGGTCTTCACCCCGGACGACAGGGCAATTCAGACGCCCAACTCGGACACGCCGTACTCCTGGATCGGCCTAGACCTCCGCACCGAGCCCATCGTCTTCACGGTGCCCGCCATTCCCAAGGAGCGTTACTGGAGCCTGCAGCTGATCGACCTGCACACCCACAACTTCGCCTACCTGGGCACGCGAACCACCGGTAACGGCGGCGGCAGCTACATGGTCGCGGGACCGTCGTGGAAAGGGGAAACGCCCAAGGGCATCACCAAGGTCATCCACAGCGAGACCAGTATCGCATCGGCGCAATTCCGTACCCAACTTTTCAGACCCGACGACCTGGAGAACGTCAAGAAGATCCAGTCGCAGTATGTCGTGCAGCCGTTGTCGGCGTTCCTCAGGCAGCCCGCACCGGTAAAGGCGCCGGCGATCTCTTTCCCGAAGCCGTTGTCGGCGGCCGAACAGAAATCATCGCTGGAGTTCTTCAACAGCCTCAACTTTGGCCTGCAGTTCGCGCCGGTCCATCCTTCCGAAACGGCCCTGAGGGCGCGTTTCGCCAGCATCAATGTAGGCGCCGGCAGGAAGGTCGACGTCAACAGCCTTTCGCCCGAGATCAGGGGAGCCATGGAGCAGGGTATCGCCGATGCCTGGGCCGAGAACGAAGCCACGAAACAGCAGGTCGTCGCCGGCAAGCTTGCATCCGGCGACCTGTTCGGCACGCGCGACTACCTCAAGAACAACTACACCTATCGCATGCTGGCGGCCGTGCTCGGCATTTACGGGAACTCCAAGCAGGAGGCTATGTATCCGGCCTACTACGTCGACGCGAACGGCAAGCCGCTCTCGGGGGATAGCCGTTACACCCTGCGCTTCGCCCCCGGCCAGGAACCACCCGTCGACGCCTTCTGGTCACTCACCATGTACGACGAACCGAACAAGTGGCTGGTCGCCAACCCTATATCCCGCTACCTGCTCAATTCAGCCATGCTCGCGCAATTCAAACGCGATGCCGATGGTGGCCTGACCTTTTACGTACAGAACACATCGCCGGGCATGGACAAGGAAGCCAATTGGCTGCCTGCCCCGAAGGGGCCCTTTTCCGTGATCATGCGTCTGTACATTCCCAAGGCCGACGCCCTCGACGGGAAATGGGTCGCGCCGGCCCTGATGCGGACCGGCATGAAGGCCGGCAATAACGTGGCGGCATCCGTCAAGGTGACTCCGGACACCTACATCCGCGCTGAGACCGACCGAACCTTCCACAACATCAGCCAGCAGGCCGGTGGTGTCAACCGTTGGTTCTATATCCGCAAGCCAACGCCACTGAACCAGCAGACGGTGGTCAGAATGAATCGGGACACTTTGTATTCAGCGTCCATCGTGGACACTTCCAAGGGTGCGACTGTGACAGTGCCGCCTTTGCCGGCGGGTCGCTTCATGTCGGTGCTGCTGGTTGACAACGACCACTACGCACCTGCCGTCTACTATGCCCCCGGTACTTATGAACTGCCGCAAGACACGAAGTACCTGGCCGTTATCGTCCGAACCCAAGTGTTAAACCCCAAGGACGATGCGGACATCGAACTGGCCAACAAGCTGCAGGACGCCGTGGTGATCAAGGCGAACAGCGCCGATCCGCTGCCCCCGATGCAATGGGATGCAGCATCGCTGAAAGCTCTGACCGAGCAGTACGAGAAGGACTCAGCCCAGTACAAGAGTTGGAAGGGAATGATGGGGCCGCGCGGAAAGGTCGACGAAAAGACGCGCCACATCGCCGCAGCGGCAGCGTGGGGCCTGAACCCAGAGTGGGACGCCACCTACTTGAACTACAGCGGTGACCATGACTACCGCGTGTGCCACAAGGCCACCTACTCGGTGCCAGAGAATCAGGCTTTTTGGTCAATAACGGTCTATGGCAATGACGGCTACATAAAAAACGAAAACGCAGTGATCAACTCCGCGAATGTCAATCTGAACGATGTCGGTACTTTTACCGTGTACTTCGGATCGAAGAAAGCCTGCGGCGAGGTGCCGAACCGGGTGGATGTCTCCGAAGGCTGGAACTTCCTAATGCGCATCTACCGACCAGGGCCGTCGGTGTTGGACGGGCGCTACAAGTTGCCGACGGTGATGCTAGTTCGGTAAGAACATTTTTGGTAGCAGAGTGCAATCGTCACCCAGTCGTACGATCAACCTGAAGGCCAGCTAACAACCGGTTGCAGCGGACGGCGCTCCGCGCCGTCCGCGGCAACCCGAGCGGTAGGCCTACTTTGAAAACATACGATGATTCAAGTCATTGAGGCAGATCTTTCACTTTCGGAGCACGCAAGCGCTGTTGTTGAGCTCATGGATGAGTATTCACGCGACCCCATGGGTGGAGGCAAAGCGCTACCCTCGTTTGTGAGGAACAATCTGGTTTCTGAGCTTAGGAAGCGCGATACTGCACATGTCATTCTTGCCTTCATTGATGGCAGGCCAGCAGGCCTTGTTATATGTCTGGAAGGTTTCAGCACATTTTCATGTCGGCCGCTACTGAACGTTCACGACGCGATCGTATCTGTTGAGCATCGAGGCCATGGGCTCTGCAAGCGAATGCTGGAAGTTGCGGAAGCAGTTGCTCACAGACTCGGCTGCTGCAAGATAACGCTGGAAGTACTAGAAGGCAACGTAGTAGCCCAAGCCGCCTATAAGTCATGTGGTTTCGCGGGTTATGAGCTGGATCCACGCATGGGTAAAGCCATGTTTTGGGAGAAGAAGCTCTAGGATGTTGTTCAGGATGGTTTACGAGTGTCGCCATGGCGTCCGGTGTGCGCGTCGAGCCGGAGCTGGAACGGCAGCTTGATCAGCTCGCACGGCAGCTGGGTAAGAGCCGCAGTGCCTGCATCCGCGAGGCCATCAGTCAATACCTGATCCGCCACAGCGACGGCGAGGTAGCGCGCTGGCAGTCGGAACGGCTGGCCCAGCTGGAGCAGCCGCACTGGAGTGAGCAGCTGCCCGACTGGAGCGACTGGACCGCATGACGCCCTCCGCGCTGCGCCGCGGCACGGTGGTGACCGTGGCCAGTCCCGGTGCCTATTCCGGCAAGCCACGACCGGCGGTGGTGGTGCAGGCGGATCGCTGGCTCCAGGCCCATCCCAGCGTCACCCTATGCCCCCTCACCAGCACCCTCAGACAGGCTCCCCTGGTGCAGGTCGCCGTGGAGCCCTCGTCGCGGAACGGCCTGCACAAACCCTCCCAACTGATGGTCGACCAGCTGTTCACCGTGCCGATCCAGGTGCTGGGAGAGATGGTGGGGCAGCTGGAGGCTGATGAGCTGGTGGATCTGGATCTCGCCCTGCGCGGATGGCTGGAGCTGCCTTGAGAGGGGCTCCTCTTTTCCTGCCTGGGTGGCAGCCCCCAGCGTCTGCTCAACAACCTGGAATCGCTGGGGCTGCTGTTCGAATCGCTGGTGGTGCGGGATCTGAGGGTGTTGTCCCAGGCGCTGGATGGCGAAGTGTTCCACTACCGCGACAACGACGGCCGGGAGGTGGACGCGATCGTGCAGCTACGCGACGGCCGCTGGGGAGCGACCGAAATCAAACTGGGGCCTGGGCAGGTGGAAGCCGCCGAACTGGTGAGCCCGCCTTCCTGGCGTTGGTCTGCGGCAGTGGCTACGGCTACCAGCGTGCCGATGGCGTGGCCGTGGTGCCGGTGGGGGCACTGGGGACCTGAGCTGCTTCTCCCTAACCTGAGCCCATGGCCGATGCAGACATCCGCTGGCGCCAGCGGTTCGACAATTTCGAGCGGGCCCTCCAGGTGCTGGAGCGTGGTCTGGACCTGGCGCGGCAACGGCCCCTGAGCGAGCTGGAGCAACAGGGCTTGATCCAGGTTTTTGAGTTCACCCATGAACTCGCCTGGAACCTGCTCAAGGACTATCTGCAGTACCAGGGAATTGAGGGCATCATTGGTTCTCGGGATGCCACCCGCCTGGCGTTCCAGAACGATCTGATCAGCGATGGCGAGGGTTGGATGGCGATGATCAAGGCTCGCAATCAGTCGTCTCACACCTACAACCTCGAGCAGGCCCAGGCGATCGCCCGCGACGTGGTTCACCGCTTCGCGCCCCTGTTCGGCGCCCTGCGGGAGCGCTTCACCACCCTGTGCGTCGAGCCGTCATGACCGTCCGCCCTCCACTGGCGACGGCGCAGGCCATCGGCCTGCCGGAAGCGGCAATCGTGGCCATCCAGCAGGTGCTTGCCAGCCACCCCGAGGTGGAAGCCGCGATCCTCTACGGCTCCCGTGCCTTGGGTCGCCATCGCCCCGCCTCCGACATCGATCTCACCCTCATCGGCCCCGCCATCGGTGCCGCCGCCCTGGCCCGCATCGATGCCGATCTCGATGATCTGCTGCTGCCCTGGGTGATCGATCTCTCCTGTCTGGCCTCGATCCGTCATCCCGCTCTGCTGGCCCACATCGAGCGTGTGGGGCAGCTTCTCTATTCCCGGCCGGATCAGCCAGACTGGACTCCATGACCGCTTCGGCACGCCCTACCAGCTATCACTACGCGGTGGATGAGACGCTGCTGCGCACGATTGCGGCCGAGATCCAGGCGGCGATCCCCGGCGCTGAGGTGCGGCTGTTCGGTTCCCGCGCCCGCGGTACCGCAAGGCCCGATTCCGATCTTGACTTGTTGGTGACGGTGCCGGATGCCTGGCTGGCGACGCACTCCCGCTTCGAGGAAACGGGGGATCTGAGTCGAAAGCTGGCCCAACACCGGATTCCAATCGATTTGCTCGTCTATTCCCATGCGGAAGTTCGAGATCGGCGTCAGTACAGCCAGCATGTGGTGACCGAGGCCTATCGCTACGGGAGAGAGCTCCATGCCATCTGACCGCCAGCGCGAAGCGGCTCGGATGCTGCGCATTGCCCATCGAGATCTCAAGGCCGCGAGATCCATGTTGGATCCCGATCTATTTGACGAGGCTTCCTGGGGATTCCATGTTCAGCAGGCCACTGAAAAGGCTTTCAAGGCCTGGATTGCTGCACTGGACCAGGAGTATCCACGTACGCATGATCTGTCTCTGCTTGGCCAGTTGATCATCGACTGCGGCGGTGATCCAACACGCTTTCAATCGCTTGAGAACTTCACCCCCTTTGGATCGAGGTTCCGCTACGACGATGAGCCGGATGCCTTGAACCTCGACAGAGCTGCCTGGAACCAGCTCTGTGCCGATCTGCTCGATCAGGTTGGCAGCCTGCTCCCATGAACGAGGCCGAAACCCGTGCTGAGCTGATCGATCCGCTGCTCGCCGCCGCCGACTGGGGCGTGGCCCAGGCCAAGGACTACGCCATCGACATGGCCACCGGTGAGGAGGGGCCTGTGGCCGCCTGAGAAGGCCCGAGGAGATCGGCCAGATTTTCGCAGGCGTTCAGAGATATCTTGATCTACCTTCTGGCTGATTCCTGCCTTGCTCGAAAACGCCTGGCACCCCAGAAAGCTCCTGCGAGCCCAATGCACCTGAGCCTACGACTAAACCAAGGCTGATGCCTATCGAATTCTCGCAGATCGAATGAAAAACAATACTGGCAAGCCAATCTGCATCCAGATTCCGCTTTCACCCCTTGCATGAAACAATGGATGGAAAGCCAGACGCCAGCGCCGATCTCACAAGGCTCCGGAAGAGGCAGGCTCTCCGAAGCAAACACATGGGATTCAGCTATTCGCTCTGTTTAATCTCCAAACGCAACGAATCAGAATTGCTGATTAAAAGCCTGCTCCCCTTTCTGGATTCACGATCGCGCAGTCGCTTCAGCGAATCGCGCTGGGCTCCCGAATCAGAATCCACCTGGACAACATCAGGTGGCAGCCTGCAGATCGACGCACGCGGCATTGCCGGCATCAAGCTCGAAGATGGCGAATGCTCCAACTCCTATTGCCTATCTCTATTCATCCAACTGGAACGGGAACTGGAGCATCTGTTTCCCGATCATCGATTCACGTGTTTTGATCACGCCGATTCCTTTGGCTGCATGTGGACTTCGGTTTTTGCAGGGAGCGAGTACATCAAGCTGGAAATGACAGCGGCGACATCTGGCATGAGCCAGGCGATACGACAATCCAAGGCGATTCATGCCGCATGGATCACGATTGCCAGAAGATCCAATGCCCTTTTCGCATACATCAACATCGAAGAGCAGACGGCCCTTCAATTGTTTCCACGCCAAGGCAACCTGATGCTTCCCGAGCATGGAGAGCTTGCCAGCGATGGCAGCCACCGATTCAGCGTTGATCACATGGTGAGATATCTGCTCGACAACGCCAGCGAATAATGCACACTCCCATGCAAAGCCAAAGACCACGCAGATTCTCACATCATCGTTCCTTGCCGGACGAACACCATTTCGGCACGAGAGGAGCGAAAGCCTCGGCCAGGCCGAGATCCACTCCTTCCTTCATCAGGCGGTGCAGGAAGTGATTGCCGTGATGGAGGCGAGGACCTCCCCTGCCGTCTCCAAGCTGCGCAGAGGTGTGACGGGAGTGCAGATCCCCGTCATGGTCCAGAGAAGGCTGAGGGAAACGGGCTCAAGAATGGGGCCGTTTCTTGCTGCTGGTTGCGATGGCGATGCCCTTGTGCGGCACAGGAGCCAAGGTTGAGCAGACAGGATCACATCCGATGCCATCCCCTCACCGCGGCAGGCACAGCAAAACCTTGAAGATGTTCAGGCTCCTGGCCGCGTGGGCAGCTGCGGCAGGAGCAGGCCTCTCTGGGGCAGCCGCGGCTTCGCCAGCCGGCGCCCAGGTGCCCGCCAAGATCACCACGCCAGACACGGTGCACACCCGCCTCGGCACCTTCCGCTTCCGCGACGGAGCACCCGATCCCGCCACGGTGCGCCTGGCCTACGACCAGATCGACTTCACCCGTGGGGTCGAGGCCTTCGTGAAGGGGATGTCGGCCACGTCGGTCTATGCGGTGTGCCGCGGGCTGGAGGAGGCAGGGGTAGCGCCCAATACCGGCATCGGCATCACCGAGCAGCTGATGGATGCGCGCTCGCTCTTCCTCACCGCCAACAGCACCACCGTGTATGTGCTCCAGTGCGTGAATCTCAAGGATGGCCCGATGGTGGTGCGGGTGCCGCCCCGGGCCCTCGGCCCCGTGGACGACGCCGATTTCCGCTGGGTGACGGATGTGGGGCTCACCGGGCCCGACAAGGGCGCCGGCGGCAACTACCTCTTCGTGCCGCCGGGCTACAGCGGCGCCCTGCCCCAGCAGGGATTCCATGTGGCCACGCCACGCACGAACCGGCTGCTGGTGTTCTATCGGGTGTTCGCCGAGAAGGGGGATGTGGCGGCGGCAGTGGCGGGCGTGAAGAGCAACGCCGCGGTGTTCCCCCTGGCCCAGGCCGCCAATCCGCCCGCCACCCGCTTCGTGAATCTCTCGGGGCTGCCGTTCAACACCATCAGCGCCAACAACTTCAGCTTCTACGAGGAGCTCAATGCCGTGGTGCAGAACGAACCGGCCCACTGGGTGGATCCCGATCTCGTGGGCCTCTACGCCTCCATCGGCATCCGCAAGGGGCAACCGTTCGCGCCCAACGCACGCCTGAAACAGACCCTCACCGAAGCGGTGGCCGTGGGCAACGCCTACGCCCGCTCGAACCTCTTCGCGCCGCGGGATCGCAGCACCTTGCTCTTCGAGAACCGGCAGTGGCTCACGCCCTTCGTGGGCGGCAGCTACGAGTTCCTCTCCGGCAGTGAGCGGCTGCTCGATGCCGAAGCGATGTTCTTCTATTACGCCACGGGCATCACGCCCGCCATGAGCCAATCCAAACCGGGCACCGGCTCCGCCTACGCCATCACCTTCCGCGACAGCCGCGGGAACTATCTCGATGGCGCCCGCACCTACAAGGTGACCCTGCCGGGACCGATCCCGGTGAACAACTTCTGGGCCTTCACCGTGTACGACAACCAGACCCGCTCGATGCTGGCCACCGATCAGAAACAGGCCGGGCTGGACAGCAACCTGCCCAACATCAAGCGGAACGCAGACGGCGGAGCCACGATCTGGTTCGGGCCCAGACCACCCGCCGGCCAGGAAGCCAACTGGGTGCAGACCATGCCCGGCAAGGGCTACAACGTGATCCTGCGGCTCTATGGCCCCCTGGAACCCTGGTTCAACCAGAGCTGGCGGCCCGGCGACCTCGAAGCGCAGAGCTGATCCCTCGATGGCGCCAGCAGATCTGCACCACCCTGAAGATTGCACTGCTGCAGGTGAACATTCCCGAGGTTTCCGATCAGAACCCGGCTCTGCCCCGCTGCGGACCGAGCCCGATGCGGTGCCTGCCCTGGACTGAAACTCCGGCTAACCTGCGCTCTGTTCTGTCTGTGCCCATGGCCCCGGTTTCCTGGAGCGGCGCACTGCTTTCCGCTCTCCTGCTGGGGTCGCTGGCGGGGCCCGCGGCGGCCCAGGAGAACTGCCGCTTTCTCCTGCCCCTCGGCGGCGGCGGGGAGCCGGTGGTGAGCAAGCGCATCGGCCCGGATCGGGCCCTGGGCCGCACCAACTGGAACACGGATTTCGTGGTGGATCGCGACTACCGCAGCTACCGCTTCTTCTTCACCTCCGCTTCCACCGAACGGGCCACCTTCCCGATCGCGGGCTTCATGATCTTCACCGACGGCGCCAACCTGCAGGTGATCAACGAAACCCCCACCTTCGAGCCCGGCAGCGGCCGCGCCTTCGGCCCCTTCCCGGCGGTGCCTGGTCGGCGCACGCGGCTGATGAACTTCCGGGTGGGCTCCAGCAGCATGCCGGGCTCCCTCGGCTTCAGCTATCGCATCTCCGTGCAGGGATGCATGTAACGCCATGAGCGACACCCTCGATCCAGCCAAACTGCGCCCCTTCTGGTACCCGGTGCTGCCGCTCACCGAGCTGCAGCACCATCCTGTTTCCCTCCAACTGCTGGGCGAAACCCTGGTGCTCTGGCGCGACGGCCAGGAGCGCGTGCGGGCCGCCCACGACCGCTGCCCCCACCGCTCGGCCCGCCTCTCCGGGGGCAGCCGCAGCCCGGAGGGCCACCTGGTGTGCCCCTACCACGGCTGGAGCTTCGACACCGACGGCCTCTGCCGCTCCATCCCCCAGCAGCCGGAGCGCCCCATCCCCGCCTCCTGCCACCTGCCGCTGCTCCCCGTGCGCGAGAGCTGCGGCTACGCCTGGGTGTGCCCGGGCGGGGAAGCCCTCCTGCCGCCCCCCACCTTCCCCGAGGAACACGACAGCAGCCATCGCCTCATCCCCGGGTTCTGGGAGGAGTGGGAGTGCTCCCCCTTCCGCCTGATCGAGAACGGGCTCGACAACTTCCACCACTTCTTCGTGCACCGCGGCCTCCTGGAGGCCACCAGCCCCATCCCCGATCCGATCGAGGGCGGCCTGGAGGAACTGCCGGATGGCTTCCGCTTCTCCATCCCCCTGCAGGTGCACAACAACGCCATCCTCACCAGCACCCTCGGTGCCGATGCCGGCACCCTCACGGTGGACCGCACCGTGCGCTGGATCGCGCCCCTGGGGCTGAGCCTCGAGCTGGCCTGGCCCAACGGCCTGCGGCAGCGGATCGTGCTCTACGCCGTGCCCCGCAACGAAACCTCCACCCAGGTGACCCGCTTCTACTTCCGCAACGACCGCGAGCAGGATGTGCCGGCCCAGGCCATGGTGCGCTTCGAGCGGGGGCTGATCAATCAGGACCGCGCCATCCTCACGGCCATGCCCGCCGGACTGGTGACCTGGCCCCAGGGGGAGCACCTGATCGAGGCCGACCTGCCCATCGCCCACATGCGCACCCGGCTGCGCGACCTGCTTCAGCTCACCTGAGCCAGCAGATCGCGCGGATGGGGCTTGTCGCCGAAGTGGACCGGCGTGCCCGTCATCGCCTCCAGATAGCGGAAGTAGCGATACACCGGCGCATCGTTGACGCTGGCATTGCCCACCGGGATCACCCCATCACGCAGGAGGCTCGTCTGGCTCTCGATGAAGGGGCGGTCCTCCTCGTTGTTGTGGTTGGAGAGATCCTGCAGCGCCTTGTGCATCGGCGCGTTCTCCAGCAGCCCCCGCCACGCGCCACCGGCATAGAGGCAGCCCCGCATCACGGTGCTGCCGCGGCTGTCGGGCACGAACAGCACCGCCAGGTAGAGGCCTTCGTCGAGCTTGTTGAGCCAGAGATTGGGCGCACACCCCACCTTCCAGTAGGCCTGCAGACTCTCGCGGTACTGCTCGTAGGTCACCAGCACCGACTGCTCGTCTTCGTCGCAGACCATGTGCATGCCGCTGAGGGTCTCCTGGCCCAGCCACCGCCGCAGGCGGTGCACCGTGCGGGCGATGGCATGCACGTGGAACCCGTGGGTGTGATCGATGCCACTGCTGATCACCAGCCCCCAGGGCCCCACCGGGTAGCGGTAGTGGAACAGGGGCAGGCAATCGGTGCGGGCCGGATCGTTGAGCTCCCGCGCGAACTCCTGCGGCAGCTTGGCCGCCGCCAGGGCCTCCGCCACCTCCGGCGCCTGCCAGGCCTGCGGATCGCCCGAGAACAGCGCCCGGCCGGCCGGCAGCCAGATAAAGCCGCCCCACTCGCGCACAGGCAGCGTCACCAGGTGCTCGCCCTGGCCGGTTTCGCCATGCAGGGTGGCCACGCAGCGGCCCGACTGATCGAACTCCTGGAAGTGATAGGGGCAGCGCACCACCGAGCCCTTCACCTGCGGCGGCTGCCCCGCGCAGGAGAACGACACCAGCCGGTGGGGGCACACATCGATGTGGGCGGACACCGTGCCATCGGCGCCGCGCACCAGCAGCAGCGGCAGCTCGAACGCCCGCAGCGACAGGGCCGATTCCGGCCGCAGGTCCACGCTCGGCAGCAGGGGCCAGGCCAGCACCTTCTCCGACAGCCAGGGGCGATCGAGATCCAGATAGGTAGGCATCGGTCAGGGCCGGAGCAGCTCCAGCCTAGGTACTTCTTCCGCGCCAGGCAGGTGCCCAGGGCGGTTGCGGTCACCATGGAGGAGTGCCCGCCCGGATCCCCTCCATGGCGCCAGACGCTCACTCTCCGCTGGCGACGAGCCCGGCGCTGGCCCCGGCGCCGCCACTGGTGCTGGTGCACGGCATGTGGGACACGCCGCGTCTGTTCGATCGGCTCAAGCGCCTGCTGGCCGGCCGGCGCGGGCCCCTGCTGATTCCCCAGCTCCCCCACCGCTTCGGGATCACGCCGATCGAGGAGCAGGCCGAGCTGCTGCGGATGCACATCGAGGCCGCCTTCGGGCGCGAGCAGGCCATCGACCTGCTGGGTTTCTCGATGGGCGGAGTGATCGGGCGCACCTGGATCCAGCTGCTCGGCGGCCACCGGCGCACCCGCCGCCTGATCAGCGTGGGCAGCCCCCAGCAAGGCACGCTCACGGCCCGGCCCTGGCCCGGCCGCCTCCTGGCCGGCATCGCCGACCTCAAGACCGGCAGCGCCCTGCTGCGGCGCCTGAACGACAACCTCGACACCCTGCTGCCGGTGGAGTGCTGCAGCTTCTACTGCCAGCCCGACCTGATGGTGATGCCCCCCTGGCGTGCCCGGCTGCCGATCGGCCCCGGCCACAGCCTGCCGGTGTGGTCGCACCACCAACTCATGACCCACGCCGCGGCCCTGTGCCCCCTGGTGGAGGAACTGCTGCGTCCATGACCCTGCTCACCCTCTCCCTGCTGGTGCGCTGGCTGCTCGGCTGGGCCCTCTGCCTGCGGCTCGCGGGGCTGCCCGGCCAACGCCTCGACGGCCAGCCCACGATCTCGGTGCTGATCCCGGCCCGCAACGAGGCGGCCACCCTGCCGAACCTGCTGCCCGCCCTGGCGCGCCAGAGCCTCACGCCGCTGGAGGTGATCGTGATCGACGATCACTCCAGCGACGCCACCGCGGCCATCGCCGCCGCCGCCGGCGTGACGGTGCTGCAGCCGCCGCCCCTGCCCGAGGGCTGGTGCGGCAAGACCTGGGCCCTGCACCACGGCACCCTCGCCAGCCGGGGAGAGCTGCTGGTGTTCCTCGATGCCGACACCGAACCCGGCCCGGAATTCCTCGAGCGGCTCGTGGCCACCCAGCAGGAGCTGGGGGGGCTGGTGTCGGTGCAGCCCTTCCACCGCACCGAGAAGGCCTACGAGCAGCTCTCGCTGCTGTTCAACCTGGTGGGCCTGATGGCCGTGCCGATGGGCCGCAGCTGCGGTGTGGCCTTCGGGCCGGCCATGGTCACCAGCCGGGCTCACTACGAACGCAGCGGCGGGCACGCGGCCGTGGCCGGCAAGGTGGTGGAGGACTGGTTCCTGGCCCACCTCTACGAACAGGCCGGCCTGCCGGTGAGCGCCTTCATCGGCAAGGGCCTGATCGAGTACCGCATGTACCCGGGCGGCCTGCGGGACATGGTGGTGGGCTTCTCCAAGAACTTCGCCACCGCCGCCGGGGAGGTGCGCTGGCTCTGGATGGTGGCCGTGGTGCTGTGGCTCTCGGGGCTGTTCTGGGCCGCCTGGTGCCTGCCGGCCTCCCTGCTGGGCTGGCCCGTGCTGGGGGATCCCTCCCCCACCGGCAGCCTGCTGCTCTACCTCGCCTTCGCCGCCCAGCTGCTGCTGCTCACCCGCCGCGTCGGCGGCTTCGGCTGGATCAGCCTGGTGTTTCCGATTCCCGTGCTCTTCTTCCTCGGGGTGTTCCTGCTGGCGATCCTGAACCTGGAGCGGGGCACGATCGAATGGAAGGGCAGGCGATTTCCAACCCGCTGACGGCCCCGGCCGCCCTGCTGGCCTGCGCCCTCGGCTGGAGCCTGTGGTGCCTGCTGATCGGCGCCCTCGCCCAGCGCCTGCCCCGCGCCCTGCTCCGCCGCGACTTCTGGCTCACGGGCCGCCGGCCCTGGCCGGAGAGCCGCAGCCGCTATGAGCGCGCCCTGGGCATCCACCGCTGGAAGGCCCTGCTGCCGGATGCCGGCGATGCCCTGCCCGGGGGGGTGCGCAAGAGCAGCCTGATGGGCAGGGATCCGGCGGCGCTGCAGCGGCTGGTGGAGGAGACCCGCCGCGCCGAGCTGGTGCATCTGGCGCTGTGGCCCTTCTGGATCTGCACGGCCCTGTGGCTGCCCCCGGCGGGGGTGCTGCTCAATCTCGTGTTCGCCACCCTGTTCAACCTGCCCTGCCTCTGGCTGCAGCGCTACAACCGGCTGCGGCTGGAGCCGCTGCTGGAGCGCCTGCGGCGCCGCAGCCCACCCGCCTGAATCCCCGGCCCGAGCCCCCGCTGAGCCCCCCCTGATCCCGCGCCGCTCAGCGCCCCACCACCGCTTCCTCGAGCAGCAGCTCCAGGGCGATGCCGTCGTCCTCGGCGTGGCGGGCCAGCCGCAGCCTGTGGAGGCCGGCCTCGAGGCAGAAGCCGTCCCGGGCCGGATCGAACCAGGCCAGGCGCCGCAGCGGAATCCGCAGCTCCAGCCGCTGCTCGCCGCCGGCCTCGAGCGCCACCCGGGCAAAGCCCACCAGGGTGCGGGCCGGGCGCTCAACCATCCGCCCCGGCGGCTCCGCATACACCTGCACCACCTCCTCGGCGGCCATCGCGCCGGTGTTTCGCACCGTGACCCCCAGCCGAAGGGCAGAGCCCGCCACCGGCTCATGCTCCTGCTCCTGCTCCTGCTCCTGCTCAAGCCCAAGCTCCCGCTCGAGTGTCACATCGCCGTGGGAAAAGCAGCTGTAGGAGAGCCCGAAGCCGAACGGGAAGGCGGCCGGCCGGCCGAGGCGCTCGAGCCGGCGGTAGCCGTGCCAGAGGTCGTAGGTGACCCGCCGGGCACGGGGATCGAAGGGCGGCAGGTGGGCGGCATCGGTGGGCACCGCAAAGGGCATCCGGCCGGAGGGCGACACCTTGCCCAGCAGCACGTCGGCCAGGCCTGCTCCCCCCTCCTGGCCCGGGTACCAGAGCATCAGGATCGCCGGCACCTGCTGCCGCCAGCCCTCGCAGAGGATCGCCCCGCCCCCCATCAGCACCACCACCGTGCGCGGCTGGGCGGCGGCCACGGCGCGGATCAGCGCCTCCTGCCGCGGCGGCAGACGGAGCACGGTGCGATCGCCGGAGGCGAAGGAGCCCCCGGGGCGATAGGAGCCCAGCCTGGCGAGGCCGCCGAAGGCGGCGGCCACCGGCCTCCAGAGGGGCCGCAGGGGTTCCCGGCCGAACAGGCGCTGCAGGGCGGCGGGCGGCGGCGCCTGGCTGAGCACCGGCGCCAGATCGCCCGGATGGATGTGCTCCCCCTCCTGGCGCCAGTCCAGGCCCACCACCACCACCGCCGCCTCCTGCTGGGCGGCCAGGGCAGCGGCCGCAGCCGGATCGCCGCCGGCGTGGTGCTGCACCTCGATCGAGGGCAGCGCGGCCCGCAGGCCGGCCAGGGGAGTCACCACCGAGCCGGGGCTGGGGCGGGTGTCGGAGGAGCCCCGGTCCCCGAGGTTGGGGCTGTCCGCCAGGGGGCCGATCACCGCCAGGGAGCGGATGCCGCGGAGGGGCAGCACGCCGGCTTCGTTGCGCAGCAGCACGATCGACTTGCACGCCGCCTCCCGCGCCAGGGCCCGGTGCGCGGCGCAGCCCCGCAGGGTGCTCGGATAGTGGCCGGGCGGCACCGAACGCTGGGCCCGCAGCAGCCGCAGCACCGCATCGTCGATCCGCTGCAGCGGCAAACGGCCATCGGCCACCGCCTCCGGCAGGGCGGCCTCGAACAGCATCCGGAAGGGCATCTCCAAGTCCTGCCCTGCCCGGATCGCCGCCACCGCGTCGCGGATGCCGAAGATGAAATCGGTGATCACGAAGCCGCGGAAGCCCCAGCGGCGCTTCAGGATTCCGTTCAGCAGATGGGGATGCTGCCCGCACCAGGCCCCGTTGACGCTGTTGTAGGCGCTCATCACCGCCAGCGCGCCGGCCTCGATGCAGTCGCGGAACTGGGGCAGGTAGAGCTCCTGCAGCACCCGCTCGCTGGCGCTCACATCCACCCGGAAGCGGGCGCTCTCGATCGAGTTGAGCGCGAAGTGCTTCACGCAGGCGATCGCGTGGCGCTGCACGCCGCGGCTGAGCGCGGCGCCCATCGCGCCCACATGCACCGGATCCTCGCCGTAGGTCTCCTGCGCCCGGCCCCAGCCCGGGTGGCGCAGCAGGTTCACGCACACCGCCCCGAGCAGGTTGGCGCCGCAGGAGCGGGCCTCGCGGGCCATGGCCTCACCGATGCGCTCCTCCAGATCCGGATCCCAGCTGGCGCCGCGGGCCATCGGCACCGGGAAGGTGGTGGCCCCGCCCTCGAGCACCACCCCCCGGGGACCATCCACGAACTGCAGGCCGCCGATCCCCCGCCCGGGCAGCACCCCGGCCGGCCAGGGGCGGCGGTGGGAGGTGTCGTGCAGGGCGATGTCCACCAGCCCGCCCCAGAAGGGGGTGTCGCCATCGAGCAGGGCGAGCTTCTCCTCCAGGCTGAGCCGTGCCAGCAGGAGCCGCTCATCCCCGACAGGAGGTTCGCCGGCGGGCAGACCTGCAGCAGGCAGGCCGCCGGCTGGGTGGGGTCCAGCCTGCCGGCCGGCTGGGGCATCGGAGCTCACCGCCTCAGGCTAGGCAGGGGAACCGGAGCCGCCCCCGGCTCCTTGCGGGCTGGCGAGCCTTCGGCAGCGGGTGCAGGAGCAGCTGCGGCAGCGCCTGCCCACCGGGGCTGGAGGCGCGATCACCCTCACCGGACGGGCCAACGCCATCCGCGGCCGGGTGCCGGGAAACCCCGCCCTCAGCCAGGGATGAAGGGACGGTAGATGCAGCGATTGCGGCCGGACTCCTTGGCTTCGTAGAGGGCCGCATCGGCCCGGGTGAAGGTTTCCACGTAGGTTTCGCCGCGCTCGTGCTGGGCGATCCCCACACTCACGGTGAGGCGCAGTTCCTCGCCATTCACCGGGATCACCATCTCGCGGACCTGGGTGAGGATCCGATCCACGATCTCCAGGCCATCGGCCACGCTCACGCCCACGAAGAGGGCAAGAAACTCCTCCCCGCCCCAGCGGGCGCAGAGGTCGTATTCGCGCATGTTGCGGCGCAGCATGCCGGCCAGCTCGATCAACACCTTGTCTCCCACGTCGTGGCCGTAGGCGTCGTTCACAAGCTTGAAGTGATCGGCATCAAACACGGCCATGCAGTAGCCCACCCCATGGCGCATGCAGCGCTCATCCTCATCGCGGCAGCGATCGGCCATCAGACGACGATTGGGGATGCCGGTGAGCTGATCGTGGGTGGCCGCCTCGTGGAGGCTGTCGTTCAGATCCTTGAGCATGATCTGATAACGATCCGAGATCTGAATCACCCGCTCCAGCCGGTGAAGCTGCCGCTGATAACGCTGCGAGAGGCTGCGAGCCTGATCAGCTGAAGACGGGGGGTGCTGTTCCACATCGGGCTCCACCACATGCTCCAGCATGGAGAGCTGCTCCACCATCCGCTCCCAGAGGCTTTTAAGCGCGTCGTAGAGGGGATGGCCCTGGTGGGTATCGTCCTCGAGCAGCTGCTTGACCCGCTGCTCCAGCTCATCCACGATGTCGCGCGGGACCATGACGCTCAGACCTCGAGTGCGCGGATGCTGAAGGGGAAGGTGTAATCCTCCTTGAACTCCTCGCCGAGTTCAGCGGAACGGGGATTGCGGTCGTCGTACAGCCACTGCACCTCCACAGGCTTGCCTTGCTCGAAGGCATCCTGCAGGAGATCAAAAATATCAATCATCGCTCGGATGCTGCTGGTATTGAGATAGTTCAGCCTCAGGTCGAGGCGCAGCTGCCGCTCTTCCTGCTCGAGATAGCGCTCCACCCAGGAAATCACCTGGTCGAACAGTTCATAGGTATTTTCCGGATACGACTCGCCGGCCATCGCCAGCAGACCCTCAGCCCAGTCCGCCAGGATCTCGGGCGTGGCCTGGCCGCCGGCGATGGTGAGGTTCTGGCCGTTGGGCGATTCCATAGCTCAGATGACCGCACGGATGCTGAAGAAGGCCCGTCCGTCGTCGAGTGGATCGAGCCTAGCCTCCAGAGGTCGGCTGGCTGTGCGGGCGATCTGAATCAATCCCAGGCCGGCACCGGTGGCACAGTCCGTGGGCCTGGGCTCACGCAGTTGCTTCTTGTAGAGGGCCTTCAGCTCGGCCGCATCCAGGGAGGCCAGCTGACGAATCCGCTCCATCAAGGCCTCTCCATCGGATCGTTCCACCACATTGCCCGCAGAAACGGCGAAATGGGAGTTTCCTGCGTCTGCGATCACCACCGTGGCCGTGGAATCGATCTCATTGTACTCACGTGCCGTTGTGTAGTGCCGAATGTTCTGACTCACTTCCACGTACACACTGAACACATCCATGGCAATCGGCTGATGGGCCTGTGTGGATTCGATATAATTCTTAAGCGCAAGACCGATCTCGCCGATCAGGGTGCGGGAGATCGGGCCGTTGAAGCAGATGAACACCCGCTCGCCGCTGAAGAAGTTACTCAGGCTGAGAAGATTCTGGATCGCGATGGTCATTCCTCCCTCCTCTCCCTCGGGGGACTCATCGGCAGAAACAGGCGGTGGATCAGCCTCATGGCAGGAACAATCAGGGGAAGCGGAAGGAAAGAACGGTCACGTCGTCCCGCTGGGGAAGATCCCCCCGGAACCGGGCCAGATCCTCTGAAAATGCTTCACGCTGCTGTGGCAGGGGCTTGCCGGCATGCTCCAGCAGCCAGGTGGAGAAGCGCTCGCTGCCGAGGCCGAAGCCGTACTCGCCTCCTGCCTGGTCGAGGTAGCCATCGGTGGTGAGGTAGTAGGTGTACCCGCGCAGCAGGGGAACCTCGCAGTCTTCGTAGGTGCCGGGGCGGCGATCACAGATGGCGCGGTTGCCGCCCTTCTGCTTGTACACGTCCTTGCCATCGCTCCAGTAGAGGGCGATCTTCGCACCGGCGAAACGCACCTTCTGGGAGGGGAAATCCAGCAGGGCCAGGCCCATGTCCATGCTGGTGGCGATCGCACGCCCGAGCTGGGCATCACCGAGCAGATTGCGCATCGAGGCGTCGATCGCCTGCAGCAAAGAGGCCGGGGAATCGATGCCGAGCTCCTGAATGGAACGATCCACGCCGGCGCGGGCCAGCATGGTCATCATCGCGCCAGGCACCCCATGGCCGGCGCAGTCGGCGACACCCACCAGACAGCGTTCCGCCTCGCTGTGGAACACGTAGTAATCGCCGCCCACGGTGTCCCTGGGCTGCCAGAGCACGAAGTGCTCATCGCCGAAGACATCGCGCATCTGCCGATCCGGCAGGATCGAGCGCTGCAGCAGGCCCGCATAGCGCAGGGATTCGGCGATCTGATGGTTGGCGCGAATCAGCTTGTTGGTGGATGCCTCCAGCTCATCGAAGGCCTGGCGCATCTTGGAGAGCAGCAGATTGAAGGAGTGGGCCAGGAGGCTCACTTCATCCTGCCCGCGAACCGTGAGGTAGATGTTGTGATCACCACTCTCGATCTTGCAGGTCTCGTCCACCAGGCGGGCCAGGGGCCGGATGATCCGGCTCGAAATGATCCTGTAGGAAATGATCGCCAGGATCGCCAGAAGGATCTGCAGCAGCAGGGAAACGTAGATGGAGCCGCGATCCCCACCAAAGTTCTGGAGCTGGGAAATATTGAAGGCAATCAGATACAGCAACACCCCGCCGTTGATCACGGCGATCAGGGTGAAGGTCCTCTGGATCGACAGGTGCTTCCTGGGGGCCATCAGGCTGGGCGGGGCGTCCGGAGGGTGAACGGAAGGGGAGCGGAGCCCCTCCGGATCCAAGGCCTCGGAACGGTAATAGGAAACCCCTGCCTTTGCCGCCAGGACGGCGAAGGAACTGCCCCGCTGGGAACGCCGCTGTAGCCGAGCCATAACGAGGGTGGAACGAGCGCAAGGGGCTGTGGGAAGATGGCCCGCGGCCGGAGGGGTGGTCGAGTGGTTGATGGCTCTGGTCTTGAAAACCAGCGAGGCGCAAGCCTCCGTGGGTTCGAATCCCACCCCCTCCGCTTTTCCCTGCGCTCAAGCTAGGCCGGCCGGCCCATCCAGACAGCCCGGCCCAGCCCCGCCCTGCACCCTCACTCCCCCTGACGCAGGATCAGGGTGCAGGCTCTCTGGCATTCCCCGTCTTCCAGGGAGCAGAGGGTGAGGCACTCGAAGTAGGCCTCCACCGGGTCGTACTCCTGATCCCCCACGGCACGGAGCATGGCCCCGGCGAATCCCGCCGCGCTGCTGAAATCGGCCATGGCTCAGCCCCCCACCGCCAGGGCGGGCACCGGCTCGGCCGCCGGCTGCTCCTCCACCAGGGGGGCGTGCAGCAGGTCCATCACCTCCAGCACCCGGGCGGTGAGGTAGCCATCCAGCCGGAGGGTTTCGGCGAGATGTTCCAGGATCAGCTGCTCCTGCTCCAGCAGCGGGCCATCGGAGCGCATGATCTCCGCCGCGATCGCATAGGCGGTGGGGCGCAGCCGCGGCTCCAGGCCCTCGGCGGCCTTTGCCATCAGCCCCTCCGCCCCGAGGCGGCGCAACTCGGCCAGCAGATCATCCATCAGCCGGATCATCTCCGCCTCGCTGCGCTGCTTGAAGGGCGCTCGATAATCCAGCACATGCCGCAGGGATCGGGTACCGGCACGGGTGAGAATCCCGTCCCAGGAGACGGCGGCCAGGGCCACGGCGGCCAGGGCGGTGGGTGAATCCATCGGCGCAAAGGGGGGCACGACCCTTCCATCCCCTTACATCGCGGGGCCCGCTTCAGTCGCAACGACGACAGGAGCCGGAACCTGTCATGCAGGTTCACCGGATGTGATCGATCTCCATCATTGGCGGCCGCAGGCGCCGCTCAAATGGGAACAGATGTGGTGGTAAATCGCTCCCGGGCGGCACGGTAGCCAGGTTTATTCAATGCACAATCAGCCGCTCCCTGCAGCCATCACTTCTGCAGCGAAGACAGAGCGCAACTGCTGCGAAGGCAGAGCGCAATTGCGGCGAAGGCAGAGCGCAATTGCGGCGAAGGCAGAGCGCAATTGCTGCAGCCAAGACAGAGCGCAGCGGTTGGAGGCCTGCCACCGCGCGACTCCTGCCAACCCACCCTGGCTCAGCGGATGTCGTCGAACGACTTGCTGGGGCACTGCTGGCGGATGCCGCCATAGAAGAGCTGGTTGAACTTGTCTTCGCCGAGCTTTTCCACGAAATCGGCCTGGGACGGGTACTGGCCGAACACGAAACCGATCGCCATTCCCTCGAACAGCCCCCGGTCGTAGGCGGTCATGCGGGCGGGGGTTTCGCCTTTCATGCTGCCGCAGTAGAAATCCACCGCCTGCTTCACCAGAAAGCCCGCATCCGAAGCCTTCGCCGGCTCCTGGGGGACACCCGCCAGCATCAGCACCCCGACACCGCGCAGCAACCAGCTCCCCAGGGGGCGGGACCGCAGGAGGGGAAGGGCAAACCGGCTCATCAGGGCTGGGGCTGCTGGGGTTGGGGGCGATCCTGCCACGCATCTCCCTGGGGTTCCGTTGCCTCCGGCTCCGGCGGCGAGGCCTGGGGAGCCAGCAGCAGGGAGGAGCCGAACATCTGCAGCAGCCGGTTGGTACCGGCGGTGAAGCGGCGGATCTCCCGCAGGGTGCCCTGCACCAGGGGGGAGTTCTCCTGCAGCACCTGATCGCCGCGGCGGGACACCTGCTCCACGGCCGTGCCGCTCCGCTTCACGGCCGCCAGGGTGTCGCGGGTGGCGGCGGCGGTGGGAGCGGTCTCCCGCTCCAGCGCCCCCGCCAGGCGGCTCACTTCATCGAGGGTGCCGTTGAAGCGGCCGATCGCGCCGGGGAGATCCTTCTCCACCACCTTGAGGGTGCCCTGCAGGGTGCGATCGATCTGGAGGCGGGTCTCGGCGATCTCCTCGAGCAGATCCGCCACATCGGTGGCCGGGGTGTAGGGCAGGAGCAGGTCGGTGCGGGGCGGCGGGGCACCGGCGGGGAGCGGATCGGGGGTGAGGGCGATCTCGCTGTCGCCGATCACGCCCGGCCGGGTTCCGAAGGCGCGGCTGCGGGGCCCCAGGAGCGGCCGGTAGCGCGAAACGATGCGCAGATCCACCGCCACCACGCCATCGGGGCCCAGCCGCACCCGATCCACCCGGCCGATGCGATACCCCGAGAGGGTGACGTGCACCCCCGGCCAGATGCCGGTGGCGTCGCGGGTGCGGAGCCGCACCTCGAAGCTCCCCCGCCAGCGCAGCTGCTCGAGCACCACGCCCCGCACCACCCAGCCGCCCAGCAGCAGGGCACCGATCAGGAACAGCCACCCCAGGCGGCCGCGGCTGCGGTCAGGGCCGGAGGCAGGAACGGGGGCACGCTCTGGAGCGGGAGCCGAACTCATCGCAGGCTGGTGTGGAGGGGATCGATCAGGGCGGTCCAGAGCGCCTCCAGCACGATCACCGCCAGGAAGCACTCGGGGATGGCATCGGCGATCAGGCCGGGCACCTCCTCGAGCGAGCGGCGCAGCCGCGCCGCCTTGCGCAGGCAGAGCGCCTCGGCCACCAGGGCGAACAGGGCGGTGCGCAGGGCGGTCTGCAGCAGATCCCCCGGACCGATCTGGCTGATCAGCTCGGAGAACTGGCCCAGGGGGGCGACCCGGGGGGTGGCGGCCACGGCGGCCGCCAGGATGGCGCCCTCGAAGTAGGGCAGCAGCAGCACGGCGGTGGCCGCCGCCGCCAGCAGCTCCCGCCAGGGGAGGGGCTCGGCGGCGGGAGCCACCGCCGCCTGGCGCCGGCGCCAGAGGCGCTGGGCCTCGAGCCCCACCCGCAGCGGCGCGGCACGGCTCACCCAGAGCAGGTTCACCCCCACGGGCCCGAAGATCTGGAGGGTGCCGATCAGTACCGCGTCGAGGCTGAGGCTGCTGCTCTGCCCCAGCGGCCGCACCAGCACCTGGGTGAGGCCGTAGCCGAGGCTCAGGCCCACCAGCAGGGCCAGGGGTGCCACCTCGGCCAGTTCCTGGCGGATCCGCTCGAGCATGGACGCGGCACGGGGCGCCCACAATGCCATGCACCGCAGCGGAAAGCCGCCCCCTGCCGCCTCACGCGGCGGCATCACCCGGGGGCGTCAGGCCAGCGGCCGCCCCGGCCCCCCCAGCTGGGTGGCGTAGGGCCCCAGGCCCTCCAGAACGGCCCGGCCGCAATGGCAGCCGAGGCTGAGGGCCTGCTGCAGGGTCCAGCCGGCCGCCAGGCCCAGGCTCACCCCCGCCGCGAAGCTGTCGCCCGCGCCGTAGCTGTCCCGCAGGAGGGGAGGCGGCGGCAGGGCGTCGAAGGCCCCTCCCGGAAGGCAGTGGCCGCCACGGGCGCCGCTGGTGCCGATCCGCAGGCGCGGTTCCGGCTCCAGATCCCCCGGCACGGTGTGTTCACCGGGATCAAGGGCACTGCCGATCAGGGCATCGAGGGGCACGGCGGCCTGGCGCAGCAGCGGCAGCCGCACCCGCGGGGTGGCCCCGAGCCAGGCGGCCCGCCGGGCCAGCCGCAGGCCCCCGGGATCGGCCGCCGTCACGAACACCCCCGCCATCGCCGCGAGGCTCCCCCAGGGCAGGGGATCAGTGGCGGCGGGGCTGAGCCGCTCCCCGATCACGGTGATGCTGCGCTCGCCGCCGGCCTCGCTGAAGCTGATCCCGCGGCGGGTGGGGGCCTCCCGCCAGGCCACCTGTAGCTCGAGGCCCAGGGCCTCCAGCCGCTCCACGGCGCGGCGGCCCCAGTCGTCGCGGCCGAGGGCCGTGAAGAAAGGCACGCGCCGGCCGGTGAGCCGGGCCAGCTGCACCGCCACCACGGCGCCGCCGCCGGCGGGCTCCTCCAGGCTGGCGGCCGCATGCTGCACCTCGCCCGGGCGGGGCAGGTGATCCACCTCCAGCAGGGTCACCACCTCCACATGGCCCACCACCGCCAGCGGCAGGTGGGCGGGCAGGGGCGGCAGCGCGGACAGGGGAAGCGGTTCGATCCCGGGGGCCATCGATGGCGGAGCCATGGTTTGCTGGAGGGACGCACGCAGGAGCAGCTCCGGCACCCCGATGGCCTGTCCCACCTGTGGCAGCTGGGCGGTCCGCGCCGATCGCAGTCTGGCCGGACGGATGGTGTGCGGCCGCTGCGGCCGGCCCCTCACCGGCACGGTGGTGGACCTGGAGCGTCACCGCCGCCGCCGCCAGAGGTGGAGAGGCCTGCCCACCCTCCCCCGCCTGCGGCGGCGCTGGTGGATCCTGGCGGCCCTGCTCACGGTGTCGGCCCTGCTGGCCGTGCGCCAGGAGGCACCGCCGGCGGCGCCGCGACCCCCCGCTCCCCTTGGCCCCCTGTCCTGATGAGCTCTTCCCCCGGCCCGGAACATGGCCCCGGCCCCGGCCTGCGGCTGGCCCACTTCGCCGTGCGGGCGCTGCGGATCACCGCCAGCACGGTGGCCCTGGTGGCCCTGGTGCGGCAGCAGTGGATTCCAGCGGTGTGCTTCGGCGTGGGCTGGCTGCTGATCCTGCGGGCCCAGCGCTGGATGCCGCCGGAGACGGACCCAGCCACCCCATCCGCCTCCGACACGACCCCCTGAGCCCGGGGCGGGATCAGAACGCTTCCACGGCCTGGGGCAGAACCACCCCCTCCTGGCGCAGCCGCACCTGGTGCCGCATCGATTCACCGCAGCTGCGCGGGGTGGGGAAGATCTTGCCCGGGTTGGCGAGCCCCTCGGGATCGAAGGCCCTGCGCAGTTTCTGCATGGTGGCCAGGTCGTCCGGGGCGAACATCCAATCGAGATAGCAGCGCTTGTCGCTGCCCACGCCGTGCTCGCCGGTGATGCTGCCGCCGGCCTCGAGGCAGAGCCGCAGGATCTCGGCCCCGAGTTCCTGCACCCGCTCGGTCACCCCCTCCTCTGCAGCGTTGTACAGGATCAGGGGATGGAGATTGCCGTCGCCGGCGTGGAACACGTTGGCCACCGGCAGGCCGAAGCGGCGGCTGGCCTCCTCGATGGCGGCCAGCACCACCGGCAGACCGCTGCGGGGCACCACCCCGTCCTGCACGTAATAGGTGGGGGTGATCCGGCCCACGGCCACGAAGGCGCTCTTGCGGCCCTTCCACAGCAGGGCCCGGTCGGCCTCCTCGGTGGCCTGGCGCAGGGTGCGGGCCCCAGCCTGGCGGCAGAGAGCGCCGGCGAGTTCCACGGCGGCCCGCACCTCCCGCTCCTGGCCGTCGAGTTCGATCAACAGCACCGCCGCCGCGTCGCGGGGGTATTCATCGCGGCCGAAGAGGTCGTCCACGGCGTTGATCGTGAACCGGTCCATGATCTCCATGCCGGCCGGCAGCACGCCGGCGGCGGTGACCCGGCGCACGGCCTCGCCCGCCGCCTCCATGCTGGTGAAATCCGCCAGCAGCACCGCCACGCTCTGGGGGGCGCGCAGCAGCCGCAGGGTGATGGCGGTGGCGATGCCGAGGGTGCCCTCGCTGCCGATGAAGGCGCCGCGCAGATCCAGTTCGGGCGTCTCGGCCAGGGAGCTGCCCAGGCGGGTGATGGTGCCGTCCGGGAGCACCACCTCCAGGGAGAGCACGTGGTTGCTGGTGACGCCGTACTTGAGGCAGTGGACCCCGCCGGAGTTCTCGGCCACGTTGCCGCCGATCGAGCAGACCACCTGGCTGGAGGGATCGGGGGCGTAGTAGTAGCCGTCGCCGGCCACGGCCCGGGTGACCCAGCTGTTGATCACCCCCGGCTGCACGGTGATCTGGCGGTTGGCCAGATCCAGCGAGAGGATCGAGCGCATGCGGCTGGTGGCGATCACCAGGGCCTGCTGCTCCGCCACCGCACCGCCGGAGAGGCCGGTGCCGCTGCCGCGGGCCACGAAGGGAATGCCCTGCCGGTGGCACAGCCCCACCACCGCGGCCACCTGCTCGGTGGTCTCGGGGAGCACCACCAGGGGGGGCTGGTGGCGGTGCAGGGTGAGGCCGTCGCAGTCGTAGGCCAGGAGTTCCTGACGACGAGCCACCACCGCCCGGGGCGGCAGCAGGCGGCGGCAATCCCTCTCCACAGCGGCCCAGTCGATCGTCACGCGCCCGTATCCGGCACCAAGAACTTACCGACCCCGGACACTCCGGTTCCGTTCTGGGTCAGGATGGTCATCAGTCTTGCGGTGTCGTGGAACACGGCACGCCGGACCCATCCCAACCGTCTTCGGAACCCGCCTTGACCTCGGCCTCCCCCACGGCTCCCGTTTCGGCTCCCGCCCTGAACACCACCCGTTCCGAGGAGCTCTTCGCCGCCGCCCAGAAGCTCATGCCCGGTGGCGTGAGCTCCCCGGTTCGGGCCTTCCGCTCGGTGGGAGGCCAGCCGATCGTGTTCGACCGGGTGAAGGGTGCCTACGCCTGGGATGTGGACGGCAACCGCTATGTGGACTACATCGGCAGCTGGGGCCCCGCCATCTGCGGGCACGCCCATCCCGAGGTGATCGCCGCCCTGCACGAGGCTCTCGACAAGGGCACCAGCTTCGGCGCCCCCTGCGCCCTGGAGAACCAGCTGGCCGAGATGGTGATCGAGGCGGTGCCCTCGGTGGAGATGGTGCGCTTCGTGAACAGCGGCACCGAGGCCTGCATGTCGGTGCTGCGCCTGATGCGCGCCTTCACCGGCCGCGAGAAGATCATCAAGTTCGAGGGCTGCTACCACGGCCACGCCGACATGTTCCTGGTGAAGGCCGGCTCCGGCGTGGCCACCCTGGGCCTGCCCGATTCCCCCGGGGTGCCCCGCAGCACCACCGCCAACACCCTCACCGCCCCCTACAACGACCTCGAGGCGGTGAAGAAGCTCTTCGCCGCCAACTCCGGTGAGGTGGCCGGCGTGATCCTCGAGCCGGTGGTGGGCAACGCCGGTTTCATCACCCCCGAGCCCGGCTTCCTGGAGGGGCTGCGCGAGCTCACCAAGGAGAACGGCGCCCTGCTGGTGTTCGACGAGGTGATGACCGGCTTCCGGATCAGCTACGGCGGCGCCCAGGCCAAGTTCGGCATCACCCCCGATCTCACCACGATGGGCAAGGTGATCGGCGGCGGCCTGCCGGTGGGGGCCTACGGCGGCCGGGCGGACATCATGGCGATGGTGGCCCCGGCGGGCCCGATGTACCAGGCGGGCACCCTGAGCGGCAACCCGCTGGCGATGACCGCCGGCATCAAGACCCTGGAGCTGCTCAAGCAGCCCGGCACCTACGAGCGGCTCGAAACAATCACCAAGCGCCTCTCCGACGGCATCCTCCAGGGCGCCCGCGACGCGGGCCTGCCGATCACCGGTGGATCGATCAGTGCCATGTTCGGCTTCTTCCTCTGTGAGGGCCCGGTGCGCAACTTCGAGGAGGCCAAGGCGGCAGACACGGTGCGCTTCGGCAAGCTGCACCGCGCCATGCTCGAGCGGGGTTTCTACCTGGCCCCCAGCGCCTTCGAGGCAGGCTTCACCTCCCTGGCCCACAGCGACGCCGACATCGACGCCACCATCGCCGCCTTCCGGGAGAGCTTCGCCGCCATCGCCTGAGCCCGAACCCAGGGGCCCGGCAGGGCCCCCGGAACGGCGGCTCAGTCCTTGTCGGTGGCGCCGAAGCACACCATCAGGGCATCGGCCCAGCTGTTGATGCCCTCGAGGTGGTGGTCCGGAGCGTCCGCCAGCGCCTTGGCCTGCTCCCTCAGCAGGGTGGCCTTCGATACGTCGTGTCCCTGTTCGGCGGCGATCGCCACCACCTCATCGAGCCCCTGGGCGGCGTGCACCCGCTGCCGCAGGGCGGAGTCGGCGGAGAGGCGGGCGGCGAAGTCACGCAGGGCGGGCAGGGTCATCGCGGAGCAGGGCGGAACGGCTCCAGCATGGCCACAGCAGCCGTGCACGACCGCAACCGAGCACAGGAACGGGCCCGATCGGGCCGGCGTGGATAGGTTGCGCGCAGTGGCTGAGCGCCCATGGCGAAGGAACGCTTTTTCCTCGAACTCGAGCCCTCCGACGCCATCCTCAAGGACCGCCCCCATGTGGTGATCGTGGGAGGCGGCTTCGCCGGGCTGCGGGCGGCCCACGTGCTGGCCCGCCAGCCGGTGCGGGTGACCCTGATCGACAAGCGCAACTTCAACCTCTTCCAGCCGCTGCTCTATCAGGTGGCCACGGGGCTGGTATCGGAGGCGGACGTGGCCTCACCGCTGCGGCAGATGCTTCAGCAGGCCGCGAATGTGCAGGTGCTGCTGGGGGAGGTGGTGGATCTCGATCCGGCCGCACAGGAGGTGGTGTTCAACGACCGCCACTACCGCTACGACCATCTGATCCTGGCCACCGGATCGGGCAGCAGCTATTTCGGCCATGAGGAGTGGCGCCCCCTGGCGCCGCCGATGAAGATCCTCGAGCACGCCGATGAGATCCGGCGCCGGCTGCTGGTGGCACTGGAGGAGGCCGAGCAGACCCCCGATCCGGCGCGGCGGCGGGTGCTGCAGTCGGTGGTGGTGATCGGCGGCGGACCCAGCGGCTGCGAGCTGGCCGGCTCGGTGATGGAGCTGATGCGCCATGCGGTGGCGAAGGAGTTCCGCCAGCTGGAGGCGGCGGACAACCGCGTGGTGCTGGTGGATCCAGGCGATCGGGTGCTGCGGGCCATGCACCCGAGCCTCTCGCGCAATGCCGGCGACTACCTGCAGGGCGCGGGGGTGGAACTGCTGCTGGGCGGCAGGGTGCAGAAGATCGAGCCGGAGCGCGTGGTGGTGGGCACGGCGGCGGGCGAGCAGACCCTGGAGGCCGCCACGATCTGCTGGACCGCCGGGGTCCGGGCCTCCCATCTGGGGCGGCTGCTGGCGGAGCGCTGCGGTTGCACCGTGGACCGGGGCGGCCGGGTGGAGGTGGAGGCCGATTTCTCCGTGCCGGGCCATCCCGAGATCCGGGTGGTGGGCGACCTCTGCTCCTACAGCCACACCGCAGACGGCAAGCCGCTGCCGGGCATGGCGGGCCCGGCGGTGCAGATGGGCGCCTGGGTGGCCCGCGATCTGCTCGCGATCAGCCGCGGCAGCCGGGAGGCTCCCTTCCGCTGGCTGGATCTGGGCAGCATGGCGGTGCTGGGGCCGTTCCATGCCGTGGCCGACCTGCGCGGCCTGCGGGTGGGCGGCCCCCTGGGCTGGCTGCTGTGGGGCCTGGCCCACCTGGCCTTCATGCCCGACAGCGAGAACCGGCTCACCCTGCTCACCAAGTGGCTCTGGCAGATCGCCACCCGGGAGCGGGCATCGCTGCTGATCACCGGCCGGCCGGATCAGCACCTCCAGGTGGAGGTGGGCCTGGAGCGAAGGGAGACGGAGGGGCAGGCGACGGCCGGTGGGGCCAGCGGCGCGAGCCCGGAGGTGAGCTAGGCCCGAGAGCCGGCAGAAGCCAAGGCGGGGCGACCACGCCCCAGCCGCAACAACAACTGCTGTTGAGAATCGCTTGCAGCTAAGGACGGAATCGCCTACGGTGCGAACCGTTCGCAACAAGCCGATCAGCATGGCGGCCCCGGCCCCTTCCTCCGCCCCCTGCGCCGACAGCGTGATCGGCAGCCTCTGCCGCGAGATCGACCGGATCCGGGGTCGCGCCACCCAGCTGCTCTCCAGCCTGGCGCTCTGCCAGGACCGCACCCTCGGCCGGCGTCTGCAGAGGGAGTGGGGCGAACTGCAGGAACGACGCCTCGCCATCCTCAGCACCGCCAGGGCCTGGCGCCGCCGCGGCAGCGCCGATCCCCTGGCGGTGGACTTTCTGATCGAGGTCTGCCGCAGACCCCTGGCCCTGCAACGGGCGAGCTGATCAGGCCAGGCTGGCCGGATCGTGCTTGTCGTCGCTGAGTTCGTTGTCGATGATCAGCAGGGCGGCGGGCTGGCCCTGGGCGAAGCGCACCCGACCGAGCAGATGGGCGAATTCGTTCTCGGAATTCACCTGCCCATCGACAACCGGATCGAGGAAGGTGGTGGTGCGCACGTCGGCGGCGCGCTCCGCCATCGCATAGATCTGCTGCAGCGAACTGGTCACGTCCGCCTCCATCAGGAAGGAGGCCGCCATGATCTCCTCCGGCGAAGACCAGCTCTGGCGCGGCGCCGAGAGTTCCAGCAGCTGGGGGGTCTGGCCGCGGGCGATCAGGTAGTCCGCGAAGCGGGCGGCATGCTCCTGCTCCTGAGCGGCCTCCTCCTTGAAGAAGTGGGAGAAGCCGCGCAGCTCCCGCTCGGCGAACCAGATCGCCATGGCGAAGTAGGTGGTGCTGGCCGAGCGCTCCATGTTGAGGTGCTGCTGCAGGGCCTCCAGCAGGCCGGCGTCCATGGGCTGGGCGATGGCCCGCCCCGCCGGACCGGTGGTAACCGGGAGGGCGGCGCCGAGGGCAGAGGAAGTCACGGGGGTGCGGAGCAGATGTAAAGGAATCTACATCTTTTCAGGGAAAACTGCTTCGAAAACGGAAAAATGGCCGCCGCGTCAGTGGCAATGCAACTGATTCTCAAAGGCAGAGACCGGCTCATTCTTGCCGGTTTCGACACCATCGAGCCCAAAAAGATTTCCCTAACAGAGAACCAGGAAACAACTCATACAAACACCTGCTTCGCCTATCATTTTGCGAGAGATTCAGAAGGCGGATCGCATGCCGAACCGGCATACTCCCCCCAGGCCGCCACAACGAACAGAACACAGCTGATTGCCCTCCCGGGTTCCTCCTGAATCCCTGGCATCTCGCTGAACCTAGGCAGGTGCTGCGGACAGCATGCGAAAGGCATAGGGAGGGCGTGAGCAGGGTGCGGGCAGGGCGCAGGCAGAGCGCGGGCAAGGACCGTGCAGCACCCGGCCGTTCTCCCTACGGTGACGCCAGAGCCGGTCCCGCGGAGCGCCATGGAGCTCACCATCCTCGAATGGCTGCCCGGGGCCATGCCCGCCTGGATGGCCCTCGCCGCCGAGTGGCTCGCCGGCGAGTCGGGCCTGCTGCCCTGGGTGCTGCTGCTGCTGCGCCTCTTCCTCGGCGTGGCCTTCATCCGCCACGGCTGGCCCAAGCTCCGCCACCTCGACACCTGGGCACGGATGCTGAACACCCCGGTGTGGCTCTGCTTCCTCTCGGCCTTCTCGATGTGGGGTTCCGGCATCGCCCTGCTGCCGGGGCTGTTCACTCCCCTGGCGGCCTTCACGATCCTGGTGTCGATGGCCTACGCCATGGTGCTCGAGATCACCAAGGGCACCCCCTTCATCGCCGCCGACCCCTACCTCATCCCTCCTGGCGACTACGCCGGCCCCGCCGGGGTGGGGGAGCCCCCGAGCTGGGAGAAGGCGGCCATGTATGTGGTGATGGCGCTGGTGCTGATCGCCGGTGGCGGCGGCGCCCTTTCGCTGGACAATCTGCTCATCGCCGACCTGATCGAGGCGGCCCTGCGCTGAACCCATGCCCGCCTCGCTCCGCCTCTGGGTCTACGGCCCCTGGACCGCCGCCAGCCTGGTGGGCGTGCTCGCCCTGCGGCTGCTGCGCTCCGACGACCCCACCCTCCAGCCCCACGGCTGGGGCCTGGTGGGCAGCGCCATGATCTGCTTCTCGATCGGCTGCGTGGCCAAGATCTCCTGGGAACTGGCCCGCGCCAACCAGCGTCTGGCCGAGGAGCGGCGGATGCTGGAGAGGCTCACCTCCCGCTGAAGGCCCCGCCGATGCTCCAGAAGCGGCTGCTGCTCGTGGTCACCCTTCCCTGGCTGGCGGCGGGCCTGGTGGTGCTGCTGGCCCTGCGCCAGCGGGACGACAGCCCCCGCTGGGACTGGGGACTGTTCGGCAGCGCGGCGATCTGCTTCTCGATCGGCTGCCTGGCCCGCACCAGCGCCCTGGTGGCGGCGGCGGGCCGCAAGCCCCCGGATCCCGCCGGGCCGCTGCCGCGGTGAGCACCTCCCCAGGCGGATGCCTCCTCCGGTCCGGCGGACCCTGGGCCCTGCTGGCGGTCCTGACCCTGATTCCGGCAGGCGCGGGCCAGGCCCAGACGCGGCCAGGCCTGCCGCCCCCCTCCGCCCCGCTGCTGCGCAGTCTCGAGCGCTTCGAGCGCGATGCCGCCGCCCTCGACCAGGTGCTACCGGAGAGCAAGGGGGAGGGCAACGGAAACGAGAGCGGCGCCGGCGACGCCCTCAGCCCGGCCGATCAGGAGCTGATCACGCGGCTGGCAGCCCCACCGGCGGAGGCGATCCCCAGCCGGGCCGCCGAGGTGGCGATCAAGGAGGAGGTGCGGCTCAGCCTGCCGGTGGCCCTGGCCCTGGCGGTGCGCAACAGCCCCTCCCTGGCCCAGGAAGCCGCCGCGGTCACGGAGCGGCGCCAGTGGCTGCGCTCGGTGCGGGGAAGGTTCTGGCCCGAGCTGGGAGTGGAACTGGCGGGCGACGGGCGCTCGCTGCGCTCCTACAACAAGGTGTGGCAGGACAACGCCGGCCTCTACCCGCCGGGCTCCCCCTTCCTGGTGGAGCCGGACGGCTGGAACCGGATCCGGGAGAACCAGCTGCTGGGCAGCGCCGCCCTGGCGCTGCGCTGGGATCTGGTGGACTTCGAGCGCGGTGCGGCCCTGGCGGAGAACCGCCAGGAACTCGAAGCCGCCGAGCGGCGCTACGCCAACCAGCTGCGGCAGCTGCAGCTGGAGGTGAGCCTCAGCTTCTACGGCCTGCAGCTTGCCCAGCAGCTGCGGCGCATCCGCCAGGCCGTGGTGGAGAGCGACACCGCCGTGCTGGAGGAGGTGCGCGCCCTCGAGGGCAGCGGCCTGGTGCCCCGCCTCGATCGGCTGCGGGCCGAGGCGAGCCTGCAGCAGAGCCGCTATCGGCTGGCCCAGGCGGACGCCCAGCGGCGCAGCCGCCAGCGGCAGCTCAGCAACCTGCTCAACGTGCCCTTCGCCGTGTCCCTCACCACGCCCGAGGCGGCGCGGCTGCTGCCGCCCTGGCCCCTGGATCTGGAGCGCACCCTGGTGGCGGGCTTCCGCGACAACCCGCTGGCAAAGGCGATGAGCGAGGGCCCGATGAAGGGCTTCCGCAGCATTCGCATGCCGAAATGGCCAGACGTGCCGCCCGACCTGCCGGGGCGGTTCGGGC
>JBMLOS010000135.1:0-10702 GCA_049242845.1 Prochlorococcaceae cyanobacterium
GTCCGGGGTGATCAGCTGGGTGTAGTACAGGCCGATCTCCTGCACCACGCCCTCCAGCGCCTGGGCCGGCAGTTGGATGAAGTCGCCGATCACGAAGGGGCGGTGCAGGTAGAGCATCACCCCGCCCAGCAGGTTCTCCACCAGGGTGCGGGCGCCGAAGCCCAGGGCCGCGGCCCCGAAGCCGCTGGCGGTGACCAGCACCGTGAGCGAAACCCCGAGCAGCCGCAGCACCTCGAGCACCGCCAGCAGCACCACGGCGGCGGTGATCAGCTTGTTGAGCACATCCAGCAGGAAGGCCCGATCGGTGGCGCTGCGGCGCAGCCACCAGCCGGGATGCTCGGCCGCATGGGTGAGCAGGGTGCCCTTGCAGCGCAGCACGGTCCACACCAGGCCGAGGGTGAGCACCACCTGCCGCACCTCGGTGCCGTTGCGGCTGAGGTCCCAGCCGAAGCGCACGAACAGCCACCACACCAGCGTGCCCACCAGCAGGGTGAGCCCCACGCTGAGGCGAGCCCGCACCAGCAGGCGCCGCAGCAGGCTGCCGGAGGGCGCCAGCCGCGCCAGCAGCAGCAGTCCCCCCCAGCTGCCGAGGGTCAGCAGACCCCCGAACAGCAGCAGCGACAGGTCCAGGGGCAGGGAGGGATCCATGCGCGGCAACCCGGGGGACCGCCAGAGGAACACGCCGGAGCGGAGGCTGGCAAGGGCGGCGGCGCTCAGCCGGAGGGTTCGCCCAGCCGCCAGAGCAGGTCTTCTCCGAGCACCTGCGGGGGCAGGGCGCGCCAGTGGGGCACCTGCTCCATCGCCGTGTGGCCCAGCTCGCCGAGGGGGTGGCGGCCGGCACTCCCCCCATCGGCCGGGGGGCGATCACGGCGGCGATCTCCTGCGCGGCACCTTCCCGCAGCACCGTGGTGGCCAGGGTGGGGCCGCATTCCCACAACACCTGGTTGCAGCCGCGGCGGCCCAGTTCGGTGAGCAGCTCCAGCGGTTCGCACCTGCTGAGCACGAGCCGCTCCACCCCGATCCGATCGAAGTGGAACCGCCGCCGCGGCGGCGCCTCGTAGCCGTGGGCCACCAGGCTGGGGGCCACGGTCTGGTCCCAGAGGCGTGCCTGGCGCGGCAGGGCGAGGCTGCGGCTGAGCACCACCCGCAGGGGCTCGGGGGAGCGGCCACCCCGGCTGGTTAGCAGGGGATCGTCGGCGCGCACGGTGCCGCCCCCCACGATCACCGCGTCGCAGCCGGCCCGCAGCCGGTGCACCCAGCGGCGGGCCTCGGGGCCGCTGATCCACTGGCTCTCGCCGTTCGGCAGGGCGGTGCGGCCATCCACGCCCATGGCCCACTTGAGGATCGCCCGGGGCCGGCCGGTGGCCACCCTATGCAGGAAGGACTGGTTGAGGCGGCGGGCCTCCGCCTCCGCCACCCCCACGATCACCTCGATGCCGGCACTGCGGAGCTGGGCGATGCCCATGCCCGCCACCCGCGGATCGGGATCGGCCATCGCCACCACCACCCGGGCCAGGCCGGCGCGGATCACGGCCTGGCTGCAGGGGGGCGTGCGGCCGAAGTGGCAGCAGGGCTCCAGGGTCACCACCAGGGTGCCGCCGCGGGCCCGCTCGCCGGCCTGCACCAGCGCCCCCACCTCGGCGTGGGGTTCGCCGGCGGCGGCGTGGAATCCCTCCCCCACGAGGCGGCCGCCACGGTCGAGCACCAGGGCGCCCACCATCGGGTTGGGGCTGGTGCGGCCCGCCCCGAGGGCGGCCAGCTGCAGGGCCCGCTCCATCCAGGGCAGCCAGCGGGCGGCGGCCGGGGTCATGGCAGGGGCTCCCGGCTGAGGCGGCGCCACTCGGCCACCACGTAGGGCGGCACGGGCAGCTCGCTGAACACCCCCGGCAGCCGCAGCCGCAGGGGACGGTCCTGCTGCAGGTCCGCGAGCAGGGGCGTGAGATCGAACTCCGCCGCGGCGGCGCGGCCATCGCCCGCGAGCAGCGGGCTGGTGAGGGTGAGATCGGGCAGATCCCAGTGGCGCCGGCCGCTGCGCACCTCCAGGGGGGTGGGGTGGTCGAGGCGCACCTTGCCGGGATAGCCCACGATCCGCAGCACCACCGGCTCCCCCACCGCTCCGCGGCGGTAGGCCACCACCTGCCAGCTCTGGCTGTCGAGGTCGCGCAGGCTTTCGAGGCTGCGCACCACCGGCGTGCCGCTCTCATCGGGATGGGCGTGCAGCTGGGCCCCGGCCGGTGCGGGCCAGGCCAGCAGGACACCGCAGAGCAGCACCGCGATCAGCCGGGCCAGGTTCTGCCGGGCCAGGTTCTGCCGGGTCACCGTCACCAGGGTCATCGTCAGCGGCCGGCCGTGGCCAGGGCGGGGCGGTCGGCGCCCGGGATCGGCTGCCACTGGGTGTGGGTGGCCCACAGCGCCCAGATCGCCATGGCCCGCAGGTAGTGGCAGGCGCGGAAGGTGTTCACGCCGGTGATCGCCTCGGGGGTGCGGAACTGCAGGCCGCCGCTGTACACCTGCTCCACCACGGCGCCGGTGATGGCGAAGGCGGTGCCGCTGTCGCCCATCAGGCGGTAGTAGGCCGCCAGGCCGAAGTTGATGCCGGTCCACACCTCCAGGGGGTGGGTGCCGTTGGGATCCAGGGGCGTGCCGTCGCGGCGCAGGCCGTTGGCCACCCCGAGCTGGCCGCCCTGGAAGCCCTCGAAGCAGGCTTCCTTCACCGCCTTCAGGGCGCTCTGGGCCCGCTCGCCGGCCACCACGGGGGGCAGGCCCAGCAGGCGGGCGTAGAAGTCGCCGCAGAGCTGGTCTGCCATCACCACCGGCGTGCCGCTCTCCGCGTCGATGTTGTAGTACTCGCCGTTCCAGAGCAGCCGGTCGAAGTTGGCGCGGGACTGCTCCAGCCAGCCGCTGAACTCCCGCTGCTCGTGGGAGGTGTCCAATCCCATGGCGAGCTGGAGTTGCTGGGCCATGGCCAGGGCCGCCTCCAGGGCGGCGATCCAGAGGGCGCCGCAGTAGGCGCTCACCCCCTTCAGGGGCCAGTCGTCGAAGGTCTGGTCGGGGGCGCCGCCGTTGTCGGGCAGGCCGTCGTTGTTGGCGTCAAAGGTCTTCAGGTAGCGCAGGGCCTGCACCGCCGACGGCCAGCAGTCCGCCAGGAAGCGCAGGTTTTCGCCGCCGGGGGCCAGCTTGAAGGTGCGCCACACCTGCAGCACGTAGTCGCTGGCCAGGTCCTTCCAGAGGTTGCAGTCCTGGTAGGCGGTGTAGTTGCTGGCATCCCAGGGGCGCTCGTTGGGGGCGCCCAGGTCGTGGGGGGTGGCGCCGGCCACCTTGCGGGCGGCCTCGACGCGGCCCTTGCCCTGGGTGAAATACCAGCCGATCGGCCGCGGCGTGGGGTCCGCGGCGGGGATGGTGCGGGCGAAGCTGCGCAGCACCGCCTTGTCGAGCTCCGGCCAGAGCTGCAGCAGGGCGAAGGAGCCGTAGAGCCGCACATCGAGGCTCTCGTACCAGGCGTAGTCGAGGCACTCGAGCACGCCGAAGCGGCCTACGGGATCGCCGGGCCCGGCGGCGCTCCAGAGGCTGCCGCCGGAGGCGAGGTCGTACAGCTCGTTGAACAGTGCCATCCGCAGCGGTTCGGGGATGTCGTCCCGCTCCAGCACCGGCTGCTGCCAGGCGTCGATCTGGGCGCGCCAGTCGCGCCAGTCCCGCAGGGCCTCGACGGCGATGGCGGCGGCGTTGTCGCCGCCGGCGCCAAAGAAGTCGGTGTAGCGGCGCAGGTCGCGCACGCCGCTGGCGAAGGAGGTCACGGGCAGGTCCCAGGCGATCACCACCGGGATCTCCACGCTGGCGCCCGGCTCCAGCCGCAGCCGCACGGCCAGGGCGGCGCTGGCCGGATCCGTGTCGCCGCTGCGGCGGTCGTTGTCACTGTCGGGGATCGCGCCATCGCGGGCGAAGGGCTCCCAGAGTTCGGCGCCCGTGCCGGCCGGATTCCAGCGGCTGCAGCGCTGGATCTGGGGTGCACCCTCCCCGCGCGGGCCGCTCACCCCTGGCCCGGCCAGCTCCGTGCCCTCGGGCACCGCCAGGCACCACTGGCCTTCGCCCTCGCCGATCGGCTTGGAGCGCTCACCCTCCAGCAGCACGCCCCGCAGGCCCGGCTGGACGATCCAGCGGTTGCGCTGGCCGGCGCTGCGGCCGACGGCGGGCACGTAGTTGTGCTCGGGGCTGCCGTCGTCGCGGAAGTGGACGGCCGCCGAGGCGTCGGTGTTGGTGAACCAGCCGGTGGTGTTGCGCCAGCTCAGCAGCAGCGAGAGATCGAGGGGCTGGTCGGTGGGGTTGGTGAGGCTCCAGCGGAACACCACCACCGGGTAGCTGCTGCGCTGGTAGTCGCCGGGGAGGATCGGGCTGAAGGCCTCGCAGGCCAGCTCGGCGTCGAACACGCCCTCGTAGCTGGTCCAGGTGAGGGGGTAGCGGGCGGCGTAGGTGCCGGTGCGCTGCTCGGCGCTGCTGGCCGGGTACCAGCTCCAGGAGGGCAGGGGGTCTGCCGCGTCGGGGCGGCTGGCATCCCGCTCCGGCTTCACCGCCAGGGCATGGGCGCGGCTGTGCTCCCCGTCGCTCTCGAACAGGGCGAACTGGCAGTCGGGCAGGGTGCCGAACCAGTGCTCGCCGCCGTCGAGGTGCCAGAGGTTGAAGGAGCCGTCGGGGGCGCGGCCGATGCAGCCGGCGCCGAAGCCCCCCAGGGGCATGCCGTGGTTGGGGCCGTCGTCGAGGTTGCTGGCGTAGCGCACCGTGTAGGGCCGCTCCCAGCCCAGGCCGAAGGGCCGGCTCCAGCTGGCCGCCGGCACCTGCCAGTCGGAGCCGGCCTGTCGGCCGGAGCCCTGGCCCCGCAGCAGCGATCTCAGGGCGGAGAGGCCGAAGCGCGCCATGGGGCCACGAAAAGTGCGCCCAGCTTGTCAGAACCGGCGGGACGGGCTGGCGGGCGGGGCGGTTCAGCCCCCGTAACGTGGTGTCATGCCAACGCTGGCCGCCATCCGCGCGCAACGCCGCAACGAGCGGCTGGCTCAGCTGCGGCAGGCCGTGGCGAGCCTGCTGAACGATCCCGCCCAGCAGCAGGTGTGGGTGTTTGGCTCCCTGGCCCGCGGCGACTGGGACGCCTACTCGGATGTGGATCTGCTGGCGGTGGCGCCTGATCAGGCGGCGGCGGAGCAGCTCGCCGATGCCCTGCGGGCAGCGGGCCTCGCCGACGACGTGATCGCGCTGTCGCGGGAGCGCTGGCAGCAGCGCCAGTCGGGCGACGATCCCTGGTGGCGGGGCATCTGCCGCGATGCCATTCCCCTCGCTGGAGCCCCATCGGCATGACACCCCGGCTGCAGGCCTGGTGGAAACAGGCCGAGAGCGACCTCGCCATGGCCGAATTCGCCCGCGCCGGCGGCTTCTTTGCCCAGGCCTGCTACCACTGCAGCCAGGCTGCCGAGAAGGCGCTCAAGGGCCTGCTGATTGCCCTGGGGGAGGAGCCGCCGCGCAGCCATGCCCTCGAGCGACTGGTGGATGCCCTGGCGGCGACGGGTCTGCCGGTGGATCAGCTGCGCGAGCTGCAGCTCAAGGCCCTCAGCCGCATGACCACCGCCACGCGCTACCCGGATGGGGACGAGGCCCCGGTCGATCTCTTTGATGACCGCGACTGTGCGCAGGCCCTTGCCATTGCCCGATCGGTTCTGGCGAATGTGCGCGAGCAGCTGCAGCAGCCAGACGGCCCGGGCTGAACGCCTCAGCCGGGATCAGGCTCGCCCCCTGGGCCCTGGAAGCCCCCGTTCACGTCCTGATCCACCAGGGCATCAAGGGTGACGGCGGAGCGCACCAGTGCCTGATAGCGCTGCACCACGCGGCGGTTGCGCTCGATCCAGGTGCCGGCATCGCCATTGGGAAGGCCGGCCCCATCGCCGCAGAGCAGCTCCAGGTCGCCCTGCTGGGCCAGCAGGGCGAGCACCAGCTCGTGGATGCGCTGGCGGCGGTCGCTCATGGCTGGGTCCGGTGGCACAGGCCGGCCATCATGGCTCCGGCGCCCAGGAGCCCTCCCCTCATGGCAGTGTCACAACAGGCGCTCCGATGTTGTTCTGCCCTGGGCGCTCAGCCGGGCTGGCTGTTCGTGAGGGATGGATCCCTGGCGGAGTGCGCGGCCCAGAGCTGGCAGAGGCGTTCTTCCAGGCCACGGATCCAGCCCTGACGATCGAACAGGGGCAGGCGGTCGCGCCCCTCGATCAGCTGGCGGCGCAGAGTGCCGAGCTCGGAGCGATCGGATGTGGCCAGTGCGATGGCGCGGGCTTCATAGGCAGCCGGATCGGAGCAGATCAGGGATTGCAGCCCCGCGGCGGCACAGATGCTGGCGCCCATGCGGGCGGCATAGCCCTCTCCAGGGCAGGTGAGCAGGGGCAGGCCGGCCCAAAGCGCATGAACGGCGGTGGAGCCGGCGTTGTAGTGGAAGGTGTCGAGGAACAGATCGGCCAGGCGGAAGGCGGCCAGGTAGCGCTCCATCGGCAGATGGGGGGAGAAGACGAGCCGCTCCGGGTCGATGCCCTGCTGCTGAGCTTGCTGGCGCAGGCGGCTTTCGATGATCGGCTGGCTGTGTTTCAGCCAGAGCACGGAATCCGGCACGGCCTCGAGGATGCGCAGCCAGGAGCGCAGCACCCTGGGCTCGATCTTGTCGCTGCGGTTGAAGCAGCAGAACACGAAGGCCTCGGCTGGCAAGCCGAACTCCTGCCGCTCAATGGGTTCGGTGGCGATCTCCAGCTGTGAGCCCACGAAGGCATGGGGCAGCTCGATCACCTGCTCGCTGTAGTGCTGGCGCTGGCCGGGAGGGATCAACCAGCGATCGGCCAGCAGGTAGGGAATGAACTCAGCGCCGAGGGAGCCGGGAAAGCCGAGGTAGTGGATCTGGATCGGAGCGGGTTGAAGCGCCAGGATTTCCGGCCGGCTCGAGGTGGTGTAGCCCGCCAGATCGATCAGGATGTGGAGGCCATCGGCATGGATGCGCTGGGCGGCATCCAGGGGCGAGAGGGCGGAGAGGTCCACGAAGGCATCGCAGCCCTGGCGGATGGAGGCGGTGTAGGCGTCATCGGCAGCCACCAGGGCATAGGCGCTGATGTGGAAGCGGCTGCGGTCGTGGTGCTGGAAGAGCTGGTGGATCAGCGTGCCCACCGGGTGCTGGCGGAAGTCGGGGGAGAGATAGCCCAGGTGCAGGCGAGGTGCCGGTGGTGGCGGCGGCGGGAAACCACCCGGGGGCCGCAACGGTTGCACGCTGGCCGCTTTGCGCTCCCCCCAGCGGCGGGCCACGGCGGTGCGAAGAGCCGGCGGCAATGGGAGGGTGTGAACCGTGAGCGGCAGCAGGGGAGGGGCCTCGGGGTCCTGAAGGTGGATCTCGATGCGTTGGCGCAGTTCAGCGATGCGCTGGTCGTAGGGCTGCCAGTCGGCAAGGGAGAAGCGCAGGTGCTCGCGCTGCACGAAGGTGGCGGTGGCGGCGGGATCGAGCTCAAGGGCCCGGCCGTAGCTGGCCAGGGCGGCCTCGGGTTCGCCGATCACCTCCAGCACGTGGCCGAGGTTCTGGTGGGCGGCGAGGTGATCGCTCTGGCGCTGCAGCACCTGCTCAAAACAGTGCCTGGCATTGGCCATCTCGCCCTGGCTCATCCAGAGGTGGCCGAGGCTGTACCAGGCCTCCGGGAGATCGGGTTGCCGTGCCAGGGCGGCATGGCAGCCATCGATCGAGCCGACGGTATCGCCGAGCAGGCGCTGGGCGGTGGCGAGCTCCAGGTGGGCGGTGGCGGAGCCGGGCTGTAGCTCCACGGCACGGCGCAGCGAGGCTTCCGCCTCCTTCCAGCGCTGCTGGTTGAGCAGAAGCCGGCCCAGGTTGAGGTGAGCCAGCGCGAAGGAGGGGTTGATGGCCAGGGCCGCCCGGTAGGCCGCGGCTGCCGCCTCCGGATCCCCCTGCAGGTGGTGGATGGCGCCCAGGTTGCAGTGGGCGGCGGCGAGGTTGGGATCGCGGTGGAGCACGGCCTGGTAGGCCGCGATCGCCTCCGGGAGTTCACCCTGCTCCTGAAAGGCGCGGGCCTTGGCGAACAGTGCGCGCAGCTCCGGAGCCACTGGGGAGGCCACGGCGGGGGCGGCAACCTGAGACTGGGGCTCTGGCTGGGGCCGGATCAGGGCTGTGCAACCCTCCTGGCGCACCACCTGCTCCAGTAGGGCCACGAGGCGGCCGGCCACGCCGCGGCGGCGGTGTTCCGGCGCCACAAAGAGGGAGATCAGCTCGGCCGTGCGGTCTGGGAGGCATTCGGCGATGGCGAAGGCCACCATCGCGCCCTCCAGCGAGGCGGAGGTGCCGAGCAGTTCCCCGCGCTGGGGCACTGTGGCCCAGCGGCGCTGAAGGCTGGGGAAGGTGAAGGGGTCGTAGGGCCGCAGGCTTTCGGGTGTGAGGTGAAACACCCGCTGGAAATTCAGGGCGGCGGTGGCTTCCGGTGGCGCCGCGGCGGGTTCAGCGCTTGCAGTGGGAGCGGCTGTCGCGTCTGACGGCACTTCGGGCTCCGGCTCCGGAGCGGCGCTCGGATCCCAGAGCTGCCGCGGCAGGCCCGGCACCGGCAGTTCGCTGCTCTGGCCGGGGCGCGCCACGGTGGGTTTGGTCACCACCACGCCGCCGCTGCCGGGGAAGGTCACGAGCCGCTCGATGTCTTCCGACTGGAAGCCGATCAGCTGGGGCTGGCGCACGCCGGGCAGCACCACCACATCGAAGAGCTCCTCCACCACCCCCTCGAAACGCAACCAATGCTCCACCGCGCCTCTGGCCAGATCGATCACCAGCAGGCCGCACTGGGCCTGCTGGCCCGTGGCGGCGAGGCGCTCCTCCAGCACCAGGCCGCTGAAGCTGCGGGAGCGGAGCTTGGAGAGGCCCACGATGGCGTGGTGGCCGCAGAAGGCCAGGCCGCGCACGAAGCCGGGGCAGAAGCAGAGCGGCTGAAAGGCGCCGCTGGCTGGATCGATCCAGCCCAGTTCGCCGCTGCCGGAATTGAGCAGCCAGAGGCGGCCCTGATACCAGCGGGGGGAATGGGGCATCGAGAGGCCGCGGGCGAGGATCTCGCTGTTGGCGATGTCGATCAGCACGCCGCCGTCGCGGCGATGGGCGCGCCAGCCGGCGGCGGCATCGGTGCTGCTGCAGGCGCTCATGAAGGCGGGCACACCGTCTTTGAGGGCCAGCCCGTTGAGGTGGCAGCGATCTTCCGCGGCGAGCCTGCCGATGAAGGGCGGCTGCCAGATCGGCTCGAAGCTGTGGCGATCGCTCAGGCGGGCCAGGCAGCTGAAATCGGTGTTGACGAACAGCAGGGTGCCGTCGGCGTCGAGCACCACGTCGTGGACGTTGAGATCGCCGGTGGTGCGGGAGTGCTTGGGGAGATAGAGGCGATCGCAGCCGTGGCGGGTTTCACCAGGGCCCAGCAGATTGCTGAATTCCCAGATCTGGTAACGGCTGCTGAGGTAGAGGCGATCGTCCTGGGCGAAGAGGCCCATGGGCTTGTCGAGCAGCCGTTCATGGGCCACGACGCTGCCGGTGGGGGTGAGCCCCAGGCAGAAAAGGCGGTTGGTCTGGTAGGTGGTGAAGGCCAGGGAGAGGGCCTGCTCCTGGAGCCAGGAAGACAGGCCCTCGGAATGAACGAGGCGGGCGCCGGCGCCGGGGCTGGCGCTGCTCAACGGACTGGTGGTCAAGTTGTGGTGAGCGCGATCAACGGCTGGCTGCCAGCGGTTGATCGCGGGTGAGCACGCTGGCCTCCAGCTGCTGAAGCGAGCGGCGCAGGGCGGAAGGAATTTGACGGCTGAACTTTATCCGCGGCAGGGAAAGTTCCCGGATCGGCAGCTCCCTGCCGTAGAGGGAGAGGTAGGCGGCGTAGTTGTCCCAATCGGAGCGGGGGAGGTTGTCGACGAAGGATTCGACGGTGAGGCCCTCAGCGGTGATGAGCTGGTGCTGCTCGAGCTCAATGTTGAGGTATTCGATCGGATCACGCTGATGCCGCCAGTGCTGCAGGGAGGTGCGGGTGATGGTGGTGCCGTTCACCAGCACGGAGGCTTGAAGGAGGTGACCCTCGAGGAGAATGGCGTGATCGGGGCTGACGTAGAGATCGCGCACGGGCCCGAGTTGGCCGAAGGCACCGCGGCTGATCCGGATCGGTAGCAGATCCTCGCGATCGAGAATGGCAGCGAAATGGGTGGTGCGGCTGATGAACTTCACCGGCTGGGGCCCGGAAGCGGTGGTGATCAGATCACCGGGCTGGAGGGTTTCGATCGGCCGCTCACCGGTGGGTGTGGCGATGAGGGTGCCGGCGAGGAAGCAGACCACATTCAGAACGTAGTTCAGCCTGCCATCGCCATCCCCCACCGCGAGATCGAGATCGCCGTCGCCATCGATGTCGGCAAAGCTGGGGGAGCTGAAGGAGCCGACATCGAAGCCATTGAAGGGATTGGCGGTGCCGCTCTGGAGGGTGTAGGCAGGAGCGGTGGCGGTGCCGGTGTTCCTGTAGTTCAGCGTGCCATAGAGTTCCCCCACCACGAGATCAAGATCGCCGTCGGCATCGATGTCGGCAAAGCTGGGGGAGCTCCAGTAGCCGACATCGATGCCATTGAAGGGATTGGCGGTGCCGCTCTGGAGGGTGTAGGCAGGAGCGGTGGCGGTGCCGGTGTTCCTGTA
>JBMLOS010000136.1:0-5750 GCA_049242845.1 Prochlorococcaceae cyanobacterium
TCTCGGCAAGTACCGCAAATCGGCCAAGGCCGACAGCAATCCCTTCACCCCGGCGATCAATCTCTACTTCGCCCTCGAGGCGGCCCTGGAGATGATGCAGGCCGAGGGCCTCGAGGCGATCTTCGCCCGCCATGCCCGTCACCGCGCCGCAGCCCAGGCCGGGATGAAGGCGATCGGCCTGCCCCTCTATGCCGCCGAGGGCCACGGCAGCCCGGCGATCACCGCCGTGGCGCCCGAGGGCATCGACGCCGAAGCCCTGCGCAAGAAGGTGAAGGAGCGCTTCGACATCCTGCTGGCCGGCGGCCAGGACCACCTCAAGGGCCATGTGTTCCGCATCGGCCACCTGGGCTTCGTCTGCGACCGCGACGTGCTCACCGCCGTGGCGGCGATCGAGGCCACCCTGCAGGAACTGGGACTGCACAAGGGCGCTCCCGGTGCCGGGGTGGCGGCGGCGGCGGCGGCCCTGGCCGGCTGATCCTCCTTCCGGTTCGGAGGGGTCCCCGGGAGGGGGCCCACCTAACGTTCGGGGGATCGCTGGTTCGGCATGCGTCGCACACTCCTGGCCCTTGGGGCCGTTCTCGCCCTGTCTCTGGCTGCCTGCCAGAAGCAGAACACGGCCCAGATGGAGCAGAAGACCGAGTCTGAAATCTGCACCCAGCTGGCGGCCGTCGGCGCAGCGCTGGAGAAGACCGCCGCCCTCACCCCCCAGTCCACCGTGGGACAGGCGGAAGCGGCCAACAAGGAACTCGGCAACAGCCTCAAGGCCCTGGCCGCTTCGCAGAAGAAGCTCCAGGAGCTCCGCGTGGAGGACTTCCGCAAGCAGGCCAAGACCTTCCGCAAGGAGGTGAACACCGTGACCAAGAGCAAGAAGCTCACCCTCGAGGAGGCTGCCGCTCAGTTGAAGGCGAAGGCCGCTCCCCTGATCGCCGCCCACCGGAATCTCAGCAGCCAGGTGAACTGCACGGCTCCCGCCAAGCCGTGAACCATCCGGCCGGGGCCTGAGGGCCCCGGCTTGCTATCCTTTGCAATGTGCGGGTGTAATTCAGTGGTAGAATGTCAGCTTCCCAAGCTGAACGTCGCCGGTTCGAGTCCGGTCACCCGCTTTTTAATCGCTTCGGGAAAAGTTTCGGTCACCGCTGAATCTGGCAGCACGCTTCAGGGAAGCAGGCTCTATTGCAGGTTTGGAGTTTTCGGCGCAACATCCTCGCTTCCGCAGGGATGGAAGCCGAGCTGCAGCTTGGGTGCGCACAGAGGCCACCTTCGGCATCCCCCGCAGTCGCCACGGCAGCCTCATTAGCTTCATGGCCTCCACCGGCAGCGCCGCACCCCGCCATGGATGAAGCCAGCCTGCGGGCCCTGTTCACCAAGCCCTACGGCGCCCCGCCGCCGGCGGAGGAGCAGTGGCGGGCCCTCTACGCCGAGGATGTGCATTTCCAGGACCCCACCCAGGAACGGCAGGGAATCGACGCCTACATCCGGGCCCAGGAGGGGCTGATCCAGCGCTGTGATGACGTGTTCCTGGCGCCGGGGGCGATCGCGATCCAGGGCGAGGTGGCCTTCATCGAATGGACGATGGGCCTGAAGATCAAGGGCATCGAATTCCTCTATCCCGGCACCACCCGGCTCCTGCTGAACGGGGCCGGCAGGATCGTGGACCACCGCGACTACTTCGACTTCGTGGGCCCCACCTTTGCGCCTGTTCCCCTGGTGGGGGGCTTCGTGCGCTGGCTGTACAGACGCTTCGTGGACTGAGGGCCGGGCCGGCTCCGCTCAGGCCGCCGAGCCATCCGGCGCCAGGGTGTCCGGGAGGTGGCCCGTCTTCACCCAGAGGGTGCAGCCTTCTTCGCTCCAGGGCCGGTGGGCGCTTCCGGGCGGATTGCGCAGCCAGGTGCCGGCCGGATAGGTGCCGTGCTCATCGCGGAACACCCCTTCGAGCACCAGGATCTCCTCGCCGCCGGGGTGGCCGTGGGGGTGGAACACCGTGCCCGGATCCCAGCGCACCAGGGCCACGTGCTCGGAGCCCCAGGCATGGAGCGGCAGCACCTGCAGCCCGTCCACCAGGCCCGGCAGCCAGGTGCCGCGGGTGGTGTCGATCACCACGCGCGACTGATCGGCGGGGTGCATCTGCTGCAGCTTCACCAGGATCGTGCAGCCCTCCCGGCTGAAGGGGGCATGGCCCGAGCCCACCGGGTTGCGCAGGTAGGTGGCGGCCGGATAGGCGCCGTGCTCATCCTCGAACACCCCCTCCAGCACCAGGATCTCCTCGCCGCCGCCATGCTGGTGGCGATCGAAGCGGCTGCCTGGGGCATAGCGCACGATCGAGGTTGCGCGGGCCACCTCGCCGCCAAGCCGTTCCAGCAGGCGCCGCTCCACCCCGGCGAGGGGGGAGGGAGTCCAGGGAAGGGTGGTGGTGTTGAGCGCCACGGCCTGGCTGGGATCGGCACGGATCTGCATGGGCCTGATTCTGCCCAGCCGGCTGGAGGCGTTCCCCTGAAGGGATGTGACGCCCCCTTGGCGCCCGTGGGGCCGATGTCTACGTTCCGGGGATCGGGCAACTTCCCATTCGCGCAGGAGAAGCCGCATGACCGCCATCCCTCGTTGCCCCTTTGCGGCAGGGGCAGGTTCCGCCACGGCCGTGGGTGATGGATCGAACCACCGCTGGTGGCCCCACCAGCTCAACCTCGCGATCCTGCACCAGCACAGCCCGGCCGCCAATCCGCTCGGGAGCGGGTACTGCTACCGCGAGGCCTTCCGGCAGCTCGACTTCCCTGCCCTCAAGCGCGATCTCCACGCGCTGATGACCGATTCCCAGGACTGGTGGCCGGCCGACTGGGGCCACTACGGCGGCCTGTTCATCCGCATGGCCTGGCACAGCGCCGGCACCTACCGCACCGGCGATGGCCGCGGCGGCGGCGCCACGGGCAATCAGCGCTTCGCGCCCCTGAACAGCTGGCCCGACAACGGCAACCTCGACAAGGCCCGGCGGCTGCTCTGGCCGATCAAGCGGAAGTACGGCAACGCGATCTCCTGGGCCGATCTGATCATCCTGGCGGGCAACTGTGCGCTCGAATCGATGGGCTTCACCCCCTTCGGCTTCGGCGCCGGTCGGGTGGATGTGTGGCAGCCGGAGGAGGACATCTACTGGGGCCGCGAGCACACCTGGCTGGGGGATGAGCGCCATGGCGAGAACCACGAACTCGAGACACCCCTGGCGGCGGTGCAGATGGGACTGATCTACGTGAATCCCGAGGGGCCGGGCGGTCATCCCGATCCGGTGGCCTCCGGGCGGGACGTGCGTGAGACCTTCGCCCGCATGGGCATGAACGACGAGGAGACCGTCGCCCTGGTGGCCGGAGGGCACACCTTCGGCAAGGCCCACGGCGCCGGCAGCGAGGAGCTGATGGGGCCCGGCCCGGAGGGTGCGGCCCTCGAGGAGCAGGGCCTCGGCTGGCGGAACCGCCATGGCAGTGGCAAGGGGGCCGACACCACCACCAGCGGCATCGAGGGCGCCTGGAAACCCCATCCCACCACCTGGGACCGGGGCTATTTCCAGATGCTCTTCGGCTACGAGTGGGAGCTGGTGAAGAGTCCGGCCGGGGCCTGGCAGTGGCAGGCGATGCACGTGCGCGAGGAGCACCTGATCCCGGATGCCCACGACCCCAGCAGGCGGCATCCGCCGATCATGACCACGGCCGATCTCTCGCTCCGCTTCGATCGGCTCTACGAACCGATCGCCCGCCGCTTCCACCAGGACCAGGAGGCCTTCGCCGCTGCCTTCGGCCGCGCCTGGTTCAAGCTCACCCACCGGGACATGGGCCCGAAGATCCGCCACCTCGGTCCCGAGGTGCCGGCGGAGGATCTGCTCTGGCAGGACCCTCTCCCCGCGCTGGATCATCCCCTGGTGGGGCCCGAGGCCATTGCCGCTCTGAAGGCGCAGGTGCTCTCCACCGGTCTGCCGCTGAGCGAACTGGTGGCCACCGCCTGGGCTTCGGCCTCCACCTTCCGCGGCTCCGACAAGCGGGGCGGGGCCAACGGCGCCCGGATCCGCCTGGCTCCCCAGAACGGCTGGGAGGTGAACGAGCCTGCCCAGCTCGCACGGGTGCTGGCGGTGCTCGAGCAGCTGCGGCTCTCCTTCAACGCCGCCCAGGGCGACGGCACCCGCGTGTCCCTGGCGGATCTGATCGTGCTGGCGGGGTCGGCGGCCGTGGAGGCGGCGGCACGGGCGGCTGGCCATGCGGTGGAGGTGCCGTTCCGTCCTGGCCGGGTGGATGCCGCGGTGGAGCAGACCGATCCCGATTCCTTCGCCGTGCTGGAGCCCCGCATCGATGGTTTCCGCAACTTCCAGAAGGGCCCCGGCACCGTGCCGGCGGAGCATCTGCTGCTGGATCGGGCCCAGCTGCTCAGCCTCACCGCCCCCGAGATGACGGTGCTGGTGGGGGGTCTGCGGGTGCTGGGCGCCAACACCGGCGGCTCCGACCTCGGGGTGTTCACCCAAAGGGTGGGCACGCTGAGCAACGACTTCTTCGTGCACCTGCTCGACATGGGCACGGTCTGGGCTCCGGTCTCGGAGGCCGCCGACCTCTTCGAGGGGCGCGACCGCCACAGCGGCGCGCTGCGCTGGCGGGCCAGCCGGGTGGATCTGGTGTTCGGCTCCAATGCCCAGCTGCGGGCGATCGCGGAGGTGTATGCCCAGAGCGATGGGGAGGTGAAGTTCGTGGCGGATTTCATCGCCGCCTGGAACAAGGTGATGGAACTCGATCGTTTTGATCTGGTGGCCTGAGCGGCCTGAGCGGCCTGCTCCGGCCAGGGCCCGGCCGCTGTGCCCGGGCGCTCCTCAGGCGGCGGCGGAACCGCTACGGTCTGGGTCCGCTCCCCCTGAGCCCGCCGTTCATGGCCCGCAGGACCTCCATCTACCTCGTGGAACTGCGTGAGGCCTGCGATGCCCTGCAGGCCTATACCGAAGGCATGGACCTCGAGACCTTCAGTGCCAGCCGCATGGTGCGCTCGGCGGTGGAGCGGGAACTGATCCTGATCGGCGGCTCGATCGAGCGGATCGCCCAGATCGATCCACGGGTGGGGGAAGCCCTGGCCATGGCCCGGCCGATCATGGAGTGCCACCACCATCTGCTGCACCAGCCCGAGGGCCCGGTCCACGAAGCACGGCTGCTGGAGCTGGCCCGCTCCTCCGATCTGCTCAGCCTGCGGGAGACCGTGTCGCTGCTGCTGCTGGAACTCGGTGATCCGGCAGAGACCACCGGCGGCAGCGAGAGCTGAGCACAGCCGGCGCCGGCCGGCAGCCTCTGCTGGCTGGCCCGGCTGCTGGCATGGCCCGGCTGTTGGCATGGCAGGTGGGCAGCAAGGCGGGCATGAAAAAGCCCCGCCGAGGCGGGGCTCCAGCAACACAGGGCGGGGCAATCAGCCCAGCAGGGCCTTGGCCTGGGCCACCACGTTGTCCACGGTGAAGCCGAACTTCTCCATGCACACCGGGCCGGGGGCCGAGGCACCGAAGCGATCGATGCTCACGCTGGCGCCGTCGAAGCCGGTGTACTTGTGCCAGCCGAAGGAGCTGGAGGCCTCCACCACCAGGCGGGTGCGGCAGGCGGCCGGCAGCACGCTCTCGCGGTAGGCGGCATCCTGCTCCTCGAACAGCTCCACGCAGGGCATCGACACGACCCGCACGTTGCTGCCCTCGGCGCGCAGCTGGGCGGCGGCCTTGGTGCAGAGCTCCAGCTCGGTGCCGGTGCCGATCA
>JBMLOS010000137.1:0-3982 GCA_049242845.1 Prochlorococcaceae cyanobacterium
AGATCAAGCGCACCAAGGCGGTGGTGGACGCCAAGCGCGGCGCCGTGTTCACCCGGCTGGGGCGCGAGATCATGGTGGCCGCGCGTGGTGGCGCCGACCCGGCCGGCAACTTCCAGCTGCGCACGGCGATCGAGAAGGCCAAGGCGGCCGGGGTGCCGAACCACAACATCGAGCGGGCGATCCTCAAGGGATCGGGCCAGCTGAGCGGTGAGGGCGACCAGTTCGAGACCGTGCGCTACGAGGGCTACGGGCCCGGCGGCGTGGCCGTTCTGGTGGAGGCCTTCACCGACAACCGCAATCGCACGGCCGCCGATGTGCGCCTCGCCTTCGGCAAGCACGGCGGCAACCTCGGCGAGACCGGCTGCGTGGGCTATCTGTTCGAGCAGCGCTCGGTGGTGCTGCTGGAGGAGGGGTCGCCGGAGAACGGCCGGGAACCGCGCCGGCAGGCCGGCAGCGGCAGCCCCGCAGCCCCGCTGGAGGAGGAGACCCTGCTGGAGAAGCTGCTCGGCCTCGAGGAGAAGGGCGGCCCGCCGGTGAGCGGCTATGAGCTGCAGGAGGGCAGCGCCGAGGTGTACGGCGCCTACGCCGACCTGGAGGCCCTGCAGGAAGGTCTGCGGCGCAGCGGGCTGCCGGTGCGCAGCTGGGAGCACCGCTGGATCCCCCAGACCAGCTGCCGGCTGGACGACGCCGAACAGCTGCGCAGCTGCCTGCGGATGCTGGATGCCCTCGAGGACCTCGACGACGTGCGCAGCGTGACCGCCAACCTGGAGGCGGACGAGGATCTGCTCACCGCCGACAGCGCCTGACCCCCACGGGGAACCGGGAGCCCTAGGCAGAAACCTCCCCCATCGCGGCCCGATCCGCCACCACCCGGCAGTGGGCATGCCCCTGCAGCCAGCTGGCCGGCAGGGCAGGCGAGGGGGGCTCCCGCAGCAGCCGGGCCAGGATCGAGGCCTTGGACGCCCCGGTGACCACCAGCACCAGCCGGCGGGCCGCGAGGATCTCCCGCAGCCCGAGGGTGATCGCCCGGGCCGGCACCGCCGTGGGATCGCCCCCGAAGGCGGCCGCGTTCTGGGCCCGGGTGGCGGCATCGAGCGTCACGCAGCGGCAGCCCACCGTGGCGCCGCAGGGGGGTTCGTTGAAGCCCACGTGGCCGTTCAGTCCCAGGCCCAGGAGCTGCAGACCGAGGCCACCGCAGCGCTGCAGGGCGGCGGCATACCGATCGGCCTCCAACGCCGGATCCGTGCCAGCGCCGTCCGGCAGGCACACCTGAGCGGGATCCAGATCCAGGGGGGCCACCAGGTGGGCCGCCATGGCGGCGCGGAAGGAACGCGGATCCTCAGGCGGCAGGCCCACGTATTCATCCAGGTTGAAGCTGAGCCACCCCTGGCGCAGACGGCGTCGATCCGCGCTCGCCAGGGCGGCCGTGCGCTCCGCCAGCCAGGCGTAGATGGGCTCCATGGTGCGGCCGGTGGCGAGCCCCAGGGGGAGAGGGTCTGCGCTGCTGCTCTGGAGGCGGTCCTCCAGGATCAGGCCGCCCACCCGGGCCGCCACGGCCGCCGGATCGGGCAGAACCTCCAGATCGAACGAGGGCACGCAGGGCTCAGTTGGGCAGGGGGCGCACCTCCGCCCCTCGGTAGTAATGGCGAAGGATCTGGTCGTAGCTGCTGCCCTGGCGGGCCATGGCGAACGCCCCCCACTGGCTGAGGCCCACCCCATGGCCGAAGCCACGACCCGTGACCAGCAGGGCGGGCTGCGGCACCTGCAGGGGCAGCAGCGGAACCGCGGGCATCAGGGGTGGGGCTTCGCTGCCGGCAGCGGGCGCCCCCAGCGGCGAGGGCGGCGGCGACACCGGCAGGGAGGCGATCTCCGGCTGCAGCAGCTCGAACTGCACCAGGGTGCTGCGCAGCCCCAGACGGGTGCGCAGTTCGGCGCCGCTCAGCACCAGGCTGCCGGAGGGGCCGGTGACGCGCGCCTGGCGGACCCGGCCCGAGCCGGTGGTGCCGAGCACCTCGAGGCGCCGCACGCCGCCGGTCTCGGGGAAGGCCTTGAGCAGCTTGTCCGGCTCGATCCGCACCTGCCACTGGCTCACCGGGCTGCTGTCGTCGAAATCGGGCACGCTCACCAGATAGGGGAGCTGCCGGGTCCAGAGGTCGCCGCTGTTTTCGGTGATGCCGCCGCTGCTGCTGTGGAACACCGCATTGATCAGGCTGTTGCCGTGCAGCAGCACCTGGGAGCGGGTGCTGGCCACCGCCTCCCGGGTGGAGGGGGTCTCGGCGGCGAGGCCCTTGTACACCTGGCTGGCCACCGTGGCGCGCAGATCGAAGGGATCGGCGGGACGCCGCTGGCGCAGGGCATAGGTGCGGGCCGCCACGGCCTGGGCCCGCAGGGCCTCGAGGGGCCAGCTGGCCGGCATCTCGCTGCCCACCACGCTGGGGAGGTAGCTCTCGATCCCGATCACGTTGATGGCCTGCAGGCGGGTCTGGGAAGAGAGCAGCCGCAGGCGGCCGCGGTAGCCCTGGCGCTGCAGCAGGAAGGCGGTCGGATCATCCTCCGGGGCCCGTGCGCTGGCGCTGGGCTCCGCCCAGAGCTCGGAGGCGGGGAAACTGCGGACCTCCCCCGGCCCGCCGTCCAGCGGCTCGGCCCGCACCACGCCACCGGAGGCGGTGAGGCGCACGCCCTGGCCGGGGGGCAGCTGCAGCAGCAGGCGGCCGCGACCATCGGAGAGGCGTAGGGGGCTGGCGGCGGCGGCGATCTCGAGGCTGGGAGCCTCCTGCAACAGCACCCGCAGCTCGGGCTCAGCCGCGCGGGCCTGCACCACCGCCGGCGCGAGGGCGGCCACCAGCGGCAGCGGTGCCAGGGCGCGCAGGGATGGGGAGAACCACATCGGCACGGGGCGGGGGAGGAGAGGCCCATTGTGCGGAGCTCCGGAAGGGGCAGCCAGGTTGCGGCGACGGCCCGTAAACCGGCTGCCCACGGGCCGCCCACCTGCTGCCCCGGAGCCGGCGTGGCAGCATCCCTGCAGAGGCGCCGAGCCGTGCAGGTCACCTTTCTGGGAACGAGTTCAGGCGTGCCGACCCGCGCCCGCAATGTCTCGGCGATGGCGCTGCGGCTGCCCCAGCGCAGCGAGCTCTGGCTGTTCGACTGCGGCGAGGCCACCCAGCACCAGTTCCTGCGCAGCGAACTGCGGGTGAGCCAGCTGAGCCGGATCTTCATCACCCACATGCACGGCGACCACGTCTTCGGACTGCCGGGCCTGCTGGCCAGCCTCGGGCTGGCGGGCTCCTGCACCGGCGTGGATCTGTATGGGCCGGACGCCCTGCGCGACTACCTTGAGGGGGTGCTGCGCACCTCCTCCACCCGGATCGGCTATCCGCTGCGCATCCATCGGGTGGGAGAAGCGGCCCGCAGCGGTGAGCTCCTGCTCGACGACGACGACCTCACCGTGCGCTGCACCCGCCTGACCCACCGGGTGCCGGCCTACGCCTACCGGGTGGACCGCCGGCCCCGGCCGGGCCGCTTCGATGTGGAGCGGGCCCGCGCCCTCGGCATTCCGCCTGGGCCGATCTACGCCGAACTGAAGGCCGGCCGGCGGGTGACCCTGGCCGATGGGCGGGTGATCGACGGCCGGGAGCTCTGCGGAGCGGAGCGGCCGGGCAGCAGCGTGGTGTACTGCACCGACACCGTGTTCTGCGAGGCGGCGGTGGAGCTGGCCCGCGGCGCGGACCTGCTGATCCACGAATCCACCTTCTCCCACGGGGAGGCGGAGCTGGCCTTCGCCCGGCAGCATTCCACCAGCACGATGGCGGCCCAGACAGCCCTGGCGGCGGGGGTGAAACGGCTGGCGCTCACCCATCTGAGCCCCCGCTATGTGGCGGGCAATCCGATGACGCCGGACGACCTGCTGAACGAGGCGCGGGCCATCTTTCCGGCCACGGTCATGGCCCGGTCGCCCCAAGACGGAGGGCCGCGCGCGCGGCGT
>JBMLOS010000137.1:3992-21107 GCA_049242845.1 Prochlorococcaceae cyanobacterium
CCGGCCACGGTCGTGGCCCGGGATTTCCTCAGCCTGGAGGTGGAGGAGAAGGAAGACGAGAAGGGAGAAGAGAAGGAAAAGGAGGGCGCCGAGCCGCAGGGTCAGGCCAGCCGCCGGAGGTAAAGCCTGCAACAGTTCTTGATTCCATGCCGGCGGGCCCATCGCCCGTGATACAAGGTCTCAGGTGCGGTGTCACCCACCATTACGCCGGCTTTCTCCATGGCCCCTCTCCTTTCCTCAGCCCTTCGCGCCCTCGTCCGGACCGCGCTGGTCCTGCCCCTGGCGCTGCTGGTCTGCTTCGGTGGCCCCGCCCTTGCCGCCCAGTGGGATGCGGAAACGCTCACGGTGCCGGCCACGGCCGATGGCAGCAGCGTGACCTTCAGCGAACAGGAAATCAAGGCGGGCCGCAAGCTCTTCAACGACAGCTGCGGCAGCTGCCACGCAGGCGGCATCACCAAGACCAACCAGAACGTGGGCCTGGATCCGGAAACCCTCGCCCTGGCCACCCCGCCGCGCAACTCGGTGGACGCCCTGGTGGATTACATGAAGGATCCCACCTCCTACGACGGCGAGTACAGCATTTCGGACGTGCACCCCAGCCTGCGCAGCAGCGACGTGTTCGTGAAGATGCGTGATCTAGATGATGAGGATCTCCGCCGCATCGCCGGCTACATCCTGGTGGCCCCCAAGGTCCAGGGCATCCAGTGGGGCGGCGGCAAGATCTACTTCTGATCGGCGGCCGGCTGGGCCGGACCTCCCCCCTTTCCCAGCCGGACCCTCCAGGGTCCGGTTTTTTTGTGCCCACCGATTTGTGCCCCCATGGATGCCCACCGGTCAACGGCGCAGCGGAGGCACCTGGGAGAGAAAGCCAGGACGATCAGGCCGACGGCGGGACCGCCGGGACCGCCGGGACCGCCGGAGGAGGCTCGGGGGGATGCACGTTTTCCGGCTCCAGGGAGCCGGGCAGGCGGCTGTACCACCACTCCTGCAGCGCGGGCCCCAGCCGCTGCGGAAAGAGGGTGAGCACCGTGCGGGTGGGCCGGGAGCCCGGCTGCAGCAGCTCCACCACGTAGGAGGGACAGCGGCGGGCGGCCAGGTCGGCCACGAAGCGGCGACCGATGCGGCGCCAGCTGGGCTCCTTGCTGCGCCAGGCCAGGCGGCAGCAGGGCCAGGGCAGCTCCTCCCGGTCGAACAGCCGGCAGCAGGGCCCCAGCACGCGGAAGCTGTACTGACCCCCCGGGCTGCTGTGCTCGCTGCCGGGATCCAGGAGGGCGTGAACCTGGTCGGACATCAAAAAGCCACCCCGGAGCGGGGTGGCAGCGGAGAACGGGTCGCAGACCGAAGCGGAGGGGGGCCCAGGGGGCGGATCCCTCGGGAGACGGCTGCGAAGGGCCGTGAAGGGCTCAGTAGAGCTCTTCCTCGGAGTGGGTCTTGATGGTGCAGTCGCTGGTGGGGTAGGCCACGCAGGTGAGCACGAAGCCGGCTTCGATCTGGTCGTCGTCCAGGAAGCTCTGGTCGGACTGGTCGACGGTGCCAGCGGTCAGCTTGCCGGCGCAGGTGCTGCAGGCACCGGCACGGCAGGAGTAGGGGAGGTCGATGCCCTGCTCTTCAGCGGCGTCGAGGATGTACTGGTCGTCAGGAACCTCGATGGTCTTGTTGAGGCCTTCGCTCTCGTTGATGAGGGTGACCTTGTAGGAAGCCATGGAAGGGGTTGGAGCTCACAGGAACAGGGCCATCCGCAACGGAACGACCAGGCCTGTAGGACAGCCCCTTCATACATCCGCCGCTGCGGATTCCCGGTGGTTTGCGATGCGCGCGGCGGGAAGGCCAATCAAAGCCTGAGCACAGATCAGCGTGCCTTATGCGACATCCGACCTCCTGCGGATCGTCAGCAGCCCCCAGCGGCTCTCGCTGGCGCTGAGCTCCACGGCCCAGCCCTCCCGCTCCAGAACGCCCTCCAGGAGGGGTGCCTGGTCCACCAGCAGGCCGCTCAGCAGGCCCACCCCACCGGGGGCCAGCAGCCCCGCGAAACGGGGGGCGAGGGCCTCGATCACCGGCGCCAGGATGTTGCAGAGCAGCAGATCGGCCGAGCGACCCTCCAGCAGCTCCTCGAGCGCCTCCACCGACCCCTCGGCCACCCGCACCGGCCCCGCGGGCGCCAGGGCGATGCCGTTGAGGGCCGCGTTCTCAATCGTGGCGCGCACCGCCAGCGGATCGGTGTCGCAGGCCCTCAGAGCTGCAGCGCCGAGCCGCAGGGCCCCGAAGCCGAGGATGCCGCTGCCGCAGCCCAGATCGGCCACCCGCCAGCCCGCCAGGCTGCCGCCGGCCGCCTCCGCCAGCCGCTCGGTGGCCTCCAGGCAGAGGCGGGTGGTGGGATGGCTGCCGGTGCCGAAGGCGCTGCCGGGATCCATGCGGATCACCAGCCGATCGGCGTGCTCCGGCGGCAGCTCCAGCCAGGCAGGAAGGATCAGCAGCCGCCGGCCGAGGGGATCGGGCTGCCAGTGCTGCTTCCAGGTGAGGCTCCAGTCCTCCTCCGCCTGCCGGTGCCAGGCCACCGGGGGCAGCGCCAGGGCAAAGGGCTCCCCCAGGGGCTCCAGGGCCCGCACCAGCTCCAGTCGCTGGTCCTCGGGCCAGTCGATCTCCGGCAGCCAGGCCAGCAGGCAGTGCAGCTCCGGGGCCGACGGACTCGACTGGATCGCCACCCGCCCCACCCCGAGACTCTGCAGCTTCCAGAGCAGGGACTCCTCCAGCTCAGCCGGAGCGTCCATCTCGAGGCGCCACCAGGTGTGGGTCATCGCGTGCAACCGCCGGATCCCACCAGCCTCCCGCAGAGCCCTCCGCAGCGCGGCCCCGAGAGCCGCTCCGGGGAGGGTTCCAGAGGGGAATCAGAGGGTCACCGGGTGGGCTTCCTGGATGCCGTTGATCTGGTGGATGGTGGCCAGGAGGCTGGGGGGCAGGGGGTCGTCGAGGCTGAGCACCATCACGGCGTCGCCCCGCACGATGCGACGGCCCACCTGCATCGAGGCGATGTTCACGTTGTGCTCGCCGAGCACCGAACCGAGCCGGCCGATGATGCCGGGCATGTCCCGGTGGCGGGTGAAGAGCATGTGGCGGCTGGGGGCCACGTTCACCGGGAACTCGTCGATGGTGGTCACCCGCAGCTCGCCGTCAGCGAACACGGCACCGGTCACGGTGTGGTTGCCGCGGGCGCTGCGGGAGCTGAGCTGCAGGGAGCCGCCGGCGAAGTCGCGGGCCGCGTCGTCCTTCACCTCCAGCACGTGAATGCCGCGCTCCTTGGCCTCGAGGTTGGCGTTCACGTAGTTGATCGAATCGCCCAGGGCGGTGGAGAGCATCCCCTTGAGGGCCGCCACCACTAGGGGCTGGGCCGGATGGGCGGCGAACTCGCCCTGGAGCCGCACCTCCAGCTCGCTGATCTGGCCGCCCGCCAGCTGGCTGATCAGCTGGCCGAGGGTCTCGGCGAGCTGCAGGTGGGGCTTGAGCTGCTCCATCACCTCGGCGTTGAGGCCGGGGATGTTCACGGCGCTGCGGGCCGGCAGCCCGAGCAGCACGTCGCGGATCTGCTCGGCCACGTCGATGGCCACGTTCTCCTGGGCCTCCTCGGTGCTGGCGCCCAGATGGGGCGTGAGGATCAGCCGTTCCTTCACCCCCCGCAGCGGCGAATCGGCCACCAGGGGCTCCTTGGCGTACACATCCAGGGCGGCACCGGCGATCACGCCGCTCTCCACCGCCTCGGCCAGGGCCGCCTCGTCCACGATGCCGCCGCGGGCGCAGTTCACCAGGCGGGCCGTGGGCTTCATGGTGCGGAGCAGCTCCGCGTTCACCAGGTTCTCGGTGTCCGGCGTGCGCGGCAGGTGCAGGGTCACGTAGTCGGCCTGGGCGAACAGCTCGGCAAGCGGCAGCAGCTTCACCTGCATCTGCTGGGCCCGCTCGTCCGACACAAACGGGTCGTAGGCCAGCAGCTCCATGCCCATCGCCTGGGCCACGCGGGCCACGTGGGAGCCGATCTTGCCGAGGCCCACCACGCCGAGCTTCTTCTTGTAGAGCTCGTTGCCCACGTAGGTCTTGCGGTCCCAGCCGCCGGCCATGGTGCTGGCGTGGGCGTGGGGCACGTGGCGCGAGAGCGAGAGCATCAGCGCCAGGGCGTGCTCGGCCGCGGCGATCGTGTTGCCCTCGGGGGAGTTCACCACCAGCACGCCGCGGCGGGTGGCGGCCGGCACGTCGACGTTGTCGACGCCGACGCCGGCGCGGCCGATGATCCGCAGCTTGCCGGCGGCCTCGATGATGTCGGCCGTCACGGTGGTGCCCGAGCGGATCATCAGGGCGTCGTAGTCGCCGATGATCGCCTTGAGCTCCTCCGGCGGCAGGCCGGTGCGCACGTCCACCTGGGCCACCTGGGAGAGGATGTCGATCCCCGCCTGATCGATGGGATCGGAAACCAGAACCTTTGTCATCACCCGGCGTGTCGGTAGGGAGGCCCGCGGAGGCGTAAGCGCGTGCGGTGGCCGGGGGTGCAGTGTAGTGAGCAGGGAGAATCGCCCTGGTTATCGCGCCGCAGCCCGCGGCGGGGAGAGTGAGCGTGAGCACCTGCGTGATCGTGCTGCCGGACCGGCGGCGGCTGCATCAGCTGCGGGACCGCCTGGCGACCCTGCAGCCACCGCCCCTGCAGCTGCTCACGATCGGCGAGGGGGAAACCGCCCTCTCGGCGGTGGAGCGGCTCGATCCGGCCGCCACCCGCCGCCGCCGGCAGCGGGGCATGGCCCGCTGGCTGATCCCCTTCGGCTTCTTCGCCGGGTTCACCTTCACCTTCGTGGCCGACCTCGACACCTTCGCCTTCGCCGGTGCCTGGGGCAATCACCTGATCGGCGGGCTGCTGGGGCTGGGCTCCGGCTGGATGGGCAGCTTCGCCGCCGCCGCCAGCGTGGCCTCCGAGGACGACGACCGCCTGCGCACCCTGCGCAACCGGGTGGAGGAGGGGAACTGGCTGCTGCTGGCCGAGACCGGCGGCACCCAGGAACTGCCCTGGAGCGTGGTGCAGCAGGCCCGCCCCACGGCGGTGATCCAGCTGGGGGTGGGCTGAGGCGATGGTGCTTCCCCGCCGGGCCCTGCTGGAGGGCAGCCGCCATCCGGAAGGCCTGGCCGCGGTGATCGACGCCGCCGAGCAGGCCCTGCGCACCTGGGAACCGGTCTGGACAGGCCTGCTGCCGGCCGAGGTCCGCGAGGAGGCCGCCGCGCGGCTTGGCGCGCTGGCGGAACTGGATCTGCAGAGCTGGGGGGGATTCCCCGGTGCAGAGCGGCGACGGCTGCTGCTGCAGCGGAGCGAGGCCGCCCAGCCCCTGGAGCCGGCAGGGGCCGGGCTCTGCGGGCTGGAGATCAGCGGCAATTTCCTCTTCGATCCCGCCGGCCTCGATGACCTGCGCGCCGGCCTGGAGGCGGCGGGCGTGCAGGAGAGCGAGCGGGGCGACCTCTGGCTGCGGGGAGACCGCGGCGGCCAGGCCGTGGTGCTGCAGGAGACGGCCGAGCGGCTGCACGGCGGCGCCGGCCAGGTGCGCACGGTGCCGGTGCGCTTCGAGCGGCGCCCACTGGAGGAGCTGCAGCTGCCGGTGGCACGGCAGCCACGGCCGCTCACGGTGGTGGAGGCCTCACTGCGGCTGGATGCGGTGGCATCGGCGGGCTTCGGCGTATCCCGCAACCGCATGGCGAACGCCATCCGCCAGGGGGAGGTGCGCCTGGCCTGGCAACCGGTGCAGAGCCCAAGCCGGGAGCTGGCGCCCGGCGATCGGATTCGCTGGCATGGCCACGGCGAGGTGGAGGTGCGCAGCGTGACACCCACCAAGCGGGGCCGCCTGCGGATTGATCTGGTGCGCAGCTAAGGGCTGGACGCCGAGAGAGCTGGAGCGCAGTTGAGGGGCCAGAAGGGACCCTGGAGGGGGCACGACCGGCTGCTAAGTTTCTGCCGCTGGAGAAACGCCAGCCATGACCGCCGAACCGGGCAGTTTTGCGGGCGATTAGCTCAGAGGTAGAGCACTACCTTGACACGGTAGGAGTCACTGGTTCGATTCCAGTATCGCCCATTCATTCTCTCCAGCCCCGATGTCAGCCGCGGACCGTTCCCTCACCGTGGTGGTCGGTCTGGGACGCTCCGGCGTAGGGGCCGCGAGGCTGCTGCATCGCCAGGGCCACCGGGTGGTGGTGCTCGAGAGCGGCCGTGGCCAGGCCCTCGAGGCCCAGGCCCGGAGGCTGGAGGAGCAGGGTATCGCCGTGCGCCTTGGCTGCCCCTTCACCCCTGAGGCCCTCGCAGCCCTGGAGCAGCCGCTGGAGCGGGTGGTGGTGAGCCCGGGGATCCGCTGGGATCACCCCACCCTGGAGCACCTGCGCAGCCAGGGGGTGACAGTGCAGGGGGAGATGGTGCCCGCCTGGGAGGCCACCGGCGCCGTTCCCTGGATCGGCATCACCGGCACCAACGGCAAGACCACGGTGACCCATCTGGTGCACCACCTGCTGCAGCACGCTGGCCTCGATGCTCCCCAGTGCGGCAACGTGGGCATCTCGGCGGCGGAACTGGCCCTGGAGCGCTGCCTCGATCCGGCCGGCCCGAAACCCGACTGGCTGGTGGTGGAGCTGAGCAGTTACCAGATCGAGGCGGCGCCGCAGATCAGCCCCCGCGTTGGCCTCTGGACCACCCTCACCCCCGATCACCTGGAGCGTCACGGCACGATCGAGCACTACCGCTCGATCAAGCGCAGCCTGCTGGAGCGCAGTGCCGTGCGCATCCTCAACGCCGATGACCCCGACCTGCGCAGCCAGGCGCCCACATGGGAGCGGGCCCACTGGGTGACGGCCGGCTCCCGGGCCGAACTGGCCCCCGGCATCGAGCCCCATCTCTGGGTGGAGGAGGGCTGGGTGCAGGGCGCCGCGGGCCCCCTTCTGCCGGCCGACTGCCTGGCCATGCCCGGCGCCCACAACCGCCAGAACCTGGTGATGGCCGCCGCCGCGGGCCTGGAGGCCGGCCTGGGGGCCCAGGTGATGGAGGAGGCCTTCCGGAGCTTCCCCGGCGTGCCCCATCGGCTGGAGCGGGTGCGGGAACGCTCGGGGGTGACCTACTACAACGACAGCAAGGCCACCAACTACGACGCCGCCGAGGTGGGGCTCCGGGCCCTGGAGGGGCCCCTGGTGGTGCTGGCCGGCGGCCAGGCCAAGATCGGCGAGGCCGGCGGCTGGCTGGGGGAACTGGATCGCCAGGCCTTCGCCGTGGTGCTCTATGGCGCGGCGCGGCCGGAGTTCCGGCGGCTGCTGGAGCAGGCGGGCTTCGGCGGGGAGATCCACGAGCGGGAGGGCCTGGCCGAGGCCGTGCCCCTGGCGGCGGAACTGGCGCAGCGGGGCCGCTGCCGCGGCGTGCTGCTCTCCCCGGCCTGCGCCAGCTTCGATCAATACAGCGATTTCGAGGCCCGGGGCGACCACTTCCGCCGCTGCGTCGAAGCCCTCTGATCCAGGCGCCCCCCGGGGGCGCCATGATCCCCCGGGAATTCCGCTCCGCGGCCGACGCCGCGGCCAACGGCGCCGATGCAGTACTGGCTGATGAAGAGCGAGCCCGAGGTCTACGGGATCGACCACCTCCAGCGGGAGGGCACCACGCTCTGGGACGGGATCCGCAACTACCAGGCCCGCAATTTCATGCGCAGCATGGCCGTGGGCGATCGGGCGTTCTTCTATCACTCCAATGCCAAGCCGCCCGGGATCGTGGGGCTGATGGAGGTGCTCGAGACCGGCCTCACCGACCCCAGCCAGTTCGATCCGGCCTCGAAGTACCACGACCCGGCCAGCAAGCCGGAGGCCCCCCGCTGGGACTGCGCCCGGCTGGGCTATCTCACCACCTACCCCCGGATGCTCACGCTCGATGCCCTGCGCCAGGAGTTCGCCCCGGAGGAGCTGGGGGTGGTGAAGCGGGGCAACCGCCTCTCGATCCTGCCGGTGCCCGGGGCCACCGCAGCGCGCCTGCTGGAGCTGCTGGGGGCCTGAGGGAGCCCCCCGGCGGAGCCGCCCTCAGAAGGGGCGCGCACCGCGGCCGGCGCGGCGCTCGGGCACCTGGGGCGGCTCGCTGAAGCGGTTCTGGGCGGGGAAGAGGTTGGCCAGGTAGCAGCGGGTCACAGCACGGCTCTGGACACCGTTCTGCACGAGGAAGCCGGCCAGGGCGGCCTGGAAGAGGCGGTACTGGTCCCACTGGGGATGGCGCTCGATGAATCCCCGCATGGCCGTGAGCAGGGCCTCCGGCACCTCCGCCCGCAGGCTCACGGTGCCCGTGGCCTCGCCCTGCTCGGCGCCCACCGGGGCAGCCATCAGACCCTGCACCGCATCCCGCATTACACCCTGCATCGCATCCCGCATCGGCTCGACCTCCATCAGAAGGACTCCAGTTCCCCACATCCCGGGGCGCCCGTCAAATCGGCCCCGGCGGCCGAAGACCCGCCGTTCTCCAACCAAGACCCGAGCCGCCACAAGGGTTTTCAAGGGAGCTGTCCAGCCGTGGCTCCACCCCCCCGCTGCCGGGGGGAGCCCGTCAAGGGCAAAACGGCGCGAGGGCCGGTTTTCCCCAACCACCCGATCCCGAGACGCTCCCGGATCCTCCCCCTGGGGAAAACGGCGGAAAAGCGGGAGGTCCCCTGCGGAATGCCGGGGGAGGGGATCAGCGATCAGGATTGCTGATGTGTGCCCTTGTTCACCCGACGATCGGGGAGGTCGCCACCGGGGTGAGCAGGGCGCGCAGGCCGTCCTCGAGGGGCTCCAGGGCCGCCGCCAGGGCGGCCGCTGCGCCGGCGGGCCAGCCTCCCTCAAGGGCGCGCTGGCCATCGGCCGGCGTGAGCACGAAGCGCAGGTCCCAGCCGCTGCGGTCCCCCTCCAGGGAAACCCAGAGCGCACCCCGTTCCCACTCGAGCGTGATCGCCTCCTCGGCCATCAGCTGGTCCGCCAGATCGCGGTGCTGCCGCACCAGGGTGGCGATCCCCTCGAGCAGGTCGAGTCCTTCCCGGGCGCGCAGCTCCGCCGCCCAGTGGGCACCCCCCACCAGCAGCACGAAGGGGTGGCGGGCAGGCTCGAGAGCCAGCCGCCACCCCTGGGCGTCCTCGACGCGCATCGGCCGAAGCTCAGCCGGGCAACAGGGCGGGCTGGTCCTGCTCGTCGCTGAGTTCGATGATGGCCCGCTGCACGGGCTTCACCATCGATTCGTCCAGCAGGCCGTCGAAGTCGTCGAAACGGCGCTGCTTGGCGCGGTAGGCGATCCGCACGGTGGTGAGATAGCGGTTGCTCGAATGGCGGATCAGGCTCTCGCCCCGCTGGGCCAGTTCCTTGGCATTCACTTCGACGCCGAGCTGCATGCCGGATCTCTCCACCTGTGGGTACCAGCCTAAGCGAGGGCTCCGCCGCGCCATCCTGGGCCGATGAGCGGCACCCTCGCGATCGACCTGGGCAGCAGCACCACGGTGGTGGCCTGGCAACCCGATGGCGGCCCGCCGGCCCTGCTGTGCCTGGATCCCTATGGCTGCGGCGATCCCGCCGTGGTGCCGAGCCTGCTGTGGCTGGCCTCGCCGGACAGTCCCCGGCCCCTGATCGGCCGCCAGGTGCTCGAGGCCGGGCTGGCGGGGGATCCCGGCCCCCGGCTCTGCCGGGATTTCAAGCGCAGGATCGGCCGGGTGCCCGCGGACGAGGAAGCGGGAGAAGCCGCCGAGGCCGCGCCGGCGATGCTGCTCAGCCCTGAGCAGGCCGGCGCGCGGCTGCTGCAGGCCCTCTGGGAGGCCCTGCCTGGGGAGGTGCAGCCGCGCCGGCTGGTGCTCACCGCTCCGGTGGAGAGCTACCGCGGCTACCGCCGCTGGCTGCAGAACCTCACCGCCCCCCTGGCGGTGGAGGAGGTGGCCCTGGTGGATGAACCCACCGCCGCCGCGATCGGCTGCGGCCTGCCCCCGGGCAGCCGGGTGCTGGTGGTGGATCTCGGCGGCGGCACGATCGACCTCTCCCTGGTGGCCCTGGAGGGGGGAGAAGGCAGGGCGGCGCCGATCGCCCAGCTGCTGCGCTTCGCGGGCCGCAGCCTCGAGGACAGCCGCCAGGCCCTGCGCTGCGCCCGGGTGATCGGCAAGGCCGGCCTGCCGCTGGGCGGCCGCGACCTGGATCGCTGGATCGCCGATCTGCTGCAGCCGCAGCACGACGGCGATGCGGGCCTGCTGGAGGTGGCGGAGCGGCTGAAGTGCCGGCTGAGCCGCGAGGAGGAGGCCCTGGAGCTCTGGTGCCGCCCCGGCGGCGAGCCGGTGCCCCTGCGGCTGGATCGCCCCCGCTTCGAGCGCCTGCTGGAGGAGCGGGAGCTGATCGGGGCCCTCGATCGCCTGCTGGAGGAGGTGCTCGCCGCCGCCCGCCGCGAAGGGCTGGCGGAGCGGGACATCGCGGCAGTGCTGCCGGTGGGGGGCAGCAGCCGCATCCCCCGGATCCGGCGCTGGCTGCAGGAGCGCTTCGGGGCCATCGCCGTGCGGGACGGGCGGCCGGTAGAGGCGGTGGTGCTGGGGGCCCTGGCCCTCACCCCCGGCGTGCAGGTGCGCGACGTGCTCCACCAGGGGGTGAGCCTGCGCTGCTGGGACCGGCGCAGCGCTCGCCACCACTGGCATCCGCTGTTCGTGGCCGGCCAGAGCTGGCCCACGACGGCCCCGCTCGAGCTCGTGCTCGCGTGCCAGGGCGATGGCCAGCAGGCCGTGGAGCTTGTGCTGGGGGAACCGCTGCCGGAGCAGCGCAGCGAGGTGATCTTCCGGGACGGGGTGCCCGTGCTGCGGCCCCGCCCCGCCGGCAGCGCGGAGGTGCGCCCCTGGAGCCAGCCGATCGAACCGCTGCCACTGGATCCTCCCGGACTGCAGGGGGAAGACCGGCTGCGGCTGCGCTTCTCGATCGAAGCCTCGGGGGATCTGCTGCTGGAGGCCGAGGACCTGCGCACGGGGGTCGCCCTGCCCCCGCGACGGCTGGGCCGCGTCCACTGAGCGGGGTGGACGCCGGCGACGCTGCCCCCTGGCACCGGCTGCGGCACCCCGGCTTCCATAGAACGGAGCCAGTTTCCCGTTCCGGATTGGCCCTCCGTCGCCACAGACTGCCGCGCGTCTGGCTGGCGATCACCCTGGGGATGGTGGTCACCGGTGTGGGGGTGGCGCGCTGGTGGGAGGGGGAGCTGCCCCAGCGGCTGGCGGCCGCCTCCAAGGCCGGCGATCTCGACGCCTGCCTGCGCTACAGCGAACAGCTCGCCGCCCTGCGCTGGATGGCAGGCCAGGCACCGCTGGAGCAGGGCCAGTGCCGCCGGCTCAAGGCCCGCCAGCTCTGGCAGGAGCAGAACTGGTCGGAGGCCCTGGCCCTGCAGCTGCAGCTGGTGAACTCCGCCGCCGGCACCAACCGCGACCGCAGCCAGCTGGTCACCTGGCAGGAAGACCTGCGCAAGCGGTCCCTGGCCCTGTTCCGCGACGGCGATCTCGAGGGTGCCCTGGCCCTGCTGGCGGCGATGGGGGAGGAGCGCAAGCCGAACGGCACCGCCCTGGGGGACAGCCTGCGGGAGCAGTGGAACCGCAACCGCTTCCAGCTGGAGCGCGGACGCCAGCTGGCGGAGCGGGAGCGCTGGTGGGAGGCCCTCGACGCGCTCAACCGCATCGACCATCCCTGGTGGAAGCAGGAGAGCCAGCCCGTGCGGGAGCAGGTGGACGCCGGCCTCAAGCGCCTCGCCGACGGCCAAAAGGAGCACGACAGCCACGGCTCCCTGCCCCACACGGTGCCCGCCGAGGAGCTCGATGGGCTGGTGCGCAAGCGGATGGCGGAGGGCCTCGACGACTGGACCGCCTTCGAGCAGTCGTGCCGGGAGCTGGGCGGCAGGATCGTGGAGGCCGGCCCGGAGACGGCCTGCCAACGCTGAGGCCTGCCAACGGCTAGCCCTGCCGCGTGACAGGATGCGCCCTCGAGCGTTCCGTCTCGGGCCAGTCGGTCCGCAGCCCATGCAGCCAGGAGATCCTGTCACCGTCACCAGCAGCGTGGTGGTGTTCCACCATCCCCAGCACCGCGGCCAGGCCTTCGACCTGCAGGGCCAGCAGGGCGAAGTGGTGCAGGTGCTGCACGACTGGAAGGGTCGCCCGATCAGCCCCACCCTGTCGGTGATCGTGGCCTTCGGGAAATTCCGGGCCCACTTCCGCGCCGAGGAACTCTCCCCCGCCTGAGCCCCTGGGGGTTCAGAGGGGCGGCTTGAGCAGGAACACCCCGTCGTGGCCGTCGATCGCGGCCAGGCAGAGCTGAATCGATTCCTGGCGGCTGGTGGGCACCAGGCGGCCGCAGAAATCGGGCTGGATCGGCAGTTCGCGATGCCCCCGGTCCACCATCACCAGCAGGCTCACCCGCCTGGGCCGGCCCCAGGCCTGGAGGGCCTCCAGGGCGGCCCGCACGGTGCGGCCAGTGAAGATCACGTCGTCCACCAGCACCACCTCCCGCTCCTCCAGGCCGCCGGGGGGCAGCTGGGTCGCCTCCACCAGGCGGGTGCCCACCCGCTGCAGATCGTCGCGGTGGAAGGTGGGATCGAGGCTGCCCTGATCCACCGCATGGCCGAGCCGCTCCTCCAGCCGGGCGGCCAGCACCTTCGCCAGGGCCACGCCGCGGGTGGGGATGCCGAGCAGGAGCAGCGCACGGCCGTCCTCCACCCGCTCGAGCACCTGGAACGCCAGCCGATCGACCGTGCGGCCGAGGTCCTGGGCCGAGAGGATCTCGATCCGGGCGCCGGCCTCGGCCGAGGCGTCTGCAGGGCGATCCATCAGGGCGGAGTGCAGGGCTGCAGGCGGGCCTGCGGGAACGGGGCCGGCCCATGGTGGCGGCGCCTCGGGGAGCATGGCCCAGCCACAGAAATGATCGCAGGGCGCCCGGCTGTCGGCAAAGCCTGACCGAACCGCACCGGTGCCGGTGAATGGGACACCGGCACGTAAGTTTGGAGTTGGATAGTGATCGCCACGAGGCCAGCGGACGTTCGGGTGAAAACAGTCGATTCCCCTCAAGCTTCCTCTGCCCCTGCCTCCCAGCGCCAGGGTGGCTCCGGATCGACGGTCCTCGAGCAGCGGGCCCCGGTGGCGCCGGTGGTGCTGGCCATCCTGGATGGCTGGGGTTACAGCCCGGATCATGCCCACAACGCCATCCGCACGGCCGCCACGCCGGTGATGGACGCCCTCTGGCACGCCTATCCCCACACCCTGATCGAAGCCAGCGGCGGCGCCGTGGGCCTGCCCGACGGCCAGATGGGCAACTCGGAGGTGGGACACCTCACGATCGGCTCGGGCCGCATCATCCGCCAGGAGCTGGTGCGGATCAGCCAGGCGGTGCGCGACGGTTCGATCGCCGCCAATCCCGCCCTCAACGCCCTGGCCGACCGCCTCCTGGCGGATGGCGGCACCCTCCACCTGATCGGCCTCTGCTCCGACGGGGGGGTGCACAGCCACATCGACCACATCGCCGGCCTGCTGCAGTGGGCCGCGGGCCGCGGCCTGCGGGATGTGTGCCTGCACGTGATCACCGACGGCCGGGACACCGCCCCCAACAGCGCCATCGCCTTCCTGGAGCGTATCGAGGCCCAGATCGCCGCGGCCGGCGTGGGACGGATCGCCACGCTCTGCGGCCGCTACTGGGCCATGGACCGGGACAATCGCTGGGAACGGACCGAGAAGGCCTACCGGCTGCTCACCGAGGAGCAGGAGATCACGGAGGCCACCCCGAGCGAGGTGATCGAGGCCTCCTACGCCGAGGAGATCACAGACGAATTCCTCGAGCCCACCCGACTCAGCCCAGGGGCCGTGCGGCCCGGCGACGGAGTGGTGTTCTTCAACTTCCGGCCCGACCGGGCCCGCCAGCTGGTGCGCGCCTTCGTGCAGCCGGAGTTCAGCGGCTTCGCGCGGGAGCCGATCAGCCCCCTGCACCTGGTGAGCTTCACCCAGTACGAACAGGGCCTGCCGGTGGCCGTGGCCTTCCCGCCGGAATCCCTCGATGGCCTGATGGGGCAGGTGGTCTCCGAGGCGGGGCTGCGCCAGTTCCGCACGGCCGAAACCGAGAAATACCCCCACGTGACGTACTTCATGAACGGGGGCATCGAGCAGGCCTTCCCGGGCGAAGACCGCCACCTGGTGCCTTCCCCTCGGGTGGCCACCTACGACCAGGCCCCGGCCATGTCCGCGGAGCAGCTCACCGACAGCTGCATCGCCGCCATCCAGAAGGGCATCTACTCGCTGGTGGTGATCAACTACGCCAACCCGGACATGGTGGGGCACACCGGCCAGATGCAGGCCACCACCGAGGCCATCCACATGGTGGACACCTGCGTGGGGCGGCTGATGGAGGCCACCAACCGCATGGGTGGCACCCTGCTGATCACCGCGGACCACGGCAACGCCGAGGTGATGGAAGGCGAGGACGGCCGGCCCTGGACCGCCCACACCACCAATCCGGTGCCCGTGATCCTGGTGGAGGGCGAGAAGCGCAAGCTGCCCGGCCACGGCACCGATATCCATCTGCGCGAGGGCGGTGGTCTGGCGGACATCGCCCCCACCCTGCTGGAGATCCTCGGGCTGGAGAAGCCGGCCAGCATGAGCGGCACCTCCCTGATCGTGCCCGTGGGCGCAGCCGAAGCCACCAGCCGCATCCCCCAGACCCTCGGCGTCTGAGCGGGTCCCTAGGCTGGCGCACATGATCAGTTCGATTCTTTCCTGGATCTGGGTGGGCAGCGGCGTGCTGCTGATCCTCAGCGTGCTGCTGCACAGCCCCAAGGGCGACGGCATGGGCGGTCTGGCGGCCAGCGGCGGCTCGATGTTCACCAGTGCCCGAAGCGCCGAGGCCACCCTCAACCGGATCACCTGGACCCTGCTGGCCGTGTTCCTCGGCCTGGCCGTCGTGCTGAGTGCCGGATGGCTGGGCCGATGAGCCGCCGCGGGCTGCTGGCCTCCCTGGGGGCCAGCCTCTCCACCCTGGTGGGCGCGCGTCCCGCCGAGGCGGCGAGCCAGGCCAGCGATCCCGCGTGGCGACTGAGCGAGGCCGAATGGAAGAAGCGGCTGAGTCCGGCGGCCTACCAGGTGCTGCGCAGGGAGGGCACCGAGCGCCCCTTCACCAGTCCGCTGAACCGCGAGAAGCGCGAGGGCACCTTCCTCTGTGCCGGCTGCCGCCTGCCCCTGTTCAGCTCCCGCACCAAGTTCGACAGCGGCACCGGCTGGCCCAGCTTCTGGGATCCCCTTCCCGGAGCGATCGGCACGAAAGTGGACTTCAAGCTGATCGTGCCCCGCACCGAATACCACTGCCGCCGCTGCGGCGGCCACCAGGGCCACGTGTTCGGCGACGGCCCTCGCCCCACCGGCAAGCGCTACTGCAACAACGGTGTGGCCCTGGTGTTCGAAGCGGGCTGAACGATGCCGGATCGGGGGCCTCTCCCTAGGGTGAAGGAACCGCCGGCCCCCCGATGATCCGTCTGCTCACCGTTCTGCTGCTCACCACCTGGATGGGAGCGGCCAGCACCGCCCAGGCCTGCGAGCGCCATCTGAACGGCCATCAGAACAGCTCCGATACGGGCATCGAGACGCAGCGGCAGTAAGAGCCTTGCAACCGCCGGTGTTGCGCTGTTCCTGCACCTCCGGATGGTCGTGCGTGTCGGGAACCGCCCCGGGATGGGCCGCTGATGCACCACCCCGGAACAGCCCGCTGATGCAGTTCTGCCGGGATGGCTCTCTGATGCACCTCTGATGGCCGGGCATCCCCTGGTTTCCATGGCGGCCTGGTCGGTCTTCACGATCGGCACCGCCCTCAAGATTGCGCGTCTGGCCCGGCTGGTCCGCAGTTCTGGCTGGGCAACCCCCGGACGGATCGAGCGGTTCCGGGCTTCGCTGGAATTCCGCTGGCAGCAACAGGATTTCCCCGAGACCCCGCGGACAGACAAGAAAAAAGCGCCCCCGAAGGGGCGCTGTAGGAACGAAAATCCCGCTGGGGATCAGTAGTCGAAGTCGCCGCCGCCCATGCCGCCGCCGGCGGGAGCCGCTTCCTTCTTCTCGGGCAGATCAGCCACGATGCACTCGGTGGTGAGCACCATGCCGGCGATCGAGGCGGCGTTCTGCAGGCCGGAGCGGGTCACCTTGGCGGGGTCCACGATGCCGGCGGCCAGCATGTCGACGTACTCGCCGGTGGCGGCGTTGTAGCCCTCGTTGAAGGGCTTGTTCTTCACGTGCTCGGCCACCACGGAGCCGTTCACGCCGGCGTTCTCGGCGATCCGCTTGAGGGGAGCGGTGAGGGCGGAAGCCACGATGGTGGCGCCGATCAGCTCCTCGCCGGAGAGGTTGGCCGCGGCCCACTCCTCGAGGGCGGGAGCCAGGTGGGCCAGGGTGGTGCCACCACCGGGAACGATGCCTTCCTCAACGGCCGCCTTGGTGGCGTTGATGGCGTCTTCCAGGCGCAGCTTCTTGTCCTTCATCTCGGTCTCGGTGGCGGCACCCACCTTGACCACGGCCACACCGCCGCTCAGCTTGGCCAGACGCTCCTGCAGCTTCTCCTTGTCATAGGAGGAGTCGGTTTCGTCCATCTGCTTGCGGATCTGCTCGCAGCGGGCCTTCACCGCCGCCTCGTTGCCTTCGGCCACGATGGTGGTGGTGTCCTTGTTGATGGTGATGCGGCGGGCGGTGCCCAGCATCTCCAGCTTGGCGTTCTCCAGCTTGAGGCCGGCGTCCTCGGTGATCAGCTGACCGTTGGTGAGAACGGCGATGTCCTCGAGCATGGCCTTGCGGCGGTCACCGAAGCCGGGAGCCTTGACGGCGGCCACGTTGAGCACGCCGCGCAGGCGGTTCACCACCAGGGTGGCGAGGGCTTCCTTCTCGATGTCCTCGGCGATGATCAGCAGGGGCTTGCCGGTGCGGGCGATCTGCTCGAGCACGGGCACCAGGTCCTGCACCAGGCCGATCTTCTTGTCGGTGAGCAGGATGTAGGGATCCTCGAGCACCGCTTCCATGCGCTCGGTGTCGGTGGCGAAGTAGGGCGAGATGTAGCCCTTGTCGAAGCGCATGCCCTCGGTGACCTCCAGCTCGGTGGTCA
>JBMLOS010000138.1:0-28946 GCA_049242845.1 Prochlorococcaceae cyanobacterium
CACCAGGGCGCTGCCCACGATGGCGCCATCGGCGCCCCAGTCGCGCACCTGGCGGGCCTGCTCGGGGCCGGAGATGCCAAAGCCCACCGCCACCGGGCTTCCGCCCTGGGCCAGGAGGCGCTGCACCAGCGGCTCCACCCGGCCCTCGAGATTGCTGCGCACCCCGGTCACGCCTGTGACGCTCACCAGGTAGGTGAAGCCCCGGCTGGCGGCGTGGATGCGGGCCATGCGCTCCGGAGGGGTGGTGGGGGCCACGAGCAGCACCAGATCGAGCCCTTCGGCGGCGGCGATGGCGGAGAGCTTCTCGGCTTCCTCCAGGGGCAGATCAGGCACCACCAGGCCGGCGGCGCCGGCGCGGGCGGCATCGCGGCAGAAGGTCTCCATGCCGCGGTTAAGCAGGGGGTTGCTGTAGGTGAACAGCACCACAGGAATCGTGAGCTCGCCGCGCAGACCGCTGAGCAGATCCAGCACCCCGGCCGGGGTGGTGCCGGCCGCCAGGGCACGGGAGGCGGCGGCCTGGATCACCGGGCCGTCGGCGAGGGGATCGCTGTAGGGAATGCCCAGCTCGATCAGGTCGGCTCCGGAGCGCTGCAGGGCCAGAAGGGCTTCGCGGGTGGTGCCCAGATCGGGATCGCCCGCCATCAGAAAGGGCATCAGGGCGCAGCGCTTCTGCTCGGCCAGCAGGGCGAAGCGCTGATCAATGGCAGTGGGAGCGCTGCAGGCGGTGGGATTCGCGGCAGAGGCGCTCATCGGCCGGTCACGGGGTGTTGCCTATGAGCCTATGGGGTCACAGATCGGCGTCCGACTGCAGCTGGCCGACCTCCGCCAGCAGACGGTCCTGCTCCTCGGGGCTGAGGGAATCGAAGCGGGCCTGCAGCTGCTCGATCGTGTGGGCGTCGTAGGCCTCGCGGTAGGTGCGGCGCTGCTCCATGTAGGTCATGCGGCCGGTCACCACCCGGAAGAGGTAGGAGCCCGTCCACACCATCACCACCAGCACCAGAACGGCGGAGGAGGCGATGCCCGCCGAGAACCCCTCGAAGCCGCCGGCCTGGAAGAGGGCATAGCCAAGGCCACCGGCGGCGAAGAGGAGCACGCCCAGCAGCAGAGCCTGAGCCCGGGTCACGCGTTGGCCTCGCCCTGGCCGGCCATGCGGAAGTTGAGGAAGGGGGCGAACACGATCATCCCCGGGAAGAAGAGGAAGACCAGGCCGTAGATGCCGAATCGCTCGATCTTGCCCATCACCATCCAGCGCTTGTTCATCCACCAGAACAGCGCCAGGGGCACCACCACCAGGTAGGCACCGGCCAGGGCCAGGAAGGCGCCGAGCGCCAGGAGGGAATCGGCCGCAGGCAAGCCGGGCATGACCTAGGGGGGTTCGGTGCTGTGTCTGAATTTAGGGTGGTGAGGCGGGGGCATGGCGGAATCGGTAGACGCAGCGGACTTAAAATCCGCAGGCCGCGAGGCTGTGGGGGTTCAAGTCCCCCTGCCCCCATCGCGACAGCACATCCGGGCTGCAGCCCAGCCTCTCGGGGATCGAGAAGCATTCGCGTGCGGGCTCTTTTCCGTGACCTTGCTCCGGAAGCGCAGGGCTTCCTGCGCCGGCGTGGTAGCTCAGCGGCGCCTCTGGTGTTCTGCGGACACTCGATCAGATCGTGATCCCTTGCTGGATCACAAAGCACCCTGCGCCGAAGCTGAAATCTGAAAACTGAAAACCGAAAATCAAAAGCCGAAAGCAAGAGGCGGGACGCAGGAAACGGGTAGCGGGCAGCAGGCGGCGGGCAGCGGATCAGGAAAGCGCCAGGGACAGACAAAACCCAGAAAGCCCGATCAATGAGATAAGCCAGGGCTATCATTCAAGGATTGACCGATAAGCAGCACCCCCGTAGTTTGGCGCCACCGACGAACCGACACCGCAGCGAATCGATGACCGCCTCCACCCTCGAACCCGCCCCCACCCCCCGCGAGGGAGCCCCTCCGGACCCGCAGATTCACGGCAGGCAGGGCGTTCCCTGGCACCAGCAGTTCCGGCGGCAGCAGATTGTGCAGTCGCTCGAAGCCGTGCAGGACCTGATCGCCGTGTCCCTCTGCCTGGGGCTCTTCTGCGTGATGGCCCTGCAGCTGCGCTCGATCTTCACTTCGCTGCTGATCACGAAGCCGCGCTTTCACGAGATCACATCCGACATCCTCTTCATCCTCATCCTGGTGGAGCTCTTCCGGCTCCTGATCATTTATCTCCAGGAACAACGGGTTTCGATCGGCGTCTCCGTGGAGATCGCGATCGTCTCGGTGCTGCGGGAGGTGATCGTGAACGGTGTGCTCGAAACCGACTGGCACCAGATGCTGGCGGTCTGCCTGTTCCTGGCCACCGCCGCCCTGCTCATGGTGGTGCGGGTGTGGCTGCCGCCCACATTCGCCGGGGTGGACCCCGAAGCCCAGGTGTCCGCCCGGGCCCGGCTCGGCGCCGAAGCGGAATGAACCTCGATCAGGGGGGATCGGATCAGATGGAGAAGATCTGGATGGTCGCGATGGCCCTGCGCCCCCAGACCCTGGCCCTCCACACACGCCACCACCTCGGCCACGCTGGTCCGATCCGGCGGCCGGGTGAGCGCGAAGCAGCCACGCTGTTCGGCTGGGAACCGGTGCGCTTCCCAGCCTGGAGCCTGCGGGGAGTGCGGAGAACCGAAGCCTGCACATTCCCCGCGCCCGTCAAGAACTCGTAGCGTTTCGCAATCTTTCCGCCCGTCCATGCCCGACTCCCTCTCCCTTGGCCGCCAGTTCACCGTGGAGATGCACTCCCGCGCCATCGACCGCTGCACCGACCTGGAGGAACTGCGCTCGATGGCCAAGACGCTGCTCGCCGCCTGGCAGATGCAGGCCGAATTCAGCCAGCACTTCGGCGCCCAGGCCCTCGGACTCCGCAAGGCCGCCTGAGGCTCAGAGGCCGTGCAGCCGGGCCTGCTCCCCGGCGGCGCGGAACACCAGGGTGTGGCGCTGCACCAGCGGAGCCAGGTCGTCGTAGCCGCCGCCGATCACCGTGGCCACCGGCACCCCCCGCCGCAGGCAGGCATCAAGCACAAGGTGATCGCGCTGCAGCAGCCCCGCACTGCTGAGGCAGAGCCGCCCCAGCCGATCCTCCCGGTGGGGATCCACGCCGGCGTTGTAGAGCACCAGATCGGGCCTGTGGGCATCGAGCAGATCCGGGATCGGATCGCCGATGGCCCGCAGGTACTCCTCGTCTCCGAGCCCGTCGGCCAGCGGCAGATCCAGATCGCTGGCCTGCTTGCGCAGGGGGAAATTGGCCGCAGCGTGGGCCGACACCGTGATCACCCGCGGATCCCCCGCGAAGATCGCCGCTGTGCCGTCGCCCTGGTGCACATCGAGATCGATCACCATCACCCGGCGGACAGTGCCCTCCTCCAGCAGCACCCGCGCCGCCACGGCGCAGTCGTTGAAGAGACAGAACCCGCTGCCGTAGTCGGGGAAGGCGTGGTGGGTGCCGCCGGCCAGGTGGCAGGCCAGGCCGTGCCGCAGCGCCAGCCGGGCCGTGAGCACCGTGCCCCCCACCGCCAGCCAGGTGCGGCGCACCAGCGGCCGGGTGGAGGGCAGCCCGATGCGGCGCTGTTCCCGGGCTCCCAGTTCACCGCGCAAGAAGGCCTGGTGGTAGGCACGCCCGTGCACCAGCTCCAGCCAGCGGCGGGGCACGGGCAGGGGCTGGTGGAAGCGGCCCGGTACCGCGAGCCCCTGGCGCAGCAGCTCGGCCTGGAGCAGCCGGAACTTCGCCATCGGGAAGCGGTGGCCGCTCGGCAGCGGCGCCGAGTAGGCCTGGTGATAGACGAGCGGGGGGCCCAGGGCGGCGCTGTGGAGGCTCGGTGGCCATTCTGCGGACGCACCACCCGGGAGCGTTGCCCGAGGAGAAGCTTCAGAGCAGCCAGCCCGGCCGCAGCAGCAGCACAAGGGCGAGCGCCGGCAGCCCGGCGGTGCAGAGCAGCTCCACCAGATTCACCACCACCGCCAGGGAGACCACCCCCGCCAGGGCCGGCAGCAGGGCACGCGTCTGGATCACCCCCCGCATGCGCCCATAGAGGCCCGGCTTGGCCCGCTCCGGGATCGAGAGCACGAACCGCTCACGGCTGCGCCCGTACTCCCGCAGGTTGAGCACCCCCACCACCAGGGCGAGCAGCGCCAGAGCGATCCGGAGCTGGGCGCTGAATCCCACCACCAGAAAGAGGTTCAGCCAGGCCGCCAGAAAGGCGTAGTACACCGCGCCGCTCACCAGCACGAAGGTGCCCGCCACCAGGGCCATCCGCCGCCGATCCCGCCAGTGCACGAGCAGGGAGAGCAGGAACAGCAGCACCCACATCGCGCAGGGATTGAAACCATCCAGCAGACCGAGCAGGAGGGTGAAGAGGTGCAGGCCGAGGCGCTCGGGCGTGAGCGAGCCGAAGGGTCCGGCCCGCACCCCCCGGGCGCCGCCGGATCCGGCCCCGCGCCGGTCCACCAGGGCCAGCAGGTCGCGGCCGCGGCCCTCGGCGTTGTCGAAGCCCACCAGCAGCTCGCCATCGATCACGAAGCTGGGCACCCCGGGGGCGGCGATCCCCGCCTGCCGGGAGAGGCGCTGGAGATCGGCCGCGGCCGTGGGGTCGGTGTCGAGCGAGCGGATGCGCAGCTGCAGGGCGGGCCGCAGGCGCTGCAGCTCGGGCAGAAACCGCTTGGCCGCGGCGCAGTGGGGGCATCCCGGCCGCACGTAGACCTCCAGCACCGGCTCCCCCGGCTGGCCGTGTGCGGGCGGCAGGCCCTCCCCCCCGGCGAGGGCCGAGCCGGGCCCCAGCAGCAAGCCCAGCGCCAGCAGCGCAGGCACCAGCAGAGCCAGCAGACGGCTCAGCCCCGCACCCAGCAGTTCGGTGAACCCAGCCAGCCTTCGAGGCCCCCTCAAGGCGCCAGCCGCTCGATCCGCCACTCCTCCCCGGAGCGGCGGTAGCGGAAGCGATCATGCAGCCGGTTCTCGCGCCCCTGCCAGAACTCGAATTCCTCCGGCACCACCCGCAGCCCCCCCCAGGCCTCCGGCAGGGGCACCTCGCCGCTGACGAAGCGGCGCTGGATCTCGGCCCACTTCTCCTCGAGGATCGCGCGGGAGCGGATCACGCTGCTCTGCTGCGACACCCAGGCCCCCAGCCGGCTGCCGAAGGGCCGGGAGCTGAAGTAGGCCAGGGATTCGAGGGCGCTGATCCGCTCCGCCCTGCCCAGGATCGCCACCTGCCGCTCGAGGCCATACCAGGGGAACAGCAGGCTCACGGCCGGATGGGCGGCGATCTCGGTGGCCTTGCGGCTGCGGTAGTGGGTGAAGAACACGAAGCCCCGCCGGTCGTAGGCCTTGAGCAGCACGGTGCGGCTGCTGGGGCGCTGGCCGTCAGTGGTGCCCAGCACCATGGCGTTGGGTTCGAGCAGGGCGGCGTCCACCGCCTCCTGGAACCAGCGGCGGAACTGCTCCACCGGATCCTCGGCCAGCTGGCTGCGGCGCAGGCCGGCGGCGCGGTACTCGCGGCGGAGGTCGGCGATCGAGGCAGGGGCAGGATCCGCCATCGGAGCAGGCTCGGCAGGGGCACCTTCCTTCGTTGTATGCCGCCGGCGGCCGCCTGGCTGCGCCACGGTGGAGCGCCACCCAAGCGGGATCGATGGAAGAAGGGCGAAACCACTGGCCCCAGCGGCTGCTGGCACTGGCCGCGGCGCTGCTGCTGCTCCTGAGCGCACCCTCCACCGCTTCCGCCCTTTCGCAACCGGCAGCAGCGGAATCGGCGCCAGCGGGGCCGACACCAGCTGGATCGGCGCAAGCGGTGGGCCGCTACCTCTGCGGCGGTGATCCCCTGGAGGCGGAGCGCTATCAGGGCGCGGTGGACACCCCGGTGCCGAACACCCAGGCGGGCACGGTGCCGGGCAGCTTCCTGGTGCTGCGCTGGCGGGAGCGCACCCTGCAGCTGCCGCGTACGAACATCGCCGGAGCCCCCAGCTACACCGACGGCCTCTGGTGGTGGAGCGAGGAGGATCCGGAGCATCCCCGCTTCCTGCGCGGCCGCGGACAGGTGGAGGAGTTCGCCTGCGCCCCGCTCTGAGGGGCCCGGAGCAGGGCCCGGAGCAGGGCCCGGAGCGGAGGAGGCCCGGAGCGGAGGCCTACGGTTCGGCCGAACCCCCTCGCCGGATGCGCGGCATGGACCGGCCGTTCGCGCCCCCTCCCCTCGACCCCGACGACTGGCGCCGCATCCGCGATGCCCTGCACTACCTCGGCCGCGATCTGCACCACCGCTCCTTCGCGGTGCAGGCGGAGCGGCGGGAGCTGCTCTGGCAGGAAATGGACGCCTGTCTGGACCTGGCGGAGCGGATCACACCTCCCCAGGAGAGGCCGGATCCCACCCCACAGGCGCAGAACGGCGCAGTTCAGCCCTGCGCCCTGGTGACCGGGGCCTCCAGCGGCATCGGCGCCGCCCTGGCCCGGGAGCTCGCACCCCAGCTGGCCCGCCGTGGGGAAATCCTGGTGCTCACCGCCCGGCGCCTCGGGCGCCTGGAGGCGCTGGCGGAGGAACTGCGCCGCCAGGAGGGCCTCACGGTGGTGCCGATCGCCGCCGATCTGGCCCGCCCCGGCGAGGCCTCCCGGCTGCTGCAGACGCTGGCGGAGCGGGGACTGGTGGTGCGCACCCTGGTCAACAACGCCGGCTTCGGGCTGCGGGGATCGTTCGACAGCCAGCCCTGGGCCGATGCCGAGGCTCTGCTGCAGCTGATGGTGGTGGCCAGCACCGAGCTCTGCCGTGGCGTGCTGCCCGGCATGCAGCAGGCCGGAGAGGGGCGCATCCTCAACGTGGCCTCCCTGGCCGGCCTGATCCCTGCCCTGCCCGGCAGCACCCTCTACAGCGCCGCCAAGGCCTTCCTGGTGCGCCTCTCCCAGTCGCTGGCGGCGGAGAACGCCGGCCGGGGCATCCGGGTGATGGCCCTCTGCCCCGGCTACGTCCACACCGAATTCCACGCCGTGCTCGGGGTGGAGGAGCAGATGCGGCGCAGGCTGCCGGCGGCCCTGTGGATGGAGTCCGGGGAGCTGGCCCGCCAGGCGGTGGCGTCCCTGGAGGGGCGGCGGGTGGTGGTGGTGCCCGGAGGCATCAACCGGCTGCTGGCGGCCCTGGCCCGCTGGCTGCCGCAGGCCTGGTCCACGGCCCTGAGCAGCGGCTTCTCCCGCCGCTACCGGGGCTGAGGCAGGGGCGCGACCCGGTCACATCCAGTCACGACTCGGAGCAGAGCGGACACATCTGGCGCACCCCCAGCGGCAACAGTGGATCCAGGGCCCAGAGGCCCGCCCGTGAGTCCAGCCGTGCACCACCGATCCCCGCTCCCACCCCCCTGTATCCGCCTCGCCGGTCTGATCGGCTGCGGGCTGGTGGGAAGCCTCGCCCTGTCCACCCCCGCCGGAGCCACCAGCTGGCAGGCGATCGATCAGCTGCGGCTGGTGCTGCAGCGGGCCGGCGTGCCGGTGGTGCAGAAGGACTGCGGCTCCCGCGGCCTGCAGGGCCTGTACCACCCGGCCAGCGACACGATCGTGGTCTGCCGGGTGCATCGCAATCCGGCGGCGGTGTGGAACACCCTCGCCCACGAGGCCACCCACCGGATGCAGGCCTGCCGGGGGAGCGCCATCACCGATCCGCGCCACCACCGCGCCATGGCAGCCACCCTGGCGCGGCGCTCCCCGGAGGATCTCGCCTCCCTGCGGCTCTATCCGCCCCAGGAGCGGATCGGCGAACTGGAGGCCCGCTACACCGCCCAGCTGCCGCCGGGCCAGGTGATCCAGCTGTTCGAGCGCTACTGCGGCCGCGGTCGCTCCGGCGTCTCTCTCTCCCGTGGTCTGTCATGAACGATCTCGTGCTCTCCCTTGCCCTGGCGGCCCTGAGCCAGTTGAGCGGTTTCGGTGGCCTCGGAGGTGCTCTCGGAGGTGGCCTGGGTGGTGGTTTCGGCAACGGCCTTCTCGGCGGGCTGGGGGGTGGCTTCGGCAATGGTCTGGGCGGAGTGCCGAGAGGCGCCCCGGCACCGGACTTCCGCTCCGCCCCGATCCCGGTGATCCCCCTCGCCTCCCGCAGCGGCGGCTCCGAGCGCGGCCGGCAGCTGGCCACCCTGGCGGTGGTGGGCTGCCTGGTGGAAGACGGCCGCCTCGACGGCAGCCAGGCCCGCTCCCTGCTGAACCACCAGAGCCGGCGGCGGGGCTGGCCCCTGGGCTGGGAGAGGCGGTTCTCCTCCGCCGAGATGGCGGGACTGGTCCGCAGCTCGGGCGGCTGCGATCCGCTGATGGCCCGCCTGGGGCGGCGTTCGGGCAACCCGGGGAGCGGCTCGATCGCCTCCAGCCGCAGCGAGCAGGAGAGCTTCGGCCTGACGCCCTACCGCTGAGCGGATCCGGGCCTGGCGGATCCGGCGCAGATCCCCAGAATGGGGACGCTGCCCCGCCTCTCTCCACGAATGCCGGCGCCCGCAGCTCCCCTGCTCCGCTGGTGGCCCACCTGCCGCCCTCCCCTGCTGGCCCTGGGCCTGGCGCTGCTGGCCTTCGGGCTGAGCCTGCGCCCGCTGGAGCCTTTCCTCGGCGGCGGCTGGAACCTCGGTTCGATTGCCACCGTGCTGGCCGTGCTGCGCCTGGGCTGGTGGGGCCTGCCGGTGGCCGCTGCCCAGGGCCTGGCGGCCTCGATCACGATCGGCCCCCTGTTCCTGCCGCTGGCCCTGCTGGAGGGCGCCTGGCTGAAGCTCTTTCTGGAGCGCATCAACGGCGGCCGGCGCAATGCCGACAACGGCCGCGTGATCCTGGCCGACCTGGTGTTCTGGATCCTGGTGGGGGGGCCGCTGCTGCTGCTCAGCCATGGCCTGCCCCAGGTTCTCGAGAGCCGGGCAGGTCTGAGCCTGGCCCTGATCGCCACCGTGAACCACGGCGTGAACACCACCCTGGGGTTCACCTTCTTCCTGGTGCTCAAGCAGCTGTTTCCGCATCGGATGGGCGTGCGCGGCATCTCGATCCGTGGGCTCAGCACCAGCGCCGTGCTGCTCGCCATCGCCCTGCCCACGCTGGCGGTGAGCACCCTGCTGGGCCAGGCCCTCTCCTGGACCCTCCAGGAGGCGGAGAGCCAGTCGCTGCTGCGGGCGGCGGATCTGGTGCTGTCGCTGCCGGCAGCGGAGCGGCTCGCGCCGATGGACCATCTGAGCGAAGCGAACGATCCGATCGAGTTCCAGCTGCTGCTTTCCAACGGCCGCAGCCTCAGCAGTGACCCGACTCTCTTCCGGGAGCTGGATCAGCACTTCGTGCTCTACCGCGGCCCCCTGCCGGCCCCGCTGCAGCTGCTGCTGCCGCGCCAGCCGGTCCCGCTGCCGCAGCGGCTGGAGCAGGGCTACTGGCAGACCGAGCTCTTCCCAGACCCCGACATCCCCTGGGAGGGCCCGGCGATCGAGCGGGTCCGGGTGGTGCAGTCGAGCCGGCAGACGCTGCAGACCCAGCGCAACCGCAATCTGCGCAGCGTGGGGCTGGTGGCCTGGGTGTTCCTGCTGGGCGCCCTGATCAGTGATCTGCTCGGCCGCGGTCTCGAACGCCAGTTCAGCCGCGTGATGGCCCCGATCCTGCGCCACCACCTGCTGCAGGGGAGCGTGGTCAAGGGGCAGCTCTACACCGTTCCTCCCCTGGCGATGTCGTTCCTGCGGGAGCTGAACACGATGGTGAAGCTGATCAACAGCCGCGTGAACCGGGTGAACCGCCTCACCCTGGATCTGCAGGCGATGAACCGGCAGCTGGAGCAATCGCGGCAGGAGCTCCAGCTGCTCAGCACCACCGATCCGCTCACCGGCTGCTTCAACCGCCGGGAGCTGCACCGCCGCCTCGAGGAGGAGATCCTGCGGGCCAATCGCCAGAGCAACGCCCTGAGCTGCGTGTGCTTCGACATCGACCACTTCAAGCAGGTGAACGACACCCACGGCCATGGCATGGGGGATGCCGTGCTCTGCACCGTGGCGGAGGTGGTGCGCTCCCGCCTGCGCGCCACCGATTGCTTCTGCCGCAGCGGCGGGGAGGAATTCACCATCCTGCTGCCGTTGTGTCCGGAGGGGGCGGCGCTCACCTATGCCGAGCTGCTGCGCGAGACGGTGGCGCAGAGCTCCACCACCCTGAACGGGGTGACCGTGGCGGTGACGATCAGCCTGGGGGTGAGCACCTACACCCCGGGCCGCAACGACCCCGACCAGCTGCTGGCCCAGGCCGACCGCGCCCTCTACAGGGCCAAGGAGGGGGGACGGAACCAGGTGGCTGTGCTGGCCGAGGAAGAGGAGGAGGGGGCATGAGCGGGGCGCACCCGCACCGGGGGGCCTTCCGCTGGAGCGTGATCCTCAATGCCCTGCTCTGCGGGCTGCAGCTGGTGATCGGGCTGGGCTTCGGCTCCCTGGCCCTGGTGAGCGATGCGCTCCACAACCTCGGCGATGTGGCCGGTCTGCTGCTGGGCTGGGGCGCCGAAGCCCTCAGCGAGCGGCCCGCCGGGGGCCGCTTCACCTACGGCTACGGCCGCAGCACCCAGCTGGCGGCGCTGGCCAACGCCGTGCTGATCCTGATGGCCGCCGCGGTGGTGGTGGAGGGGGTGCAGCGCTTCTTCCATCCCGTGGCGATGGCCGCCACGCCGGTGATCTGGGCGGCGGCGGCGGGCATCGCCGTGAACCTGCTCTCGGCCCGGCTGTTCGGCGCAGGCCACGGCCACGATCACAGCCACAGCCACGCGCACGCCCGCGAGCACGAGCACGAGCACACCCACGCCCCCGATCTGAACCGCCGGGCCGCGATGCTGCATCTGCTCACCGACGCGGCGGTGTCCGCGGCGGTGCTGCTCAGTGCCCTGCTGGTGGCCGGCACCGGCTGGGGGTGGGTGGATCCGCTCACCGCCATCCTGGTGGGGCTCGCCGTGGCCTGGAGCGGCTGGGGCCTGCTGCGCGAGGCGATGCTGGTGAACCTCGATGGAGTGCCGCCCGGCATCGATCTCGAGGCCGTGAAGGCTGCCCTCGCTGCCCTCGAGCCCGTACAGGAGGTACACCATGTGCACGTGTGGGCGATGAGCACCCGCCGCACGGCCCTCACCGCCCATCTGCGCCGCCGAGCGGGGGTCATGGGCGACGGCGAGCTGCTGGCGGAGGCCCGTCGCCGGCTGAGCGGCTTCGGCATCGAGCACGCCACGCTCGAACTGGAGGAGGCCGGCGAGGGGCAGAGCTAGCGCACCAGGGCCGGCTCCTCCGGTGCCTCCACGGGCACAGGGGCGGGGGGGCGGCGGCGCAGTTCCCAGCCCTTCACCAGCCGGTAGATCACCGGCACAACGAAGAGGGTGAGCACCGTGGCCACCAGCTGGCCGCAGAACACCACGGTGCCGATGCTGATCTGGCTGGCGGCACCGGCACCCCGGGCGAAGAGCAGGGGCAGAGAGCCCACAACCGAGGAGATGGCGGTGAGCAGGATCGGCCGGATCCGGGCGAGGGACGCGCCATGGATCGCCGGGTCCAGGGCCATGCCCTGGGCCAGCCGCTGGTTGGCGAACTCCACGATCAGGATGCCGTTCTTCGCCGCCAGGCTCACCAGCACCAGCAGCCCCATCTGGCCGTACACATCCAGCGGCAGGCCCCGGATCGCCAGACCCAGCACCGCTCCCAGAATGGCCAGTGGGACCGGAATCACGAAGATCAGCGGATCGAGCACGTTCTCGTAGAGGGCGGCCAGCACCAGCACCATCACCACCACCGCCAGCGCGAAGACCCGCAGGTTGCTGTTGCCCGCCTTGCGCTCCTCCCGGGCCAGGCCGGCCCATTCCAGATCGGTGCTGCTGGCCTGGGCCTGCTCGAGGCTCTCCAGGGCAGCCATGGCCTGGCCGGTGCTCACGCCCGCCGCGGGCAGGGCCCGGATCGAGATCGAGCGGGCCAGGCGGCTGCGGCTGATGGTGGCGGGGCCGGTGTCCTGCTCCACCTGCACCAGCTGCCCCAGGGGAATCAGCTGGCCGCTGCGGTTGCGCACCCGCAGGGTGAGCACATCCTGGGCATCGCGGCGATGGCGGCCATCCAGCTGCACGATCACACGCCGCACCTCCTCGCTTTCGAAGCTGTCATTCACGTAGTCGCTGCCGAAGCTGGCCCCGAGGGTGTCGACCACCTCGGAGAGATCCACCCCCAGCGAAGCCATCGCCAGGCGGTCGGGCCGGAGCAGCAGCCGCGGCGAATCGGCGCTGAAGCGGGTGGACACCCTTTCGAACAGGCCCGTGGCCTGGGCCTCCTCGATGAAGGCCTCCGCCTGCCGCTGGAACTCCGCCAGATCCATGCGCCCGCCGCTGGTATCGAGCAGGTCGAGCTCGATGCCGCCCTCGCTGCTGAAGCCCCGCACCGAGGGCGCCTCGCTGATCTGCACCAGGGCCGTGCGGATCTCGGCCCGCAGGGCCCGGTTCAGACGCTCCACCACGGCGGCGCTGTTCTTGCCGGGGGCGTTGCGTTCCTCGATCGGCCGCAACCGCAGGAAGATGCTGCCCTTGTTGGGGCTGCTGTCTCCGAAGGAGCGGCCCGCGTAGAAGTTGCCGCTGGCCACCAGCGGATCGGCGGCGATCACCCGGCGCACCTGCTCCATCACCGCCCGGGTCTGGGGCAGGGCGGCGCCATCGGGCAGGACCACCGCGGCCCGCAGCTGGCCCCCATCCTCCTGGGGGATGAAGCCCGTGGGGCGCTGCTGCAGCACCAGGCCCGTGGCCAGAAAGGCCACCAGCAGGAGCAGCACAACCAGCCGGGGTCGCAGCAGCACGCGGTCGAGCCAGCGGCCGTAGGGAGCCTCGATCGATTCGAGCCAGCGCTGGGGGGGGGTGATCCAGCGGGCCAGCCAGGCCGGGTCGCGCCGCTCGGCGTGGAGCAGACGGCTGGCAGCCACCGGCGTGAACGTGAGGGCGTTGAAGGTGGAAAACACGATCGCGGCGCTGATGGAGATCGCGATCGGGGCATAGAGGCGCCCCAGGCTGCCGCCGAGGGTGAGGATCGGCACGAACACCACCACCAGCACCACGGAGGTGGCGATCACGGCGCCGCCGAGCTCGTGCATCGCCTCCCGCGCGGCCCGCATCGGCGGCACGCCGTTCTCGAGCCGGCGGCCGATGTCCTCGCTCACCACGATGGCGTCGTCCACCACCAGGCCGCTGGCCAGCACCATGCCGAAGAGGCTGAGGGTGTTGATCGAGGTGCCGCTCCACTGCAGCACCGAGAACGAACCCACCAGGGCCACGGGCACCGCCACGGCGGTGATCAGGGCGAGGCGGCTGTTGCCCAGCCCCAGCAGCAGCACCAGGAACACCAGCAGCACCGCATCGCGGAGGCTGTCCACCGTCTGGCCGATGCTGGCCCGCACGTTGTCGGCCTCATCCACGATCACCTGCAGCTCCACCCCCGGCGGGAAGCGGCCCTGCAGTTCCGCCAGGGCGGCCTTCACCTCACGGCTCACCTCGAGGGCATTGCTGCCGTCGCGCTGGAACACGCCGATCGCCACCACGGCATCGCCGGCCAGGTTGGTGGCCACGGTGTCGTAGCTCTCGCTGCCGAGTTCCACCCGGCCCACGTCGCGCAGCAGGGTCACGCCGCCGTTGGCGCTGCGGTCCACCACCAGCTGCTCCAGTTCGGCCACGCTGCGCAGCCGCCCCTCCATCTGCAGCGGCAGGGTGACCAGCTGATCGGCCGGGGAGGGCGACTCGCCCACCTGTCCGAGGGCGGCGAGCACGTTCTGGTCTTCGATCGCCTGGCTGATGTCGCCGATCGTGAGGTTGCGCTCCTCGAGGGCATCGGGATCGAGCCAGAGGCGGAAGGCCAGGGGGCTGCCGCCGAAGAGCGATACATCCCCCACCCCCTGCACCCGCTGGAGGCGATCGCGCACCACCTGCTCCACCCAGCCGCTGAGGAAGGCGTCGTCGTAGCTGCTGCGGTCAGCGCTGAAGCTCAGCACCATCAGGAGGTCGTCGGAGCTGCGGCGCACCTGCAGCCCGAAGCGCGCCACCTGGGCCGGCAGCTGGCGGGCCACCACGGTGGTTTCGTTCTGGGTGTTGATCTGGTTGATCTCCGGATCCCCACCCTCGAAGCTGAGGGTGATCAGGCTGCCGTTGGCCGAGCTCACCGAGCGGATGGCATCGAGGCGCTCGAGGCCGTTGAGCTGCTTCTCCAGCAGGGCTGTGATGCCCTGCTCCACGGCTTCCGGCCCGGCGCCGGGGTAGCTGGCGCGCACGGTGACCCGGCCCGGGGCGATGGGCGGCAGGTTCTCCACCTGCAGTCCGCCGAGGCTCACCAGCCCCATCAGCAGGATCAGCAGGCTGCAGACCAGGGTGAGAACCGGCCGGCGCAGGAACGGATCGGAGACCGACTTCACGGCGAAACGTTCACGGCGACGCGCTCAGGCGAGCCTGGCGGGGCCAATCCTGCCCGATCCGGCCGGAAAGCGCGAATGAGCCCGGTGCTGAGCTTCCCGGGCGGGGGGACGACGCAGAGTAGGGATCAGCCGATATGCGCAGGCAATGCCCTCAGCCGATATCGCGCTTGAGCACGACGTAGAGATAATCCGGGGATTTGTACCTACTGGGCAGGCAGGTGTGGAGCTGCTCCAACCGGCTCCAGCACACGGTGCGACGAATCGATTCGATGGCCTTCCCCTCCTTGAGCAGCAGCCGCATGGCTTTGCAATAGAGGGAATAGTTCGCTTCCAGCTCACCGATGGTGAGAGTGGTGGACGCTCCATTCACGGGCTTGACACTGGTCATCGGCCTCCGTGCAACCCAGAGGGTTGTCTGCGTGCGCTCACCACCCTACGGGTTCCCGTGGAAGCACAGGAATTCCGGTAGCGGTCAACACCAAACCCTCACCGCGCGCGACACGCTCCTCAGCCGGCGCTGCCGAGGCACACCCCTTCGCTGCGCACCGTGGTCTCCCCCTCGAGCACGGCCAGCTCCGCCGCGCCGATCCGGCCCGCCGCCCGCAGGGCCGCGGTGATCTGCTCGATGCCCAGCACCGCATGGCAGCGGTAGCCGGCCCGCTGCAGCCGCTGCCGGGCCGTGGCATCGGCGGCGCCGCCGTGGTCGATGAACACCACCACGTCCTCCACCTGCAGCCCCGAGGTCTCGAGCTTGGCGATCCCCTCCAGCACGCTGCCGCCGGTGATGAGGATGTCGTCCACCACCAGCACCCGATCGCCCGGATCGAAATCCCCCTCGATCAGGCGCCGCGCGCCATGGGCCTTCACCTCCTTGCGGGGATAGATGAGGGGCTTGTGCAGCTGCAGCGAAAGCCCCGTGGCCGTGGGGAGGGAGCCATAGGGAATCCCGGCGATGCGATCGAAGCTGAGCCCCTCGATCAGGCGGGCATAGGCATGCAGAACGCGGTGGAAAAGATTGGGATCGGAGATGATCTGGCGGAGGTCGATGTAGTAATTGAACACCGCCCCGGAGGCCTGCACGTATTCGCCGAACAGCAGGCACCCGATATCAAACAGATCCACGATCAGCGCCTGCTCCTCGACGGCGGCAGCGCTCGAATCCGCTCCGGCCGGCAGGGGCTCCGCGGTGGCGGGCACGGGGGCCGGCAGCCACAGCTGGCAGGCCTCCGCGCCGGAGGGGCGGCTCTCCAGCAGCCGCAGCCGCTGCTCCTCGATGCGGCGCTTGAGCTGGCCGGCCCGCTCGCCGATGTCGTCCTCCACCAGGAGGTTCTGGGGCAGGGGCAGGAGCAGGCCGTCGGCGGCGGCACTGAGGCCGGCCCGCAGCAGACCCTCGAGCCGCTCCTCCTCCCCCCAGAGGCTGCGCAGGATCAGGAAGCGCTCCGGCGCCTCCTGCCGCACCCGCGCCAGGATCTCGGGGTCACTGGTGCCCACCTCCAGCAGCAGCTGCTCCGGCGTGGCCCAGAGCTGGCATTCGCGCACGATCCGCACGTAGAGGGGGTCGTGCTCGCCCGGGTGGTGCTGCAGCACCCGGGCGGCGGGATTGGAGCTGTGGCAGGTGACCACCACGGCGCGGCCGGGGTGGAGCAGGAAGGGGGCGGCGATGTCCTGGCCCGGCAGGGGCGAGAGGGTCACCGCGTCGGCGCCGAGATCGCGGAAGAGGTACTGGGCCAGGGCCGAGGAGGTGTTCAGATCGCCGTGCTTGGCGTCCACGATCAGGGGCAGGCTGGGGGGCACCAGCTCCCGCACCTCCCGCAGCAGCTCCAGCCCGATCGGCCCGAGCGCCTGGTAGAAGCCGAGGCTCGGCTTGTAGGCGCACACGTGCGGCGCTGTGGCCTCCACCACCTCCTTGATCCAGTGCCGGGCCTGGCTGAGGAAGGAGCGCCCCGCCATGCCCCGGCGCTGCACCCAGTTCTGCAGCATCTCCGGGTTGGGGTCGAGCCCGGTCACCAGCAGCGACTGGTTCTCGGCGATGGCCTCGGTGAGTTGGAGGAAGAAGCCCACGCGCAGGCGGCGGCATGGATGGGTGCTAGGCCGGCCGGTTCGGGGCAGGCGAGCCGGCGACACAGGACTTATCACTGGGCACCAGCCGCCAGGGCAGCACCTGGCCCGCGTGGAAGGGCACCAGCTCGATCGAGCGACCGGCGGCGTCGTTGGCGTGCAGCCGCGCCGGCACCGGTTCCGGCACCTTTTCGAGGGTCACGGTGCCTTCGTTGAGTGGCAGGCGGTAGAAGCGGGGCCCGAACTCGGAGGCGAAGGCCTCCAGCCGGTGCAGGGCGTTCTCCTGGGCGAACACCTCGGCGTAGCTCTCGAGCGCGTAGGGGGCGTTGAAGATGCCGGCGCAGCCACAGGCCGATTCCTTGGCGGCCCGGCCGTGGGGGGCCGAATCGGTGCCGAGGAAGAAGCGGGGATCGCCGGACACCGCCGCGGCGCGCAGGGCAAGGCGGTGCAGTTCCCGCTTCGCTACGGGCAGGCAGTAGAAGTCGGGCCGGAGGCCGCCGGCGAACATGGCGTTGCGGTTGATCTGCAGGTGGTGGGGCGTGATCGTGGCCGCCAGGTTGGCCGGCACGCTGCGCACCAGATCCACCGCATCGGCGGTGGTGATGTGCTCCAGCACCACCCGCAGGCCGGGGTGGCGCCGCAGCAGCGGCTGGAGATGGCGCTCGAGGAACACCGCCTCCCGATCGAACACGTCCACCGCCGCATCGGTGACCTCGCCGTGGATCAGCAGCGGCATGCCGATCCGCTCCATGGTGTCGAGCACCGGCTCGATCAGGGCGATGTCACTCACCCCGGCGGCCGCGTTGGTGGTGGCGTGGGCCGGGTACAGCTTGGCGGCGGTGAACACCCCCTCCTGAAAGCCCCGCTCCAGTTCCGCCGGCTCGATCGTGTCGGTGAGGTAGGCGGTGAGCAGGGGCGTGAAGCCGCTGTGATCCGGCAGGGCCGCCAGGATCCGCTCGCGGTAGGACCGGGCCGCCGCCGCCGTGGTGACCGGCGGGGTGAGGTTCGGCATCACGATCGCCCGGGCGAACTGGCGGGCGGTGTAGGGCGCAACCGCCTGGAGCAGGGCACCATCGCGCAGGTGCACGTGCCAGTCGTCCGGACGACGGATCGTGAGGCGTTCGGCGCCGGCGGCAGGCTCGGAAACCATGGTCTCCGGGGGAGAAGGGGGGAAAACGACCCTAGGCAGGCGCCCTGCGGCATCCCGCCGGCGGGGCCGCCACCCTGGGGATGCCGCTGGGGTGGGAGAGCCATGGCCCTGATCGAGGCCCTGCTGGATCCGGGCGCCTATCCCCATCCGGTGGAGCGGGTGGAGCTGCTCGAAACCCACATCTCCTGGGTGCTGCTCACCGGGCCCTACGCCTACAAGATCAAGAAACCGGTGAACCTCGGCTTCGTGGACTTCACCACCCTGGAGCGGCGGCGGCATTTCTGCCAGGAGGAACTGCGGCTCAACCGCCGCCTCGCCCCCGCCCTCTACGACGCCGTGGTGCCGGTGCTCGGCCCGGCGGAGCGGCCCCGCATCGGCCAGCCCGGATCCGGCGGGGAGGGAGAGGTGATCGAGCTGGCGGTGCGGATGCACCAGTTCCCCCAGGAGAACCTGCTGCCGGCGGCCCTGGCCCGGGGGGCGGTGGACGGCCCCTGCCTCGACCGGCTGGCCCTCGACCTGGCCCGCTTCCAGGGCGCCGCCGCCTGCCCGGGGCCCCAGGAGAGCTACGGAAGCGCCGCGGCGGTGCTCGCTCCGGTGGAGGCGAACTTCCTGGCCCTGGAGGCGGCCACGGCCCTGCGGCCGCGGCTGGAGGCACTCGAGCGCTGGAGCCACAGCCGCTTCGAGGAGCTGGCGGCGCTGCTGCCGCAGCGGCGGCAGGCCGGGCGGGTGCGCGAGTGCCATGGCGATCTCCACCTGGGCAACATGGCGCTGCTGGAAGGGCGGATCACCGTGTTCGACGCCCTGGAGTTCAGCCCGGCCCTGCGCTGGGTGGATGTGATCAGCGAGATGGCCTTTCTGGTGATGGACCTGCAGCAGAGCGGCTGCAGCGGCTTCGCCAACCGGCTGCGCAACCGCTGGCTGGAGTGGTGCGGCGACTACCACGGCCTGCGCCTGTGGCGCTGGTACGCGGCCTACCGCGCCCTGGTGCGGGCCAAGGTGGGCGTGCTGCGGGCCCTGCAGCGCCACCCCGATCCCCTGCAGGAGGCGGATACGACTGCCATGGTGGAGAGCTACGTGGCCCTGGCCGAAACCCAGGGCCAGAGCCGGCCCCGGGCCCTGGTGCTCACCCATGGCGTTTCGGGCTCGGGCAAATCCCACCACAGCCTGGGGCTGTGTGAGCAGCTGGAGCTGATCCGCCTGCGATCGGATGTGGAGCGCAAGCGCCTGGCCGGGCTCTGGGGGGAGCCCCGCCCGACGGCAATCGCCGGCGATCTGCCCCTCTACGGCGAGGCGATGGACCGGCTGCTGTTCGAGCACCACCTGCCGGAGCAGGTGGAGGCGACCCTGGCGGGGGGCTACACCGCGCTGGTGGATGCCACCTTCCTGCGGCGGGAGCAGCGCCTGGCCTGGGCACAGAGAGCGGCGCAGTGGGGCGTGCCCCTGGTGATCCTCAGCTTCGACACGCCGCCCGAGCTGGCGCGGCAGCGGATCGCCCAGCGCCGCGCCGCGGGCCACGACCCCTCCGATGCCGATGAGGCGGTGCTGGAGCAGCAGTGGAGCCGGCTGGAGCCGCTTGATGCGAAAGAGCGCACCGTGGCACTTCCCGTGCGGCCCGATCAGGAACCGGCAGAAACCGCTGCCGCCCTGCGTAAACGGCTGGGCGAAGGGCTGCCTTGAAGCGCGGCCTCACTCCTCAGCCACCAGCAGCAGGCCCCCGATGATCGAGAGGTTCTTGAGCAGCTGAATCCGCTCGGCCGGATCGGCCACATCACCATGGAACAGCAAGGTGGTGGGCAGCAGGAACACCAGCAGCAACACGGCTCCAAGGCGTGAGCGCCAGCCGCTGATCACCAGCGCCGAACCAGCCGCCATCAGGGCGATGGCGCTCGGCAGCAGCAGCGGCGCCAGCGGCAAGCCCCGGGCCGTGATCACACCGGCAACCCCAGCGAAGCCGGTGAGCTTGCCGATCAGCGCATGCAGAAACACCAGGCAGAGCAGAACCCGGGCGATGCGGTTCAGCGGCGACAGCCTGCGGGGAGAGTGGGGGATCGGAGCAACCATCGGCCGGATCGTGAGCATCACGCTGCCAGCTTGGCCAAGCCGGCGAGAACCTCAAGGGGGGTGAGCACGCGGGCCCGGAAGCAGGCACCAATAGCCCTGCTGTCTCTCGGGAGCACCGTGATGGATGGAACCCCCGTAGCGGGTGGTGCGTCGATCCAACGCAGAGCTGCCTCACCTCTGCGACCAGTTCCCTGCTCCGCATCCAGCGCACCAGAATGATTCTCCAGAGCCAAGCCATGACCCGAACTTCCGGTGCCCCACGGGGCTTCGGCCGACAACCCTCCTCGCCGGTAGCCACGGCGTGCCCGTGTGGCGGTGGTGCCTACGGCAGCTGCTGCGGGCCCTTGATCGCGGGCGAGCAGTTGGCAACAACGGCCGAGCAGCTGATGCGATCGCGCTACAGCGCCTTTGCCCTGGCGGCCCGGGACGCCCAGGCGATCGAACATCTCTTGCGCACGCATGGCGAACCCGGCCAGACGGAGGCGGAGCGTCGCAGGGCCCTGAGGGCCAGCGGCCGCACCATCGAGTGGATCGCCCTCACCGTGCTCGATGCCCAGAACGGCGGCCCGTTCGATCCCCACGGCACTGTGACCTTTGAGGCCCGCTGGCGCGATCGCGCTGGAGGGGAAGGCGTTCTCAGGGAGTGTTCCCGGTTCGCGCGGGGGGAGGCTGGCGAGTGGCTGTATGTCGAAGCACTCAGCCTTGATGATGCAACAGCGGGTTGAACAGGCCGTTGAGACGGCAGCCGTGACGGACCTTCCAACGGCCAGAACTGGGGCGGGCCACACATCGCTGCTGGAGAAGTGTCTGGGGTGGGGAAACCTGAGTCACTGGACGATCCGCACTGCCCATGACCAGTCCTGAGCGCCCACCGGGGTTGTTGCAGCGCTATCGCGAGGAACTCCAGGTTCGCCACTATGCGCGGCGGACCGTGAAGACCTATGAGCGGTGGCTGCGGCGGTTACTGAAGTTTCATGCCATGCGCCATCCGCGCACAATGGGCAGTGCGGAGGTGAATGCATTCCTCAGCCACCTGGCTATGGAGCAGCAGGTGAGCCCTTCCACCCAGAACCAAGCCCTTGCCGCGCTGCTGTTCCTCTACCGCGAATTGCTGGAGATGGACCTTGAGGGGGTGCCAGCGCTGGTCGTGGGATTGCTCTATGGCAGTGGTCTGCGATTGATGGAGGCCCTGAGACTGCGGGTGAAGGATCTGGACTTCGAGCGCCGAGAGCTCACGGTGCGCGATGGCAAGGGCGGAAAAGACCGCATGACCATGCTGCCCCAGAGCCTGACACCTGAACTGCAGCTGCATCTCCTGAGGGTGAGCCAGATGCACCGGGCGGACCTGGAAGCCGGCTGGGGAAAGGTTCTGATGCCCTACGCCCTGGCCCGAAAATATCCACATGCGGATCGGGAGTGGGGATGGCAGTGGGTGTTTCCACAGCAGAACCGCTGGCGAGATCCAGGCACCGGTCAGCAAGGTCGTCACCACCTCGATCCTGCCCTGGTACAGAAAGCTGTGAAGCAGGCTGTGGCGGCAGCAGGGGTGACCAAGGCAGCAAGCTGCCACACGTTTCGCCATTCGTTCGCCACCCACCTGCTCGAGCGCGGGCAGGACATTCGCACGATCCAGGAACTTCTCGGCCACCAGGACGTGCGCACCACCATGATCTATACCCATGTACTCAACCGTGGACCGCTCGGGGTGAGCAGTCCAGCCGACTTTCTGTAACAGCCGGAACAAGTGGTTCCCGGACCAGAGAACATGCTCCGTCTCCCTGGCGTTACGCATGAAGCCCATGGAATGGCTAGGATTTTCAACCATCGCGCTCTCCAGCAATCGGGGGTTCCCAGAAGGGAACCTCAGGACAGGGGTGGTTCCCGGAACCGTCCAATGACTAGTTAGCTGTATGCCAAAAGAATCAGGTCGCGGCCACCATTATGTGCCAAGAAGCTACCTAAAGCGCTTCGCCGCGGGAAAGAAGAAACGCCTACTTGTAGAAGAAGTCGAAGATGGGTTTACTGTAAGAACGTTTCGACCAAATGTGCCAAGCTTTCTTGTCGAATGTGGAATTTACGATCTTGGTCCATATCTTTCGCGCAGCCCCAGCTTTCATGGTACAGAGACTGGATTTCTGGAAGACATTATCTTGGCTAGAGTTCACGAACCCCTTTACGACAAAAGGCTAAAGCAGACAATTGACCTAAATCTGTTGCCAGATGCACTTGCATGCAAAGGAATCATTCAAGGAGTATGGACTCTTTACCTTCGGACTCGGCGAGTGCGTCTCATTAACTCGCTAATTGCAGAGGAGGTAGACCGTGAGATCGACGAAAGTACGCGCCAGTTCCTTAATAGCTTTGGAATGGTAACAGCCAAGTCCATCCTTAAGCTATTCCCAAAGACCCTGGCTCACACTAGGTCGCTCTTTTTGAACGCAGTTGGCGATGCCAGTTTCTGACGACAGATAATCCTTCAATCCCCTGTCATTATGATGAGCGCAGTAATACAATTCAAGAATGTGATCAGGTGCATCTTCAGCGGTCCATTATTCTTGCTGACGAGTGGCCTTTTGAAGTGGCTTTACTGTGTCCACTATCGCCTAGGTGGTGCATCTTAACTTGGAGCGTTCGCGACCTGAGTAGCGTTGACTATAAGCCGATCGGCTCACATCAAACTGATGGACTGAACGAGTTCGTCCGTAAGAGTGCAGATAGGTTTGTAATCTTGCCACCCGAAGAGTAGCCATAGCGTGATGTCCCATCATTGGCCACAAGGTGCTCCTCTAGCCTTAAACGTTGATCACACCGAACAGCTAACATCCAGATGCAGAAGACGGGGGCACGCGTTGCAATCTATGCCGGCCACCTGGCCCGCTTCTGATCTAGAGCGTTAGGACCACCTCCTTGGAGTGCACGTGACCTGCCTAATCGGCATTGACTGCGCCACAAAGCCTCGCAAGGTAGGGTTGGCACGGGGGCACTTGGACGGGGTACGGGTAATCGCGGACGAATGCTTGTGTGGCGCTCCAAACGCTCACCCTGCTGAAATTGTGGCTAGCTGGATAGACGAGTCTGAGACCGCTCTGCTTGCGCTCGATGCGCCACTCGGATGGGCATCCGCTCTCGGCCCCTCACTTGCTTCCCATCAAGCTGGGATTGCATTTCACGTCCCACCTCATTCGCTCTTCCGTCGTCTGACTGACGACGAGATTGCCGCACGCCTCGGCAAACGTCCGCTCGAAGTAGGGGCGAACCTCATCTCAAGAACGTCAGTTGCTGCCGTTGATCTCCTCGGTAAGATCCGTTTGATGACGGGTGAGCCTGTTCCGCTCGCTTGGAGCTGGCCCTCATCTACACGAGTCAGCGCAATTGAGGTCTACCCCGCAGCAACACGTATTGCTCACGGGGCTCCCGCCGGCGCCGGACGCGTGGATGGCATAACTTCGCTGCGGTGTGACCTTGATCTCGGTCGGCTGTCAGTTGATGCTCGCGATTCGCTTGTTTGTCTTGTCGCGGCTGCTGACTTCGTCCTTGGGCGGGCCATTCCGCCTATTGCAGTCGAGCAACAGATACTCCAAGAGGGATGGATTTGGGCTGCGAGTCGGGGGTCCTAACATGGCCATGCACCTGACCCGCTACCGCAGAATTAGTGTGCCATCAGGGTTGCTTTCCCTCCAGCTCACTGCGGGCAGGTGATGGCCAGAGTTGGCCAGCGAAAAGGTTGACAAAAGGGCTTCGCAGGTTGACAATAGGACCAGAGTTGGTTGACAGAGGTCGTGTCGAAAATCCGAGGCCGCGGGGAGACGGTCCGCAATTTCATACTTGCGAAGGTAAAAGATCATCCAACCGATATCGTCAAGATTGCGGCCGAGCAATTCGATTGTTCGCGCCAAGCTATTCATAAGCATATTCAACACTTGGTCAAAGAGGATGCCATTAGGGTATCAGGAACCACTCGAAACAAGATCTATACACTTGCACCATTGGTCGAATGCGAAAAGATTTTTGAAATAACACCTAACTTAGCCGAAGACATTGTTTGGGACAAAGAGATCGCACCTGTATTGGGCTCAATGGCAGACAATGTAAGGTCGATCTGGTACTACGGCTTTACCGAGATGTTTAATAACGCTATTGACCATTCCAGCGGGACATACATTACAGTGCACATTTCAAAGACTGCTGCCGAAACAGAGATCGCAATCGCGGATAATGGTGTGGGAATCTTCAAGAAAATTCAGCATGCATTGGATCTTCTAGATGAACGTCATGCAGTGCTCGAGCTTGCCAAAGGGAAGCTTACAACAGATCCTTCAAGACACTCAGGAGAAGGAATTTTCTTTAGCTCCAGAATGTTTGATAATTTTGCAATCTTATCAGGGGAAGTCTACTTCTCTCACCACTTCGGGAAAAAAGAAGACTGGATACTTCAAGCAAGTAGAGGCCAAGGAGGAACATTTGTGACAATGAAACTCAACAATCATACAGCGCGAACCCCCAAGAAAGTCTTTGACAAATTCTCTACCGATGATGACTACGGATTCACAAAGACAGTGGTTCCGGTCGAGCTGGCTCAGTATGGCGACAATAATCTTGTATCAAGATCCCAAGCCAAGCGTCTGCTTGCTCGAGTAGAGAAGTTCAAGGTAGTGGTTTTCGATTTTGAGGGTGTAGAACTAATTGGCCAAGCGTTTGCCGATGAGATATTCCGCGTCTTTGCTCTCTCGCATCCTGGCATCACCCTTGAGCACCTTAATGCCAAGAAGGAGGTCTCCAAGATGATATTGCGAGCGTTGCATCATGAAGCGTAGAAAGTGGCTAACAAGCCCCTTGAGTAGACAGGCCATCATCAACTCTATGCTGCGCCACCACAAACTCCTTGCCTGCCACTCAGGGGCAGCGTTAGCCGCTATCAGGCATTCCTACCCTTATCCCACCCCAAGAATAGAATCATGAAAAAAGACCTCATAAATCCAGCACTGTTTGGGAACGATGCCGGGGAAGATGAGCAACCGGATGTTCTGAATAGCTACTTTCTAGAGAAGGACATATTCGCACCATTCTTTGACATAAAGACACGCCTCTCCTTGGTTCGGTCAAGAAAGGGAATGGGGAAATCGGCTTTATTGAGCGAGTTGGCATACAGGAGGCAGATTCAGGATCCTGAGGAGGTGGTAATCTACGTTAAAGCTTCAGACCTTGTTTCTCTACAGGAGATTGAAGCATCTTCAGCTAATTCACTTATTAACGGCTGGCAGCAGCGGCTCTGCTCAAGAATAAATCTCGAATTAGGCTCTATCCTACAAATTGCGTTCTCTGATGACGCGATCAAGTTAGTCGAAAAGTCAGAACTCTCAGGCTTCCGAGGCAGAAATCTGGTTGGCAGCCTGGTTGATCGTTTAAGAATAAAGATAGCCGGGGCAGAAGCTGGGAGAGCTACAGTGCAAATTGGCAACGAGCAAGCACTGCTCCAAAAATACTCAGAAAACTCCAGCCGGACCGTTTGGTTGCTAGTCGATGATGTAGATGCCACGTTCCTTAATTCAAACGAAGAAAGACTAGCCACTAGCACCTTCTTCTCTGCTTGTCGCAATCTTGTTGGCACAGTAAGTGGACTTAACATCAGAGCATCAGTTCGGTCTGACGTCTGGACAATATTGGCACAATATGACGAAGCATTAGATAAGTGCGAACAATACATGATTGATATTCGATGGAGCACGCGCGAAACCGGTCTAATATTAAAGAATAAGATCACAAGCTACTTCGAGCGCACGTATGGCGCCATCCCTCCTTACGCGAGCCAATCTATATTTGGAACAATATTCCGCGAACCGATGACGTGGGATGGACATCCCCTTGAGCCGTTTCGGCTGATTCATATTCTTTGTAATGGCCGCCCTCGTTGGGCCACTAAGCTGTGCCGAGTCGCAGGAAGACACGCAAATCAGGCGAATCAGGATCTGATCACAAAGCGGCACATTGATAACTCTCTGAGAGAGTATGGCCAAGCGCGTCTCAGCGATCTTTATAAAGAGCATAGACATCAATGCCAGCAAATAGTGTTACTAGTAGAGGCCTTCGCTGGTGGGAAGAAGGAATTGACGACTGCAGAAGTGTTGAGCGTGATAGACGAGAGGATTGTTGCTCTTCATGGCCTGCCAACAATTGACGGGAATGACGGCGTCGATGGCTCAATGCGCGTCGCACATTTTCTTTATCGCATCGGTTTCTTTAACGCCAGAGATGATAGAGGAGCGTCACTTGAGTTCATTGCATTCGAGGACAGGCCAAACCTTCTTTGCACCGTTGCAAATCCGGATGATGGTTTGAATTGGGAAATACATCCCAGCTATCGAGCTACATTAAGGATTGGTCCCAGCCGCAGTGCTAGAGGTGGCGGCTAACATCAAGATCCAGCGGGTGGGGGAATATAGGGTTAGATAATTTGACACAGCTTCTTCCCGCCGCTGATCTTGGCGTTAGACAGAATAATGAATGACACCCGGCCAGCCATGAAGAGCGCAATAGATCTGAGAAGCCTTGCCTCACCCGGCTGGTTTAGGGAGATAGCGACAAGCAAAATATGGCTTACTGCGATCAGAAGCGTGCTCGTTGATACTCAACAATTGCATGGGCGCATTGTTCACGAATTCGAGAACGCACGAATCTCAATTATCTATGGAGAGATTCGTTTCCCTGATCGATATCCTTTGAGTCTTCACTTCAGCAATGAAGGGCAATTAGTTGTTGCCCCCATAGCAACTCATGTCATCGAGAGAGTAGGTGCTTGGATTCTAATTGCTCAACCTTATGTTATTGATGGCCAACAGGTTGATGAGGCAGTCGTGCGCAATCGAGCAAGCCAGTTCATTGGGATCTACGGGGCCGTGAATGGCAGAAATATGGTTTACGAGAAAGTATTTGAGGGATCAGTTGAGATGGGTGGCGGAAATATCGAGACGGTTTCACCAGTTGTCGAGAATCCGCACGCCTCTCCTCGGCCTGACTTCTCAACGAAAAAGCTAGATCGAATCCGGCATGCCGTTACATGTATAGAATCTAAACCTATAGAGGAGCGACAGCGTATCGAATTGGCACTGCACTGGCATGAGAAAGCGCTTCATAGCATGGGTTTAGACGGCTTTGTGAACCATTGGGTTGCCCTAGAAACGATTGGAATGCCGAACACAACAAATATCAGACCGCTTAACGAGAGCTTGGCTAGAGCCTACGATATACCTATAGATAAAGCGGTTTCCCGATTCGGTGTAGGAAAGATCTATGGACTTAGAAGCAGAATCCTTCATGGCGGAGAGAATCTGCCTATTCATCAGGATCTTACGGCATACATGGAAAGCTTGTTTTCTGATGTGCTATTAGAAAAGCTGGAGATGCCGTCTAACAAGCATGCTGGTATGCTTCTAGAACGTGAGAACTTTGACATAAGTCGACTTACCCACGTATCTGTCTAACACCGCCATTCACCAGCGCCGCCGCCATGAGTTTGGGAGCAAGTTCACAAGTAAATAGCGGCCTGGTGATGGCAAGCGTTAGCTGGACAAGTCGAGAGCCGACGTCTGCGACAAGCGTACTTGGACCTACTGGAATCTCAAGTGCAGGCGCTTCGCGGCCCCTCCGCTGCCGACGCGCGTCATCAAATCCAATCTTGACACATCAAAAAGCGCGGTACGGCTTCTAAGTCGCCTGCGGCGTGCCTGTCGGCCTGCCAGCCGACAGCCCATGCAGTGCCCCCCAGTGGGGCCACTGCAGCTTTTGAAGCCCAGCAGCATCCAAGTAAAAGAAACGCCCTGCCTAGTTGGCAGAGCGAAAGTGAGGAGATCTCCTAGAGGGAAAATCATGCAACAAAAGGCTGCAATGCCGAGGAACGGCTAGAGCTAGAACTTACCGATCACAATCGCAGTAATAAACGCCGTCTTTCAAAAACGGTCCCAAGCAAGTAGTTGTACAAGTACTTTTTTCACAAGTATACAGGTTCAAAACAACTTTAACCCTGCAAGAGCCAGCGACAGATTGCCCGCCAGGCTTACTCACAGCCTCTACCATTACTGTCCCGTCATCGAGGATTGTCTCCTTAAACGCGTCTGCCACAAAGGCGACTATGTCACCAGCCGAAAATGATTTAGATTGAAGCCCGGTAGCATTTTCCATGGACAGAAAATCAGGAAGTGCATGATCCCTAAAAGGGCCACTTCTCAAGCTTAGTAAGAAAAACGAGCATGTCAAGTCTTCCCACTAATACATGCTGATGTTCGCTGCAGAGGTGTAAATCCCCGGGCATCAGACGACAGGCGTAAAACACATCATATTGGGCTCTATTCCAGCTAACATACAGATTCAGAAGGCGGGAGCGAGAGGTTAACTCAAGGCAATGAGCCCGGCCCGCTTCTAATCTGGAGCGTTAGCCCGTCGGTGAACTGAACCGAGTATGGAGAAGAAATCTTTCGAGCTTTCCCGAGTATCCGGCCAGACGGTCTCTGACGATGAGCTTCTTGATGACCTCCGTCGCGTTGCGGCTAGCGTCGGAAGGACGACAGTTGGTCAAAAGGAGTACCGACGCATTGGCCGCTACGACGACTCGACAGCCACGCGCCGCTTCGGATCCTGGAATGGGGCGTTGAAGGCTGCGGGGCTGAGGGTCTCCAACGTCATCGATATCAGCGATGAGGAGCTCTTTGAGAATATGCTGACCCTCTGGCAGCACTACGGACGCCAGCCACGGCGGCGCGAACTTGCGCTCCCACCGTCACGAATTTCTCAATCACCGTATCTGAGACGATTCCGATCTTGGACTGTGGCGCTTGAGAGTTTCGTGGCATTCGCGAATGCTAACGACTCCGACAACTTGAAGGCTACCGGAATCCCATCCGGATCTGAGAGTTTACGCCGTACATCCCGCGACCCATCACTTCGGCTTCGATTCCAAGTTCTCCAGCGAGATCGGTTTGCGTGCTGCTCATGCGGAGCAAGTCCGGCGATCAAGGCTGGCGCTGAACTCCACGTCGATCACGTCATGCCTTGGAGTAAAGGTGGACAGACAACCCTTGAAAATCTCCAGACGCTTTGCAGCAGGTGCAATCTAGGGAAGGGCGCTCATGGCGAAGGAGCGGGCTAACATCACCATTCACCAGGGCCGCCTCCATAATGTTCACTCGACAGTATTCACCATCTGCGGCCTGGTGATGGTGAGCGTTAGAGAGATGGGGGCGAAGCGGTTGGAGCCCAGAGCCAGTATACTCCCTG
>JBMLOS010000139.1:0-16083 GCA_049242845.1 Prochlorococcaceae cyanobacterium
TCGGTCTGGTCGAACACCTTCTCCAGCACCACCCCCGGCGGCAGGGTGCTCTCGAACTGCTGCAGCACCGCATCCACCGCCTTGGCCGTGGTGATCGCATTGCTGCCGGGCAGCTGGATCACGCCGAAGCCCACGCAGGGATGGCCAGTCTTGGCATTGATGGCGGATTGATAGAAGTTCTGGAAGGCATATTCCGCCCGACCCACATCGGACAGCCGGATCAGTCCGCCGTCGGGCCCTTCGGCGCTGGCGGTGCCGCCGGGCCCCTTGGCGAGGATCAGATTCTCGAATTCGCGCACGGATTCGAGGTTGCCGTTCACCAGCAGCGGAAAGGTGAGCCGGTTTGCGGCCGTGGAGGGCGGCCCGCCGATGCTGCCGGCGATCACCACCTGGTTCTGGGACTCGATGGCGTTGATCACATCGTCGATCGTGAGGTTGAAGCGGGTGAGCTTCAGGGGATCGACCCAGAGGCGATAGGCGGGATCGCTGGCACCGAAAATGTTCACCTGACCCACCCCATCCGCCCGGCTGAGGGGATAGAGCAGGTTGAGCTGCACCAGACCGTTGAGGTAGTTGCGGTCGAACTGGCCCTCGGTGGAGGTGAGGTTGTAGACGAGGAGATAACTCGAGGCCGTCTGCTGCACCGTGATGCCCTGGGCATTCACCTGCTGCGGCAGCTGGGAGGTGGCCGTCTGCACCCGGTTGAGCACATTCACCTGATCGATATCAGGATCCGTGGAGGGGTTGAAGTAGACATTGATCGAACTCACCCCCTGGTTGGTGCTGTAGGAGGTGATGTAATCCATCCCCGGAGCACCGTTGATCTGCTCCTCCAGCGGGCCGGTCACGGCACTCTCCACCATGAGGGCATCGGCGCCGGGAAGATTGGCGGTGACCTGGATCGTGGGCGGCGCGATGTTCGGCAGGTTCTCGATCGGCAGCAGCGGCAGGCTGATGATCCCGGCCATCAGGATCAGGATGCTGCAGACCGTGCTGAGGACCGGCCGGCGGATGAAGGTGTCGGACAGGCTCATGGACGATCCGCCGCGACGGGAGCGGTGCGCACCACCGAACCGGAGCGGAGCTGGGCGAGATTGCCGAGGATGACGCGGTCCGAGGACTGGAGCCCGCCGAGCAGGGCGTAGCGGCCGTCCTGCAGGGCACCCACCTGCACCGGCGTCTGCACGGCCACGAGGGTGCCGGAGGGCGCCGGGGCGGGCAGGGGCCGGCCCAGCCGCCGGACGGCCTCAGCCTGGGGCAGGGCCAGGAACACGAAGGTCTTGCCGGCCTGCAGCAGCACCGAGGCCTCGGGGATCGAGGGCAGCGACTGGCGGGAGAACTGCAGCGTGGCACTCACCCGCTGGCCGTTGCGCAGCAGCCCCTGGCGGTTGTCGAAGGTGGCCTTGGTGAGCAGGGTCTGGGTCTTCTTGTCCACCGCGGGGGCCACGAAGGTGAGCGCCCCCCGGGCTACCAGTTGGCGCTGATCGGGCACCTCGAGCAGCACCGGCATGCCCAGCTTCACCCGCCAGGCCTGGGAGGCGGGCACATCCAGGCGCACCCAGAGGATGGAGTTGTCGGTGAGGGTGGTCACGGTGGTGCCCGCCCGCACGTAGTCGCCCAGCTTCACGGGGATATCCCCCACCTGGCCGGCGATCGGAGCGGTGACGTCCTTGTAGCGGAGGGTGGCGCGCTGGGAGAGGAAGTTGTCGCGGCTGGTGATCGCCTGGGTCACGAAGTAATCGCGCTGCAGGGTGGAGACGGCCCCCTGCTCGTTCAGGAAGATGAAGCGCTGGGCGTTCACCAGATCCTTGCGTGCCTCGGCGGCGGCGGCATTGGTGGCGGCCCGCTGCTGCTCCTGATCGAGGCGGAAGAGCGGCTGCCCCTGGCGCACCTGCTGGCCCTCCTGCATCGGCATGGCCACGATCCGGCCATCGATCTCGGCCGCCAGCTTCAGATCGCGGATCGCCTCGAGGGTGCTCTGGTAGGTGGCCTGCTCCTCGAACAGCATCGGCGTGGGCTGATCGATCCGCACCAGCGGCGGCGGTGGCGCCGGCGGCTGGGGGCGGCTGCAGGCCTGCAGTGCCAGGAGCGAAGCCAGCAACCCTGGCCCGCAGCGAAGGAGAGCGAAGGGCTTCAAGGGGCACCTGACGATGGCCGGAGGATAGGCGGGGTGTGCCCCCTTCACCAGGGACCCCGGAAGCCGCGGGGGCGCTGGTGATAGGCGGGGTCGGAACTGGCCGCCTGCAGCTGCCGCATCGTTTCGATCGCCAGGCCGCTGAGGGCTCCGGCCGCCCCCAGCAGGCGGCGCACCCACACCAGCTCCCCCGCATCGATCCGGGTGGGAGCATTGCGCACGATCGACTCCAGGAAGAGCCCCACCGCCACCCCGATCAGGGCGCCCAGCAGGATGGCGAACACCACCCGCCGGCCCTGGAAGCGGGCAGGCGTCGGGGGCGGAGCCTGGTTCGGGGACGCGGAGGGCGTGGGGTCGGGGGCTGCCATGGGCCGGTGGATCAGGAAGGCTCACCGCCGCCGAGGGCGGGGGGGGCAGGCGCCGGCGCCGGGGTGCCGCCGGAGAGCAGGGATTTCACCACCACATAGAACACCGGCACCACCAGCAGCGAGAGCACCGTGGCCACCAGCAGGCCGCCGAACACCACCGTGCCGAGGGAGGCCTGGCTGCGGGCACCCGCCCCGCTGGCCAGCACCAGGGGCAGGAAGCCGAACAGGGAGGAGATGGCCGTCATGATGATCGGCCGCAGGCGCGACTGAGCCGCGTCCCTTGCCGCCTCCAGGGCAGTGCTGCCCTCCGCCATGCGCTGGTTGGCGAGGTCGACGATGAGGATGCCGTTCTTGGCCGCCAGGCCGATCAGCATCACCAGACCCACCTGGGCATAGATGTTCAGCACCTCCCCCCGCAGGGCCAGGAACACCAGGGCGCCGAGCATGGCCGTGGGCACCGTCATCAGGATGATCAGCGGATCGGTGTAGCTCTCGTACTGGGCAGCCAGCACCAGGTACACCACCAGGATCCCGAGGGCGAAGATCACCACCGCCAGGGCGCCCGCCTTCACCTCCTCGCGGGAGATGCCCGTCCAGTCGAAGCCGAGGCCCTGCAGCGACTGGGCCTCGAACAGATCGCGCATGCCGTTGATCGCCTGGCCGGAGCTGTAGCCGGGTGCGGCGGAACCCTCGATCTTGATCGAGCGGTAGAGATTGAAGTGGGGGATCACGTTCGGCCCCTCGCTGGGCCGCACGCGGAAGAACTCCGAAAGGGCAACCTGATCCCCTTCGGCATTGCGCACGTAGATGGCCTTCAGCTTCTCGGGGGTGGCCCGGCTGTCGGCATCGGCCTGCACATACACGCGGCGCACCTTGCCCTCCTGGAAGGTGTCGTTCACGTAGCTGCCGCCGAAGTTCACGCTGAAGGAACGCATCGCATCGCCGAAATCGATCCCGAGCGAGGCCATGCGATCACGGTCCACATCGATCGCCAGCTGGGGCGCCTCCGGCGAGAACTGGGTGAACACCCGCCCGAACACCGACTGCCCGTTGGCCTGGCGGACCAGATCGCTGGCGGCCTGGAAGAAGTTCTGCAGGCCCAGGCTGCCGCCGCTGCGGTCGAGCAGCTGGAACTCGAAACCACCGGAGGTGCCGTAGCCCGGGATCGCCGGGGGTTCCACCACGAACACCCGCGCCTCCTGCACCGACGCCGCCAGCTTCTGGTTCAGGCGCCGCACGATCGCCCCCACCTCCTGATCGGGGCTGGTGCGGTCGTCCCAGTGGCGGGTGCCGAAGAAGAACAGGCCCTTGTTGGGGGCATTGCCATCGAGGCTGGCGCCGCTGAACAGCGAAGCGGCCGTGATGTCCGGCTCCGTGCGCAGCACCTCGGCGATCTTCCGGTTGATCCGCTCGGTCACCTGCAGGGAGCCCCCATCGGGCGCCTGCACGAAACCCACCGCATAGCCCTGATCCTCGATCGGCACGAAGCCGCCGGGGATGGCGCTGAAGGCGACGCCGGTGAGGGTGATGCCACCCGCGAGCACCGCCATCACCAGCAGCCGCCGCTGCAGCACCCAGCCCAGCAGACCCTGGTAGCGGCCCTCGAGGGAGGCATAGAACCCGTTGAAGCGGCGGAAGATGAACGGCGTGAACCAGCCGGTGGCCGCGCCCACCACGAAGAAAAGGAGCACCGGCAACGGACGCTCCACCCCCCCGGCGAACAGGCCCACCGCCGCGGCCCCCGCCGCGAAGGGCAGCCGCAGCGGCAGGCCGGTGAGCAGCTTGGCCACGTACCCCAGCAGCAGGCCGATCACCAGGGCCGAGAGCACCGGCAGCACGCCGCTGCCGGCAGCCAGCAGGCCGTAGAGGAAGCCGATCGTGCCGCCGGCGATGGCATAGGTGCGCCGTCCGGGGGGCGGCAGGTCCTGGGCCAGCAGCAGGGCCGAGAGCATCGGCGAGAAGGTGAGGGCGTTGAAGGTGGAGATCGCCACCGAGAAGATGATCGTGGCGGCGAACTGCTTGTAGATCGTTCCAGTGGCACCGGGGAAGAAGAGCACCGGCAGGAACACGGCGAACAGCACCAGCGAGGTGGCGATCACCGCGCCGAAGAGCTCATTCATCGTGGCCATCGCAGCCTGCACGGCACTCAGCCCCGAGGCTTTCTTGGTGGAGGTGTCCTCGATCACGGTGATGGCGTCGTCCACCACCAGGCCCGTGGCCAGCACCAGGCCGAACAGGGTGAGCTGGTTGAGCGAGAAGCCGAAGGCGTTCACCAGGGCGAAGGTGCCCACCAGGGCCACCGGGATGGCGATCCCCGGCACGAGCGTGGCCTTCCAGTCCTGCAGGAAGAGAAACAGGATCAGCACCACCAGCACCACGGCATCGCGCAGGGAGTCGGTCACCCCCTGGATCGAGGCATTGATGAAATCGGTGTTGTCGTAGATCTTCTCCATCTTCAGGCCCACCGGCATGTTGGCCTGGAACTCATCCAGCACGGCCTTCACGCCGGCGGAGGTCTTGAGGGCGTTGCTGCCGCTGAGCTGATACACCGCCAGGCCCACGGAGGGAACACCGCGGATGTCGGTGGCCTGCAGGGTGTAGTTCTCGCCGCCGAGCTCGGCCCGGCCCACATCCCTCAGCCGCACCACGCCGCCATCGGGGGTGGTGCGCACGATCAGATTGGAGAAATCCTCCACGCTCAGCAGCCGGCCCTGCAGCTGCACGGTGAAGGTGTACTCCTGCCCCTCCGGCGCCGGCTCGCCGCCCACGCGCCCGGCCGGCACGAGGCGGTTCTGGCTGTTGAGGGCCGCCACCACGTCGTTGGCGGTGAGATCGAAGGCCGTGAGGCGGGCGGGGTCGAGCCAGAGCCGGAACGCCAGCTTGCGCTCCCCGAAGTAGGTGAGACTACCCACCCCGGGAACGCGGCGGATCGCATCGGTGAGGTTCTGATCGAGCAGGCCGCTGATGGTTTCGGCGCTGTAGGAGGCCTTGCTCGGATCCTCGCTGACGAAGTTGTAAACCAGCAGAATCGAGTTGGAGGCCTTGTTCACCACCACGCCCGCCTGGCGCACCTCCTCCGGCAGGGAGGGATTGGCCAGCGAAACGCGGTTCTGCACGTTCACCTGGTTGATATCGCCGTTCGTGCCGCTGGCAAAGGAAACCGTGATCTCACTGCGGCCGTCGGAGGAACTGTTGGACGTGATGTAGTCCATGTTCTCCACCCCGTTGATCTGCTGCTCCAGCACCGTGGTCACGCCCTCCTCCACGGTGATGGCATCGGCTCCCGTGTAGCTCGCGTCCACCGTCACGGTGGGAGGTGCGATGTCCGGCAGGTTCTCCACCGGCAGCAGGGGAATCGAGATCAGCCCCGCGATCACGATCAACAGGCTGCACACCGTGGTGAGCACCGGGCGGACGATGAAACCGTTGGAAGGCGACACGGAGAGGCGGACCGGTGACGGGGCGGACAGGGGGGCGGGAAACGGAGCGGTGGCCGGGGGGCCGCGGTCAGTTCACCGTGATCGGCATGCCGTGGCGGAGGTTGAGCAGGTTGGTGGTGATCACCTGGCGGCCGCTCGCGACCCCCTGCAGGATCGGGTAGCGGTTGTTCTGCAGCGGCCCCAGCTTCACGGGGGTCTGGAGGGCGAAGCGGGTGCCGGGCGGCAGGGCGCGGAGTTTCTCGATCGGCGCCTTGCCGGGCTGGGCCTGCAGCTCGGCGAAGGTGCCCACCCGGAACACGAAGCTCTGGCCGGAGGTCTGGGTGACGGCCGCGAAGGGCACCGAGGGGATCTGGCGGCGATCCAGCTCCACCGTGGCCCGCAGCCGCTGGCCGTTGCGCAGGCCGTTGCCGGGGTTGTCGAAGGCCGCCTTCACCAGCAGGGCCTGGGAGCCCGCCAGCACGTTGGGATCCACCGAATCCACCGTGCCCCGCACCAGCACCTGGTCCGATCCGCTCTGGCGCAGCACCACCGGCAGCCCCGGGCGGATGCGGTCGGCGAAGATCGCCGGCATGTCGATCCGGGCGAAGAGGCGGTCGTTGCGGATCAGGCGGGTGAAGGGATCGCCGGCGCGGATCACATCCCCCACCTTCACCTGCACGTCGGCAACGGTGCCATCGATCGGGGAGCGCAGATCGCGGAAGCCGAGGTCGGCCCGCTTGGCCCGCACCGCCTCGCGGGACTCGATGTACTGGGCGCGGAACTGATCCCGCTGGATCGCGCTGGCGGCGCCCTGCTTCACCAGGTACTCGTAGCGCTCGTAGTTGAGCTTGTCCTTCTCCTCCCGCGCCAGCAGGCTGGCCAGGTCGGCCTGGAGCTGCACCTGATCGAGCACCAGCAGCAGCTGGCCGCTCTTCACCTTGTCGCCGAGGCCGATCTCCAGCTTCTCGATCCGCCCGCCCGCCTGGGCGGCCAGCTGCACCTCATCGATCGCCTCCAGGGTGCTCACGGTCTCCACCTGCTCGCTGAAGGGGGCGATCTGCACCGGCGCGGTGCTCACCGACAGGGGCTTCTGGGGCGGCGCCGGCGGCTTGCCGCAGGCGGCCAGGGCCAGGGCCGCCCCCAGCGAGAGGCCCAGGGGGCCGAGGCCCCGAAGAGAGAGCGGTCTCCTGGGCGCCGGCAGCGGTCCACGGCGACGGTTCAGGCAGCACCAGGCCAGCAAGGCTCATCCATACCAGTGCTCGCCAGTCTGGTGGCCGGGGCAGGCTCTCGCCAGGGGTCAGGGCTGGCGGCAGGATCGTCCACAGCAGGGGAGCGGCGGCGTGCGGGATGGGGGGAACGATGGCGTGAGCGATCTGTTCAGCCACCAGGCAGCGCAGCGCCGGGCGGCCCTGGCCCCGCTCGCCGATCGGATGCGGCCGCGAACCCTCGAGGAATTCGTGGGGCAGGAGGCGATCCTGGCGCCGGGCCGGCTGCTGCGCCGGGCGATCGCCGCCGACCGGGTGGGCAATCTGATCCTGCACGGCCCCCCCGGCACCGGCAAGACGACCCTGGCGCGGATCATCGCCGGCACCACCCGTGCCCACTTCACCAGCCTCAACGCCGTGCTGGCCGGGGTGAAGGATCTGCGCCTGGCCGTGGAGGCGGCCCGCGGACGGCTGGAGCGCCACGGCCTGCGCACCCTGCTGTTCATCGATGAGGTGCATCGCTTCAACAGCGCCCAGCAGGATGCCCTGCTGCCCTGGGTCGAGAACGGCACCGTCACCCTGATCGGCGCCACCACCGAGAACCCCTGCTTCGAGGTGAACAAGGCCCTGGTGAGCCGCTCGCGCCTGTTCCGGCTGCGCCCGCTCGAGGCCGCCGACCTGCACCGCCTGCTGCGCCACGCCCTCGAGGACCCGGAGCGGGGCTACGGCGCAAGGGTGATCCGGCTGGAAGCGGAAGCCGCCGAGCACCTGGTGAGCGTGGCCGGCGGCGATGCCCGCAGCCTGCTCAACGCACTCGAACTGGCGGTGGAGACCACCCCCCCGGCGGCGGATGGCGCCATCACGATCGATCTGGCGATCGCGGAGGAGTCGATCCAGGAGCGGGCGGTGCTCTACGACAAGCAGGGGGACGCCCACTTCGACACGATCAGCGCCTTCATCAAGTCGCTGCGGGGGAGCGATCCCGACGCGGCGCTGTTCTGGCTGGCGCGGATGGTGGAGGCCGGGGAGAACCCGCGCTTCATTTTCCGGCGCATGCTCATCTCCGCCGGCGAGGACGTGGGCCTGGCCGATCCCCAGGCGATGGTGATGGTGGAGGCCTGCGCCGCGGCCTTCGAGCGGATCGGCCTGCCGGAGGGGCTCTACCCCCTCGCCCAGGCGGCCCTCTACCTGGCGGGCACCGAGAAGAGCAACAGCAGCCTCGGCTTCTTCGATGCGGTGCGGGCCGTGCGCGGCGCCCGGCCCCAGGAAGTCCCCTCCCACCTCCGCGACGCCAACCGCGACGGCAAGGTGTTCGGCGATGGCCAGGGCTACCGCTACCCCCATGCCTACGCCGAACACTGGGTGGCGCAGCAGTACCTGCCCACGGCGCTGCAGGGCGAGGTGTTCTGGCAGCCGGGCCGGGCCGGCTGGGAAGGAGAGCGGCGCCAGCGGCTGCAGGAGCGGCGAGCCGCCCAGCTGGCGGTGGCCGCCGAGCTGGAGGGGGAGGAGGGGGAGAAGCTGAGCAGCAGCCCCGGCGATGCGCGGCTGGAGCGCTGGCTGCAGCGCCAGGCCGCCGCCGAGGGGGAACGGCTCGACCGCCTGCGCCGGCGGTTCTGGCAGGGAGCCCCCCTGCGCAGCACCGATCGGGTACTGGTGCTGGAGGCCCGCTCCCTGCTCTGGGCCCTCGATCCCCTGCGGCAGGCAACCGAAGGGGGCGTGGTGGTGGGGCCCGCCACGGAGGGCGACCGGGAGCGGATCGCCAGCCATGCCGCCCTGCTCGACACCCTGCAGCGGCCGCGGCTGCTGCCGGCAGGGCCGGGCGGCCTGCAGGGAGCGGAGAACGTGCTGGAGCCGGGGGAGCACTTTGAGTGGATCGTGGCCCGCCAGCCGCTGCGGGGCGCCTCGGCGGGGCTCTGGGAGGAATGGCTGGGCCGGCTGGATACCCTGCTCGCCCCCGGCGGCGAACTGCGCCTGCTGTTCAGCGAGCCGGAGCTGGGGCCGGCCGGGGCCCTGCGGGAGGCCTGCGGGAGCAAGCCCCCCCTGGGCAGTCTCGAGGAGCTGCAGGAGCTGGAGGAGGAATGGCTGGCGCCGGGCCGGGCGGGAGCGCCGCTGGCCCGGCCGATCCTCACGGCGCGCGGATGGACCCTGGAGGAGGAGCAGTGGCAGGAGGAGCTGCCCCTGCGTCTCAGCGCCGAGGTGCTGGAGCGCTGGTTCGCGCCGCAGGCCGGCTACCGCCTCTGGCTGGAAAACCGCGGCCGGGCCTCCCAAGTGGAACCGCTGCGGCAGGCCTTGGCGCGGCAGCCGGGGGGGAGCGTGCCCCAGCGGCTCACCCACCGCCGGCTGCGGGGCCGCCGAAGCGAGCCGGCATGAAAAAGCCCCGGCCGGAGCCGGGGCGATGCGCCTTGGGGCGCCGAAGGCCTCGAGGCCTTCCGGGCTCACCAGAGGCCGCGGATCGGCTCGGCGGGCATGGGGGCGGGCGCAGCGGCGCGGGGCTCGGTCACGGGGTCCATCATCTGGTTGGCCTGGATGCAGGCCGGCAGGAAGACGTACCAGGAGAGCAGGGAGGTGCACTGGGCATCACCCTGGCAACGACCCTCGGCGCAGACGTTCTGCTTGCCGTCGTAGGTGTTGCAGGTGTCCGCCAGGCGGAAGTCGGTGGGCAGGGCCGCCATGATGCCGGCCGAGGAGAGCGAACCGTCCACCGAATCGGCGATGATCGCCGAACGCAGCGCCTGGACGGCGTAGGTGTTCATCGTCCAGTATGGGAAATAGCTGCGGGTGGCGTTCTTGAGGAACTTCACACCGTTGTCGGAATACAGGAAGCGCGACACGCCGATCAGATCGACGCTGTAGGTCTTGGACAGACCGGAGCGCACTTCCTCGGCAGTCCAGCCGGAGCGGGACAGACCACCGGAGAGACCGCGATCGGTCACATCACCGGAGTCGATGAAGGTCTTGAAGGCATCGAGATTGGTGGACCAGACGGCACCACCGGTGTTCCAACGCACGGGCAGATCGTTATCCACGGCCGCCGAGGCCGGCAGACCCACGGCAGTGAGGGCCGTTCCCACAGCGAGACCGGCAAGCAGACGCTTCAGCACGGGAAAAAAGAGGGGGACTTCATTTCCGAAAGTAGCCGCGAGCCCTGGATGTGCCCATATTTCGCCGGCCCTTCCGGGCGGAATCCACCGGCCCCCAGCCACGATCGGCGGCCTCGATCGCAGTCTGGTCGCAGGAGCGTCGCAGCGGCAGGATGCAGCGCCTGATGCGGCGAAGATCTCACAGGCGATTCCAGCGAAAATCAATCCAAGACAATCTCCCCTGTCCCAGCCCAAGCCTGGCAAGACCACAGGCGGGAGACTGCAACATTCTGTCGTGCTTCGCTGACGGATCCGGCTTCCGGAAGAGGCTCAGGCAGGGCCAGCCGGCGTGAGTTCATTGATCAGCTCCGTCCCCTGAGCCCCCTCCCCCACCGCCGCCAGGAGCCACACCCCCCGCCGCAGGCTCCAGCAGGGAGGGGCCGCACCATCGAGTCCCTGCCGCAGGGTGCCGCATCCATGGTCGAAGCACCAGTGCCCGAGCTCAGCGGCCAGGCTGCGCCGACGCCACTTGATCGCCGCCTCCTTGTGCACCCAGCTGGTGAGCACCGCCAGCCGCAGGCGATCCGGATCTGCGGCCCAGGGGCCCTCCAGCAGCTGGCGCTGTTCCGCCGGCGGGAAATGGCGCCGCAGCAGCGGCTCGGCCCGCAGGGGGCGATCGAGCCGCTCGAGGTCCACGCCGATCGGCCACGGCGACCAGGCCGTGAGCAGGCCCCCGCGGCAGTGGCTGAGGCTCACCCAGCCGTACCCCTGCTCCAGCCGGGGCGGATGGCCGGGCGGGCTCTGCAGAGGCACGGCCTCCGGGCGGCAGCCCAGCCGTTCCGCCAGCTGCCACCGCAGCCGCGTCCGGCTGGCGCGGTAGCGCTCCGCCAGGCCCGCGGGCAGCTCACCGGCCCAGCACCGCTCCTGGGCCGACAGCACGTGCTGCTCGTCGGGGGCCGCTTCCAGGGGCGCGAGCCACAGCCATGCCCCAGGCCCGGCCCCTAGGCTCTGTCCCACTCCGCACCCCCCACGGTCCTGCATGGAATCCCAGACCATGGAGCTCCAGATCGGTGATGCCGCGCCCGCCTTCACCCTGCCCGACCAGGATGGCAACCCCGTGAGCCTGTCCGACTTCCGGGGGGAACGGGTGGTTCTGTACTTCTATCCCAAGGACGACACCCCCGGCTGCACCAAGGAGGCCTGCAACTTCCGCGACCAGTGGGACACCCTCCGCAGCCACGGCATCCGGGTGCTGGGCATCAGCAAGGACGCCGCCGGCAGCCACACCAAGTTCATCGCCAAGTACAGCCTGCCCTTTCCTCTGCTCACCGACGCCGAACCCTGCCCGGTGGCCAGCGCCTACGGCAGCTACGGGCTAAAGAAATTCATGGGCCGCGAATTCATGGGGATGATGCGCCACACCTTCGTGGTGGACGCCGAAGGCAAGCTCGAGCGCATCTACCGCAAGGTGAAGGCTGAGGTGATGGCCGATCAGATCCTCGGGGATCTCGCACTGGGCTGAGCCGGCGCCAGGGCCACGAGGGCCTCGAGCACCAGATCCGGCGCCAGGGTCCAGCCGCCCCCGGCGCCCGGATGGCCGGAGGCCAGCAGCGCCGCCAGGCGCTCCCCGTCGCCACCGGTGAGCCAGAGCCCGCAGCCCGGCAGCAGCGCACGGGCCTCCCGGGCCGCCCGCTCCAGGGCCGCCGCCAGCCCCCGGCTCACCCCCTCCACCATCGCCTCGGCCGTGGCCGCGGGCCAGGGTTCCGTGGCCGCGGCAAGCGCCTGCAGGGGCTGATCGAACCGGGGCAGCGCCGCGGTGGCCGCCCCCATGGAGCGCAGCTGCAGAGCCAGGCCCGCCTGGAGCCGACCGCCGCGGAAGCGGCCCTCCCCATCCACCAGGGTGAGGCTCAGCACCGTGCCGGCATCGGCCACGAGCACCGGCCGCCGCCGCTGCTGCCAGGCCTGCCAGCCCGCCAGCGCCCGATCGATCCCCAGCCAGGGGGGAGCGCCCTGCAGGGGGATCTGCCCGAGGTCGAGCCGAGGCACCCCGACGAGGCGCTCGGCCCAGCCCGCCGGAACCGGCCCCACGGCGGCCCAGGCCCGCAGGGGCGCCCCGGGGGGCTCCTCCCCCGGAGCGGTGTGGATGCTGCGGAGAGCACCCTCGGGATCCAGGGGCGCCCAGGCCCAGTGCCAGCGGCTGTTGCCGATCAGCAGCCAGCGGTCGGCCGCCGCGGCCCCTGGCCCGGAGCTGGCCCCGCCGGGAGGCTCAGATGCCTTCACCCATCAGGCCCGGCAGGTGGATGCCGCACTCCTGCTTGAGCCCGCCGAAGCGGGTGGCCCGGCCGTTGGACTCGCCCCCGTCCGGAGCGCTCGAATGCCAGTCGCCCACGGTGGAATAGCCCTGCTCGAAGAGGGGATGCTGGGGCAGGTCGTGCTCCTGCATGTAGTAGTAGACGTCCCGGTGGCTCCAGCTGAGCAGCGGCCGGAGCGACCAGCGCTGCCGGATCGGATCGAGCGCCTGCATGCTGCGGCGGTGGTCGGTCTGGCCGCCGCGCACGCCGCTGGCCCAGCAGCGCACCTGCAGCTCCTCGAAGGCCCGCTCCAGAGGTTCCACCTTGCGGATGCGGTGATAGAGCTCGAGGTCTTCCACCTGGCCGGTTTCCCAGAGGCGGCCGTGCAGGGCCTCCATGCGGGCCGGCGAAACCTCCGACTGGGCCACGTGCAGCCGCAGACCGAGCCGTTCGGTGAGCTGATCGGCGTAGCGGTAGGTCTCGGGGGGGAGATAGCCCGTGTCCACCCAGATCACCGGCACGGCGGCTCCGCCCGGCACCCGGCTGAGCATGTGCAGCAGCACCGCCGACTGGATGCCGAAGCTGGTGGTGAGGGCGAAGCCACTGCGGAACCGCTCGTGGGCCCAGCGCATCCGCTCCTGGGCCGGCAGCGGCTCGAGCTCGGCGCGCGCCTGCGGGAGGTCGATGGGCTGGCCCGCCCCGTCGACGGGCAGGGTTGCGGCTGGAGCACTCACCATGGCTCCATCATGCCTGGGAAGGGATGCCTGGTTAGGGTGCAGGCCGGCCCTGAAGACCCTCCGTCCCGCCTTCCGGTCCAGCCTGCTGCCCTTGAGTCCCGATCCGAACCCGAGCCGGGGCCCGGACGCCCCCCCCGCGACCACGGCCGAGCCCGGGGCCGCCGGGCGGCGGGTGGTGATCGTGGGGGGAGGCTTCGCCGGCCTGTACACAGCCCTCTGCCTGGCCCAGCAGCGGCACCATCCGCCGATCCTGCTGATCGAGCCGAACGAACGGTTCCTGTTTCTTCCTCTTCTCTATGAGCTGCTCAGCGGCGAACTGCGCCGCTGGGAGATCGCTCCGCGCTACGACTCCCTGCTCGCCAGCCGGGGCATCGCCTGGCTGCAGGACCGGGTGGAGCGGATCGACTGCCAGAGCCGCCGGGTGCACACCCACGGGGGCCGGGCCCTGGGCTACGGGCGCCTGGTGATCGCCAGCGGCGGCCAGCCCGCCACCTTCGATGTGCCGGGGGTGCGCGAGCACGCCCTGTTCTTCCGCAGCCTCCCCGATGTGGACCGGCTGCAGGAGCTGGTGGAACGGCTGCGGGCCCAGGCCCGTCCCCTGCAGCGGCTGGCGATCGTGGGCGCCGGCCCCAGCGGCGTGGAACTGGCCTGCAAGCTGGCCGATCTGCTGGAGGGCACCACCCTGATCGAACTGATCGAGCGGGGGCCGGAACTGCTGCCCCAGGCCCGTTCCTTCAACCGGGAGCAGGCCCGGTCGGCCCTGCAGCGCCGCGACGTGCGGCTCCGCTGCCACACCCGCGTGCTGGAGCTGCAGGCCGGCAGCCTCAGCCTGCGCACCGACGGCCCCGGCGACCTGCGCAGCGAGCCGGAACGGCTGCCGGTGGAGGGGGTGATCTGGACCGCCGGGTTCCAGGCGCGGCCGCCGCTGCTGCAGCCGCCGGTGGCGGGCGACGCCCTCGGCCGCCTGCCCGCCGAGGCCGACCTGCGCCTGCAGGGCCAGAACGAGATCTTCCTGGCCGGGGATGTGGCGCGGGTGCCGGACGAGGAGGGGCTGCCCCTGCCGGCCAACGCCCAGGTGGCCTTCCAGCAGGCTCCCTGCCTGGCGGCCAACCTGGTGCGATCCCTGGCCGGCGCCCCCCTCGAGCCCTTCCACTGGAACGACCTCGGCGAGATGATCAGCCTCGGCCGCGGCGAGGCCAGCCTCACCGGCAGCGGCCTCACCCTGGCCGGCGCTGCCGCCTATCAGCTGCGGCGGCTGGCCTATCTCACCCGGCTGCCGGGGCTGCCCCTGCAGCTGCGGGTGGCGGCGGGATGGCTCAGTGATGCCGGCTGAGGTGCGCCGCCCCCGGGCACTGCTGCTCGATGCCATGGGCACCCTGATCGGCCTGCGCCAGTCCGTGGGCCGCAGCTATGCCGCCGTGGCGGCGGAGCACGGGCTGGTGGTGGAGGCCGCGGCGATCGACCGGGTCTTCCCGGCCGTGTATCGCCAGGCGCCGCCCCTGGCCTTTCCGGGACTGGCGGGCGAGGAACTGGCGGCGGCGGAGCGGCGCTGGTGGGGGGAGCGGATCGAAGAAGCCTTCCGGCAGGCGGCGGGAATCGCGCCCCCCGCGGAGCTGGCGGAGGCCCTGTTCGATCATTTCGCCGGGCCCGCCCCCTGGAAGGTGTACGCCGATGTGGCGCCCTGCCTGGAGCGATGGAGCGCCGAGGGGATCCGGCTGGGGGTGGTGAGCAACTTCGATCAGCGGCTGTTCGGGCTGCTGGAGGCCCTCGGCCTGGCCCCGTGGCTGGAGGTGGTGGTGGTGTCGAGCACGGCGGGAGCCGCCAAACCGTCGCCGATTCCGTTCCGCCAGGCTCTCGATCGGCTGGAGGTGGAGCCCGCACGGGCCTGGCATGTGGGCGACAGCCGCGAGGACACCGAGGGGGCCGCGGCGGCGGGCCTGCGGCCGCTGCGGATCCGCCGGTCTTGAAACAGGGCGTGCTGGCGGGACGGACCGAGGGGCTGCGGCCCTCGCAAAGGCGGCGGCTGGAGCGGCTCTGCCATCGGCGCCATGCCGTGGAGAGTGCAGCCGAGGGGCTGACCCTGCAGCGCCTGGCGGAGGCCAGCCACGAGATGGAGACCCCCCTCACCCTGCTGGTGGACGGCCGCGGCCTGGGGCGGATGCTGTGGGTGGGCCCGCTCGAGACCTCGACCCGGCTGCTGGAGAAGCTGCCCGGATCCGAACGGCGCCTGGGCAGCGACTGGCGGCTGCTCACCTGCTGCGACCGCAGCAAGCGGCTCGATCCCGGCGCCCAGGAGGGCATTGTGGGGCTGGATCTGGCGCCGCAGCTGTGGCTGCGTTTCGCCGGCCAGCCGGCTCCGGGGGGGCACTGGCCGGCAGCCCTCTACGTGCCGAGCGGGGAGGGGCAGCCGTGGCGCTGCCTGGAGGAAGGCGACCTGCTGGATCTCTGTGCCCGCGATCCGGCCGGCCTGGGGCCTGCCCCGGAGCAGGGGAGTGCGCCCGTGGCCGCCCCCGGCCAGGAACGGGTGCTGCTGCTGGCACTCACGCCCTCCCAGCCGCAGCAGGCAAACCGGGAGCTCGCGGAACTGGAGGGTCTGGTGCGCAGCGCCGGCGCCGAACCGGTGGGGGTGGTGAGCCAGCGGCGTCAGCACGCCCATCCCCAGAGCATGTGGGGCGAGGGCAAGCTCACGGAGGCGGCCCTGGAGGCCCGGCGCGTGGGCGCCACCCTGGTGGTGACCGACCGGGAGCTGAGCCCGGTGCAGGGCCGCACTCTGGAGGAGCGGCTGGACCTGCCCGTGAGCGACCGCAGCGAGCTGATCCTCGACATCTTTGCCCAGCGGGCCGCCAGCG
>JBMLOS010000140.1:0-7255 GCA_049242845.1 Prochlorococcaceae cyanobacterium
TCCCAGTTGTCCTCCACGAAGCGGATGTCGTGGTCGGCGGCGCGGATGCCCAGGGCCTCGAGCGAGGCCAGGTAGGTCTCCTGGATGCCCTCGGGGCTGGGTTTGATCAGCACCTGGTACTGAAAGTAGTGCTGCGCCCGGTTCGGGTTGTCGCCGTAGCGGCCATCGGTGGGGCGGCGGCAGGGCTCGGGGTAGGCCACGGCCCAGGGTTCCGGGCCGAGGGCCCGCAGCACCGTGTGGGGGCTCATGGTGCCGGCTCCCTTCTCGGTGTCATAGGGCTGCAGGATCAGACAGCCCCGCTCCGCCCAGAAGCGATTGAGGGTGCTGATGATGTCCTGAAAATGCATGGCAGGGCCGGCCCTGGGGCGATCGGGGCATTCTCCACCCCGGGCCGGGACGGCCTCAGGAGGGGGAGTTCTCCAGCAGGCGGCTGAGCGACTGGCTCACCGATTCCCGCGGCTGGCAGAGGGCCTCGAACTGCTCGGGGGGCAGGGCCTTGCTCCAGAGCCAGCCCTGGCCCTGCTCCACGCCGAGGCGCCGCAGGAAGGCGGCCTCGGATTCGGTCTCGATGCCCTCGGCGCACACATCCACCTCGATGCCGTGGCAGCCGCCCGTGAGCCAGCGCAGGAACCGCTGGCGGTAGAGATCGGAATCGCAGTGGGCCACGATGCTGCGGTCCACCTTCACCTTGCTGTAGTTGAACGCCAGCATGTGGGAGAGCGGCGCCTCACCGACGCCGAAGTCGTCCACGGCGATGGTGTGGAGCTGCGAGAGTTCATTGATGAATTCCGTTTCCCGCGGCCCGGCTACACCCTTCTCCACCACCTCGATCACGAGGCGTTTGCCCACCTGACGGCGCAGGGCATCGAGATCCTCCACCGCCTGGGAGATGGGCCGGAAGAAGGAACGACCCGTGCCGATGAAGCGGCAGGAGAGGTTCACCGACAGCCACACGTTCGCCTGGGAGCGGCTGAGGTGGCGCAACGCCACGAGGAATGCGTCCTGGCCGACGCGGAGGTTGAGGACGGGATCCTCCTCGAGGGCTTCCAGGGCCTCGCGGCTGGGGGGCTGCCCCTCGGGCCGCCAGAGCAGTTCACCGCCACAGACCCGGTTGGTGCGCAGATCCACCACCGGTTGAATGTGGAAGGTCTCCAGTTGGCGGGCGGGGGGGATGTGGCCGCTCAACATGGCAGGCGTACCGTTTTGACACTTCCATAGAAGCTGGATCGCTACCGAAAGTCCGTGTCGGTAGCCACTCTTGCAAGTTTGTCCAACCTGCGGTAGCTGCCCGCCTGGCCCGCCAGGGTGGCAAAGCGTTCCTCCGGCAGGGGGAGGCTCCAGAACGGGCCGTGGCCCAGGTCCACCCCCAGGCGCCGCAGCAGCGCGGCCTGGGAGCCTGTGGCCACGCCCCCCACGGCGATCGGCACCTCCACGGCGTGGCAGGCGCCCACCAGCCAGCGAAGGAACCGTTGCTGCGGTGCGCTGCTGTCGGCGCCATCCGCCAGGGAGGAGGTCACCGAGACGCGTTGGAACGGGACGGCCAGCAGCTGGGGAATCACGGGCTGTCCCTCACTCCCGAGACGCACGGTGAGCGTGTGCAGCTCCGCCAGGTTCGTCAGCAGGGGCGAACCGCGCAGCTCCCGGCCGCTGCCGGGGTCGCCCTGCAGGCCCACCACGAGCCGCCTTCCGATCCGGCGGCGCAGGTCCTCGAGATCGTCCAGCCTGCGGGAGAGGGCCCGGAACAGGCCCTGCATCGAGGGAAGCAGCGCCGGGGGCAGGAACACCGAGAGCCAGAGGGGTTCCGGCAGCCGCTCCAGCAGCCGCAGGGCCAGAAGGAACTGCTCCGCGCTCACCTCCAGGGCCGTGATCGGATCCTCCTCGAGGGCCCGCAGGGCCTCCGGCTCGGCGGGCCGGCCTTCGGGCCACCAGCAGAGGTTGCCGCCGTCCAGCTGGTCACGGCCGAGGTGGATCACCGGTTCGATCCGGAAGTCCTGCACGGTCGCCGGCCACGGAACCTCTTGAGGCTAGGCGGCTCCGGCTGTCCACTCCCGGGGCTCAGCCCTGCAGCTGCAGCAGCCCCATCTGGCCCCCCGCCAGCAGGCGGTGGCGGGCCTGGCGGAAGCCCGCCTCCAGGGCCAGCCGTTCCTGGGCGGCGCCGGTGGGGAAGCGCGCCAGGCTGTCCTCCAGGTAGGCGTACTGGGCCTCGAGCCCGGCCCGGCGGGCCATCGGCACCACCAGGCGCCGCAGGTAGAAGCGCTGGGCGTTCTGCACCAGCCGCTCGCGCCGGGCATCGCCCGGGCTCGAGGCCCCCTCCGGATCCGGACGGTTGAAATCGAGCACCGCCGCCCGGCCGCCGGTCCGCAGCACCCGCCGCAGCTCCCGCAGGCCGGCGGCCGGATCACTGAGGTTCCGCAGGCCATAGGCCATCACCGCCCCATCCGCCCACCCGTCCGCCAGACCGGTGGCCAGCGCATCCCCCTGCTGCCATTCCACTGGCAGCCAGGGCTGCTGCCGGCTGCGGTGCCGGGCCCGCTCAAGGGGCGCGGCGGCGGCATCGATGCCCAGCACCAGGCCTCCAGGCCGCACCGCGGCCGCCATCAGCAGGGCCAGATCGCCGGTGCCGCAGCAGAGATCGAGCAGCCGCTGACCGGCGCGGGGCTGCAGCCAGGCCAGGGCCTGGCGCTTCCAGAGGCGGTGCAGCCCGAGGCTGAGCAGGTCGTTGAGGCGGTCGTAGGCGGGGGCGATGGTCTCGAACAGGTCGACCACCGCGTCGGCATCACCGGGCTTCACGGGAGTGGGGGGAGGCCCTCAGGAGGTCGTCTCGTCCCAGGGGAGCACGATCGCATCGAGGCTGATGCCGGAATCCATCTCGGCGCCGGCGGGGGGCAGCTGCCTGGCATCGAGGCGCACCGGGCCGGTGAAGGTGAGCACCATCACCGTGGCCAGGCCCACGGCCGCGGAGCACACCATGCAGCCGGCCAGCATCAGCGAGAACTCCTGCCGGTCGTTGGCGGCCTGCATGAGCTGCAGGGCCCAGGCCACGAGCGCCACCACCGCCGACACCATCAGCAGGGCGAGGGCGGTGATCAGCGGTTCCGGAAGGGCGTGCAGGAAGGTCAAGCGGGAACCGGAGTGGCAACCGTGAAGTACACCCTCAATGTAACGACGGTTTACAGAGCTTCGCGCCCCTTCATCCCGCCTGCGTCGCACCTGTCTGCGACGAACCTGTGAGGGGCCGCACCGGCAGGTCCCGGGCGAGCAGATCGCGCTTGATCTCCTCCACCGTGAGCACCCCGTCGTGCAGCAGGGAGGCCAGCAGGGCCGCGGCGGCCCCGCCCTGCTCCAGCGCCTCGGCGATGTGGTCGATGCAGCCGGCGCCGCCGGAGGCGATCACCGGCACCTCCACCGCATCCGCCACCGCCCGGGTGAGGGCCAGGTCGTAGCCCGCCTGGGTGCCGTCCCCGTCCATGGAGGTGAGCAGGATCTCGCCCGCCCCCAGGGCCACCACCCGCTCGGCCCAGGCCACCGCATCCAGGCCGGTGTTCTCGCGTCCCCCCTTCACATACACGTCCCAGCCGCCGCCCTCGGCCCGGCGGCGGGCATCGATCGCCACCACGATGCACTGGGACCCGAAGCGCTCCGCCCCCTCCGCCACCAGCTGCGGCTGACGCACCGCCGAGGAGTTGAGACTGATCTTGTCGGCCCCGGCCCGCAGCAGTTCGGTGATGCCCTCCACGCTGCCGATGCCGCCCCCCACCGTGAAGGGGATCGTGACCTCCTCGGCGGTGCGGCGCACCAGATCCACCAGGGTGGCGCGGCCCTGGTGGCTGGCGGCGATGTCGAGGAACACCAGCTCGTCGGCCCCGGAGGCGCTGTAGCGGCAGGCCAGTTCCACCGGATCGCCGGCATCGCGCAGGCCCACGAAGTTGACCCCCTTCACCACACGGCCCTCGGCCACGTCGAGGCAGGGAATGATGCGCTTGGCGACCACGGGTGCACAGGCAGGGGAGGAGCAGGGCAGAGGGTGCGGCGCTGTTAGGGTTGCGCCACTTTTCTCTCGCCCCGGACATGTCCCAGGCTGCCATCACCATCGGTTCGAAGGTGCGGGTCACCCGGGTGCGCGACCGCATTCCCGCCGAACTGGTGGAAGCCCTGCGGGCCGATGCCACCGGCACCGTGCGCGACTTCAAGGTGACCGACGGCCAGGGCATCGGCGTGGTGGTGGAGCTCAAGGGCGGTACCACCACCTGGTTCTTCGACGACGAGATCACCCCCCTCTGACCGCCGGCCTCCCGTTTCCCGCCCCGCGACCGTGAGCGACAGTTCCCCCGCCGGATCCTCCCCGGTCGAAACCCCCGCCGCTGCCGCACCCTCCGGCGGAGCCGGAGCGGCCGCACGCCAGCTGCTCGGCATGAAGGGGGCCGGTGAGACCACCAGCCTCTGGCGGATCCGGCTGCAGCTGATGAAGCCCGTCACCTGGATCCCGCTGATCTGGGGAGTGCTCTGCGGTGCGGCGGCCTCGGGCCATTTCCACTGGACCCCGGCGGAGGTGGGGGCATCCTTCGCCTGCATGCTGATGAGCGGTCCGCTGCTCGCCGGCTACACCCAGACGATCAACGACTACTACGACCGCGAGATCGACGCGATCAACGAGCCCTACCGGCCCATCCCCTCCGGTGCGATTCCCCTGGCTCAGGTGAAGGCCCAGATCTGGGTGCTGCTGCTGGCGGGCCTGGCGGTGGCCTACGGCCTCGATCTCTGGGCCGGCCACGCCACCCCGGTGCTGTTTCTCCTGGCGCTGGGCGGCTCCTTCGTGAGCTTCATCTATTCGGCCCCGCCCCTGAAGCTCAAGCAGAACGGCTGGCTGGGCAACTACGCCCTCGGCGCCAGCTACATCGCCCTGCCCTGGTGGGCTGGCCAGGCCCTCTTCGGCCAGCTCACCTGGTCCACGGCCCTGCTCACCCTCGCCTATTCCCTGGCGGGCCTCGGCATCGCCGTGGTGAACGACTTCAAGAGCGTGGAGGGCGACCGGGCCCTCGGCCTCCAGAGCCTGCCCGTGGTGTTCGGGGTGCGCCGGGCCAGCTGGATCAGCGCCGCGATGATCGATGTGTTCCAGCTGGCGATGGTGGCCGTGCTGATCCTGATCGGGCAGCACTTCGCGGCCGTGCTGCTGGTATTGCTGATCGTTCCCCAGATCACCTTCCAGGACATCTGGCTGCTGCGCGATCCCGTGGCCTTCGATGTGAAGTACCAGGCCAGCGCCCAGCCCTTCCTGGTGCTCGGCATGCTCGTGACCGCCCTCGCCATCGGCCACAGCGAGCTGGTGGGCTCCTCCCTCGGCTGATGTGAAGCAGCGCACCCTCCAGCTGCTGCGTGCCGGCCTTCTGGCCGCGGTCCTCGGAGGCGCTGTGGCGGTCGGCCAGGCTGCTCTCGTGGCCGGCATCGATGCCGTTCTGCCCGATGCGCGTGGCATCAGCCGCTTCAACCGCCCCGGCACCCTCACGATCTATGCCGCCGACGGGGAGGTGATCCAGAAGCTGGGTCCGGCGACGCGGGACAAGCTCGTTGCGGGCCGCATGCCCGAGCTGGTGCGGCAGGCCTTCATCGCCGCCGAGGACCGGCGCTTCTACCAGCACAACGGCATCGACCTGCTTGGCATCAGCCGTGCCGTGCTCCGCAACCTGCGCCAGGGCGCCGTGGAGGAGGGTGCCAGCACGATCACCCAGCAGCTGGCCCGCACGGTGTTCCTCAGCCAGGACCGCACCCTTGTGCGCAAGCTGAAGGAGGTGGCTCTGGCCGGCAAGCTCGAGCGGCAGCTGAGCAAGCAGCAGATCCTGGAGCAGTACCTCAACTTCGTGTACCTGGGCTCCAGCGCCTATGGCGTCGCCGATGCCGCCTGGATCTATTTCTCCAAGACCCCCGATGAGCTCACCCTGCCGGAGGCGGCCCTGATCGCGGGCCTGCCCCCCGCCCCCTCGGTCTATTCCCCCCTGGTGAATCCCGACCTGGCCCTGCAGCGCCGGGCGATCGTGCTCCGCCGCATGCGCGAAGCCGGCTTCATCGATGCCGTCCAGGAGCAGGAGGCCCTCTCCTCGCCCCTGGCGCTCAAGCCCGCCGAGCCGAAGTACTGGGTCAGCCGCGCACCCCACTTCACCAGCTGGGTGGCCCAGGAGCTGCCCAAGGTGCTCACCCGTGAGCAGATCGAGGTGGGGGGGCTCACGGTGCGCACAGGCCTCAACCTCGACTGGAACGCCCAGGCCCAGAAGACGATCGACACCTACGCCAGCGGTAGCATGGAAGGGGTCCTGGTGGCGCTCGAGCCCGGCACCGGGCTGGTGCGCGCCATGGTGGGCGGCAAGGACTTCAGCACCAGCCAGTTCAACCGCGCCGCCCAGGCCCTTCGTTCGCCGGGCTCCACCTTCAAGCTGTTCGTGTACCTCACGGCCCTGCAGGAGGGGATGCGGCCCGAGACGGCCGTGCTCGACAGCGCCCGCTGCTTCGCTGGCTACTGCCCCAAGAACTTCGGCAACCGCTACATGGGCCGGGTGCCGCTGTCGGTGGCCCTGCAGAACTCGCTCAACACCGTGGCCGTGGGGCTGCTGCGTCAGCTGGGCTTCGACAAGGTGATCGCCACGGCCAACAGCCTGGGCATCACCCGCGAGCTCGGCCGTTTCTACCCCCTCGCCGTGGGGGCCACCGAGCAGACGGTGCTCGACATGACGGCCGCCTACGCCGCCGTGAACAACCGCGGGGTCTACGTGGCGCCGACCCCCTTCGAGGAGATCTACGGCCCCGACGGCGAACTGCTCTGGAGCCGCCGCCATGACGGCGACCGCGGGCGGCGGGCCATGGACAGCGACATCGCCGACGCGATGATGTGGATGCTGGAGCAGGCCGTGCGCTCCGGCACGGGCGGCGGCGCGGCCCTGCCGGATCGCGCTGTGGCCGGCAAGACAGGCACCTCCGAAGGGGGCCGGGATCTCTGGTTCATCGGCTCGATCCCGCAGCTCACCACCGGTGTCTGGCTGGGCTACGACGACAGCCGCAACACCCAGAGCACCAGCGTGGTGGCCACCTACGCCTGGAACTTCTTCATGAAGCCGGTGGTGAAGGAGCTGCCGGTGCGCTCCTTTCCCCCCCAACCCCCCCCCAACCGCCGCGAATGCCCCGCCCCACCCCCCCGGGGCCCCCGCCCCCCGGGGGGGGGGGCCCGCGGCCCCCCCCCCCCCGCCCCCCGGGCCCGAGGCGGGGGCAC